>CAYREA010000139.1:0-12157 GCA_964423075.1 uncultured Rubrivivax sp. | reverse complement strand
GCGCCGTGCCCCACAGCACAGCCTTCTTGCCGCCGGCGTTCATGGCGATGTTGCCGCCGATGCAGCTGGCCTCGGCGCTGGTGGGGTCCACCGCGAAGACGTAGCCGGCACGTTCGGCCGCATCGGCCACGCGCTGGGTGACGACACCGGCGTGCGTGAAGACCGTCGGCACGCGCTCGGCCACGCCGGGCAGCTGCGCCATCTCCACCTCGCTCATGAACTCGAGCTTCTCGGTGTTGATGACGGCGCTCTTCCACGTCAGCGGCACGGCGCTGCCGGTGTAGCCAGTGCCGCCGCCGCGCGGGATGATGGTCAGGCCCAGTTCGATGCAGCCGGCCACCAGTTCGGCCATCTCGCTTTCGCTGTCGGGCGTGAGCACGACGAAGGGGTATTCGACGCGCCAGTCGGTGGCGTCGGTGACGTGCGAGACGCGGCTCAGGCCGTCGAACTTCAGGTTGTCCTTCGCGGTGGCGCGGCCCAGCACCTTGCGCGTGGCCTTGCGCAGGTCCCACACTTCGCGGAAGCGGGCTGCGAAATGTTCGACGGCGGCGCGGGCGGCCGAGAGCAATTCGCCCACCAGCTGGTCGCGCTGCGCGTCCGAGCTGGGGTCGCGCCGCTTGGCCACCTCGTTCAGGCGGTGGTGCAGCGCTTCGATCAGCATCGCGCGCCGCTTGGGGTTGTCGAGCAGGTCGTCTTCGAGGTAGGGGTTGCGCTGCACCACCCAGATGTCGCCCAGCACTTCGTACAGCATGCGCGCCGAGCGGCCGGTGCGGCGCTCCTGGCGCAGCAGGCTCAGCAGCTCCCAGGCGCGTGCGCCCAGCAGGCGGATGACGATCTCGCGATCGGACAGCGAGGTGTAGTTGTACGGAATCTCGCGCAGCCGCACACCCTCGCTGCCGGCATCGTCGACGGGGCCTGCGGCGTGGGCCGGCAGGGCGGTGGGCAGGGGCAAGGGGGCGTTCATAGGGTTTGTCCTCAATGCTACCGGAGCGGCCGTTGCGCCCCTGCGGCGGTCGATGAAGCGCGGCGGGTTATCCCGCTTGTCCGGGATTCGGCATCCGTGACAGAACCTGCGGTGTCACAAACGGCCGCGATACTCGCGGGTTTGTCCAGAACTGCCTGCCGGAGACTTCATGAAACTGCGCCTGATCGCCCCCGCCTTCGCCGCCCTGCTTGCCTCGCTGCCCGCCCACGCCCAGGTCGAGGTGATGTGGTGGCATTCCATGAGCGGCGCCCTGGGTGAATGGGTGAACGACCTGGCCAAGGACTTCAACGGCCGCCAGAAGGACTACAAGGTCACGCCGGTGTTCAAGGGCACCTACGACGAGAGCATGACGGCAGCCATCGCCGCCTTCCGCGCCGGCAACGCGCCGCACATCCTGCAGGTGTTCGAGGTGGGCACGGCCACCATGATGGCCAGCAAGGGCGCCATCAAGCCGGTTGCGGTGCTGATGAAGGAAGCCGGGGCGAAGTTCGACCCGGCGGTCTATGTGCCTGCCGTATCGGGCTACTACACGGCCAGCAACGGCCAGATGATGAGCCTGCCTTTCAACAGCAGCACCACGGTCTTCCACTACAACAAGGACGCGTTCAAGGCCGCCGGGCTCGACCCCGAGAAGCCGCCGGTCACCTGGCCCGAAGTGGCCCTGGCTGCCGCCAAGCTGAAGGCCTCGGGCCACAAGTGCCCGTTCACCACCAGCTGGCAGAGCTGGACCCAGCTGGAGAGCTTCAGCGCCTGGCACAACGTCGAGTTCGCCACCAAGCGCAACGGCTTCAACGGGCTGGACACCCGCCTGGCCATCAACACGCCGCTGCATGTGCGCCACATCGAGAATCTGGCCAACATGGCCAAGGGCGGGCTCTTCGTCTACAAGGGACGCGGCAACTCGGCCGACGCCACCTTCGTGTCGGGCGAGTGCGCGATGACCACGGGCTCTTCGGCGCTGTACGGCAGCGTCAAGCGCAACGCCAAGTTCACCGGCGGCATCGGCACCCTGCCCTACTACCCCGATGTCGTCGGCGCGCCGCAGAACACCGTCATCGGCGGCGCCAGCCTGTGGGTGATGAGCGGAAAGAAGGCCGATGAATACAAGGGTGTGGCCGCCTTCTTCCAGTTCCTGTCCGACCCCGACGTGCAGGCTGCGGCGCACCAGCGCACCGGCTACCTGCCCATCACTTCGGCCGCTTACGGCATCACCGAGAAGTCCGGTTTCTACAAGCAGAACCCGGGCACCGACGTGAGCGTGACGCAGATGATCCGCAAGGTCACCGACAAGTCGCGCGGCGTGCGGCTGGGCAATTTCGTGCAGATCCGCACCGTCATCGACGAGGAGATGGAGCAGGTCTGGGCCGGCAAGAAGACCGCCAAGGAAGGCCTCGACACCGCGAAGAAGCGCGGCGACGAGTTGCTCGAACGCTTCGAGAAGGCGAACAAGTAAGCCGCGCTCGCGATGAGCGTCGAGAAGCGGGTTCGGTTCCAGAGCTGGTGGCTGCCCTGGGTGCTGGTGGCACCCCAGGTGGTCATCATCACCGTCTTCTTCTTCTGGCCCGCGGGGCAGGCGCTCTACAACAGCGTGCTGCAACAGGACGCCTTCGGCATCAGCCGGGTGTACGTGGGCATGGAGAACTTCCAGCGCCTGTGGGCCGACGAGAGCTACCTGGAGTCGTTCAAGACCACGGCCGTGTTCTCCGTCCTGGTGGCCGGGCTGGGGCTGCTGATCTCGATGATGCTGGCCGTGATGGCCGACCGCGTGGTGCGCGGCGCGGCCATCTACAAGACGCTGCTGATCTGGCCCTACGCCGTGGCGCCGGCGGTGGCCGGCGTGTTGTGGCTGTTCATGTTCGCGCCCTCCATCGGCATCGTCAGCTTCTGGCTGCGCGCCGCCGGGCTGGACTGGAACCACCTGCTCAACGGCACGCACGCGATGATCCTCATCGTGCTGGCCGCGGTGTGGAAGCAGGTGTCCTACAACTTCCTGTTCTTTCTGGCCGGTTTGCAGAGCATTCCCAAGAGCCTGATCGAGGCCGCCGCCATCGACGGCGCCGGCCCCTGGCGCCGCTTCTGGACCGTGCAGTTCCCGCTGCTCACGCCCACCACCTTCTTCCTGCTGGTGATCAACGTCGTCTACGCCTTCTTCGAGACCTTCGCCATCGTCGACGCGGCCACGCACGGCGGGCCGGGCAAGGACACGGCGATTCTGGTCTACAAGGTCTACTACGACGGCTTCAAGGCGCTGGACCTGGGCGGCTCGGCCGCGCAGAGCGTGGTGCTGATGTTCATCGTCATTGCGCTGACGGTGATCCAGTTCCGCTACGTCGAGAAGAAAGTGAACTACTGAGATGGTCGAGAACCGCCCTCTCGCCACGCTGCTCTCGCACCTGGTGCTGGTGCTGGGCGTGCTGATCGTCGCCTTCCCTGTCTACATCACCTTCATCGCCAGCACGCAGACGGCCGAGCAGATCGTGCAGAACGTGCCGATGTCGCTGCTGCCGGGCAGCAACATCGTCAACAGCTACAAGCTGGCGCTGCTGGGCGGCGCCACCGAGTACGGCAGCAAGATCCCGCCGGTGGGCCCGATGCTGGTGGTGAGCCTGGTGATGGCCCTGTGCATTGCCATCGGCAAGATCGCCATCAGCCTGCTGTCGGCCTTCGCCATCGTCTACTTCCGCTTCCCGTTCCGCAACCTCATCTTCTGGATGATCTTCGTCACGCTGATGCTGCCGGTGGAAGTGCGCATTGGGCCCACCTACGAGGTGGTTTCCGACCTGGGCATGCTCAACAGCTACGCAGGCCTCACGGTGCCGCTCATCGCATCGGCCACCGCCACCTTCCTGTTCCGCCAGTTCTTCCTGACCGTGCCCGACGAGCTGGTGGAAGCCGCGCGCATCGACGGCGCCGGCCCGATCCGCTTCTTCAAGGACGTGCTGCTGCCACTGTCGACGACCAGCATCGCCGCGCTCTTCGTCATCCAGTTCATCTACGGCTGGAACCAGTACCTGTGGCCGCTGCTGGTGACCACCAGCGAGGACATGTACCCGGTGGTGATGGGCATCAAGCGCATGATCTCCGGCGGCGACGCCGCCAACGACTGGAACATCGTCATGGCCACCGCCATCCTGGCCATGATCCCGCCCGCGCTGGTGGTGCTGGTGATGCAGAAGCAGTTCGTCAAGGGCCTCGTGGACACCGAAAAGTAGAAGAGCACATGGGCGCCATCGCACTCCGCAACGTCGAGAAGACCTACGGCCTCGGGCCCAAGGCCGTGAAGGTGATCCACGGCGTGGATGCCGAGATCGCCGACGGCGAGTTCATCGTCATCGTCGGCCCCAGCGGCTGCGGCAAGAGCACGCTGCTGCGCATGGTGGCGGGGCTGGAAGAGATCACCGGCGGCGAAATCCACATCGGCGGGCGCATCGTCAACCGGCTCGAGCCGGCCGAGCGCGACATCGCGATGGTGTTCCAGAACTACGCCCTGTACCCGCACATGAGCGTGTACGACAACATGGCCTACGGCCTGAAGATCGCCAAGCAGCCCAAGGCCGAGATCGAGATGCGCGTGCAGAAGGCCGCCAAGATCCTGGAGTTGGGCCACCTGCTCGACCGCAAGCCGCGCCAGCTTTCCGGCGGCCAGCGCCAGCGCGTGGCCATGGGCCGCGCCATCGTGCGCCAGCCGCAGGTGTTCCTGTTCGACGAGCCACTGTCGAACTTGGACGCCAAGCTGCGAGCCGCGACCAGGCTTGAGATCCAGAAGCTGCACCACGAGCTGGGCGTCACCTCGCTCTTCGTCACCCACGACCAGGTGGAGGCGATGACGCTGGCCCAGCGCATGATCGTGATGAACGCCGGCCGCATCGAGCAGATCGGCACGCCCGAGCAGGTGTACGGCAAGCCGGCCTCGACCTTCGTTGCCGGCTTCATCGGCAGCCCGCCGATGAACCTGATGGCCGGCCAGGCCGACGGCTCGCGCTTCACGGTGGGCGGCGAGACCATCTCTCTGCCCTCGGCCGCGCCGCGCGGCGGGGCGCTCACCCTGGGCGTGCGGCCCGAGCACGCCACGCTGTCGGACAACGGCGGCTGGCCGCTGAAGGTGGACATGCTGGAGATGCTGGGCGCCGAGCGCCTGGTCTACGGCCGTCTGGGCGACGCGCCCTTCACGCTGCGCATCGAGGCCACGCTGGCGCATCCGGCGCATGGCGACTCGGTGCGCCTGCACGTGGCGGCCGAGCACCTGCACTGGTTCGACAGCGGCACCGGGCAGCGCGTGGGATGAACGGCGCCTGGCCGCTGCCGCTGTGGATCGCGCACCGCGGGGCCGGCAAGCTGGCGCCCGAGAACACGCTGGCGGCCTTCCGCGTGGGCGCCGCGCACGGCTACCGCGCGTTCGAGTGCGACGTGAAGCTCAGCGCCGACGGCGTGCCCTTCCTGCTGCACGACGACACACTGGACCGCACCACCCCCGAGAGCGGCGTGGCCGGGCTGCGCAAATGGGCCGAGCTGTCGCGTCTTGACGCTGGCGCTTGGCACTCACGCACGTATGCCGGCGAGCCGCTGCCCAGCCTGGACGCCATTGCGCACTACGTGCAGCGCAACGCTTGTGCGCTCAATGTCGAGATCAAGCCCACGCCCGGCCAGGAGGCCGAGACCGGTCGCGCCGTGGCCACGGCCTGCACGCGGCTGTGGGCGCATGCCAGCACGCCTTTGCTCTTCAGCAGCTTCAAGCCCGAGGCGCTGCAGGCCGCGCACGGTGCTGCGCCGCACATCCCGCGCGCGCTGCTGCTCGATACGCTGTGGCCGGGCTGGTTCGAGCTGGTGCGTTCGCTCGACGCGGTGGCGGTCGTGCTCAATCACCGGCTGATCGACGCCGCATTGATGGGCCGGCTGAACGAAGCCGGCCTGCGCACCCTGTGCTACACGGTGAACGACGCGGCCGAGGCGCGCCGCCTGCTGGCGCTGGGCATCACCGGCATCATCACCGACGCGGTGGACCGCTTCTCGCCGCACGCGGCCACGGTCTTCGACTGATCTGCTGATCAGTGGACCGTCGGCCGCACGTCGGCTTCCAGCCCCAGCCATTCCGATTCACGCTCGGGCTCGGGCAGCGTCTTCAGGCTCTGGATCAGGGGCATGCGCCAGGCCACGATCACCAGCAGCATCGACACCCCGCCGGCGAAGTACAGCGACGCGCGCAGCCCCACGTGTTCACCCAGCCAGCCGCCCAGCAGCGCACCGGGTGCGGCCGCCAGCAGCGTGAGCCAGCGCATGGTGCTGGTCATGCGCCCCAGCAGCGCCGGCGGCGTGACGGCCTGGCGCAGGGCCAGGAAGTTGATGAAGATGAACACGGCGCCGGTGGAGAACGCCATCAGCGTCAAGGCGAAGGCGGCCACGCCGAAGCCGCTGGCCGGCGCCGAGGCCAGCAGCAGCCAGCCCGCGCCGCAGATGGCGTAGCCCACCACCAGGCAGGGCCCGGGCCCGATACGGTGGCTGACGCGCCGGCCCAGCACGCTGCCCGTGATGCTGCCCACGCCCATGCCCATGTAGCACAGGCCCACCGCGTGTTCGCTCAGGCCCAGCGTGCGCGTGGCGAACAGGATCTGCACGGTCACCGCGGCGTGGTGGCACATCTGCCACACGCCCATCAGCACACCCAGCGTCACCAGCAGGCGCTGCCCGGCGACGAAGCGCAGGCCCACGCGCAGCGAATGCCAGAAGGGCGCCGGCGGGCGCGGGTCGTGACGCTCGTTGATGGGGATGCCACGCAGGATGAGCGCCGAGCTGAGCAGCAGCGCGGCGTTGAACACCAGTGCCAGCGGCGCGCCCAGCAGCTTGATCAGGCCGCCGGCGATACCGGGCCCGAGCACCTCGGCGCCCGAGTTCGCGAGCGCGTTCTTGGCATGCGCTTCGACCAGGCGCTCACGTGCCACCACCTGCGTCAGCACCACCTGCGCGGCGGTGCCGGCCACGGTGTGCACCAGGCCCAGCAGGAAGCCCACGGTGTAGAGCCAGCCCATGCTCAGCCAGCCCATCCACCAGGCGAATGGCACGCTGGCCGCACCCACGGCGATGAGCGATTCGCCCACCACGTACACGGGCAGCTTGCGCACACGGTCGAGCCACACGCCCGAGGGCAGCGACACCAGCAGGAAGGGCGCCAGCTCCATCGCCGTGAGCAGCCCCATCTGCGTGGGCGTGGCGTGCAGCAGCACCGCCGCGGTGAGCGGCAGCGCCAGCATCATCACCTGGTTGCCGAACGAACTGGTGAGGATGGAGGTCCACAGCCGGCGATACGCCGGGTCGCGCAGCAGGTCGTCGGGGGCGAGGCGGGGCAGCAGCGGCCGCCCCTTCAGGACCTGTAGTCGGCGTTGATGCTGACGTAGTCGTGCGAGAGGTCGCAGGTCCAGACGCTCGATTCGACGTCGCCGCGGTGCAGGTGCACGCGGATCGTGATCTCGCTCTGCTTCATCACGCGCTGGCCGTCCGCTTCCTGGTAGGCCGGGTGGCGGCCGCCTTCGCGCACCACGTGCACCTCGTCGAGAAAGAGGTCGATCAGGCCCTGGTCCAGGTCATGGATGCCGGCATAGCCCACCGCAGCCAGGATGCGGCCCAGGTTCGGGTCGCTGGCGAAGAAGGCGGTCTTCACCAGCGGCGAGTGCGCAATGGCGTAGGCCGCCAGGCGGCATTCATCGGCGGTACGGCCGCCCTGCACGGTGACGGTGATGAACTTGGTGGCGCCTTCGCCGTCGCGCACGATGGCCTGCGCCAGCTGCTGCGACACCGCCACCACGGCATCGCGCAGCGCGCGGCCTTCGCTGCTGGACAGCGAGGTGATGGGTGCATGGCCGGCCCGTTGCGTGGCCATCAGTACGAAGCTGTCGTTGGTGGAGGTGTCGCCGTCGATGGTGATGCGGTTGAAGCTGAGGTCGGCGGCTTCCTTCACCAGCGGCTGCAGCAGGCCGGGCGCGATGGCGGCGTCGGTGGCCACGAAGCCGAGCATGGTGGCCATGTTCGGGCGGATCATGCCGGCGCCCTTGCTGATGCCGGTGACCGTGACCGTGCGGCCGCCGATCTGCACCTGGCGCGACGCGGCCTTGGGCAGCGTGTCGGTGGTCATGATGCCGGCTGCGGCCTCGCCCCAGTTCGCGGCCTGCAGCGCGGCGATGGCCGCCGGCAGGCCGGCTTCGATGCGCTCCACCGGCAGCGTCTCCATGATCACGCCGGTGGAGAAAGGCAGCACCTGCTGCGGCTGCACGCCCATCAGCCCGGCCATCGTGGCGCAGGTGCGGCGCGCCCGGGCCAGGCCGTCGGCGCCGGTGCCGGCGTTGGCATTGCCGGTGTTGATGACGATGGCGCGCACGCCGCTGCCGCCGGCCAGGTGTTCGCGGCAGACCTGCACCGGCGCGGCGCAGAAGCGGTTTAGCGTGAAGACGCCGGCGACGGCCGTGCCTTCGTCCAGCGCGAACACCACCAGGTCGCGCCGGTTGGCCTTGCGCACGCCGGCCATCGCCACGCCGATGCGCACGCCGGGCACGGCATGCAGGTCCTTGGGGTCGGGTGCGCTCAGGTTGACGGGCATGGCGGGTGTGGTGGCGTCAGGGAACCCGACATTGTAGGGACGCGCCCCAAGGAAAAGGGGCGCAGCCCGCAGGCTGCGCCCCTTGTTCTGCCTAGGCCGGAAGACTTACCAGCCGATGTCCTGGAACAGGCGGAAGGTCAGGTCCTGCGGCGGGATCACCGACTGCGTCAGGTCGCCGTTGATTGCCGGCTCCATCAGCTGGTTGCGGAAGGCCGACGTGTCGTAGTGCGACACCGACGAACCGCCCTGGAACGGGTTCGGCGCGAACATCATGATGCGGCCCAGCGCGTCGGCGCCCGAGTACTGGCTGCCCACGGTGGTGAGCGAACCGATCACGCCCGAAGCGACACGCGAGCGCGTCACCAGCGCGGACTTCAGCTTGTTGCCGTCGTCCAGCGTGATGCGCACGGCCGGGATGGTGATGGTGGGGTCGGATCCGCCCAGGCCGGGCGGCGGCGAACCCGCCACGTTGTCGGCGATGATGACACCCACCGCACCGGCGTTCTGCGCGTTCTTCGTCTTGATGGCGAAGCCGCAGACACCGCGGTCCATCAGGGCGATGCGGTTGCGCACGGCCTTGATGTTGTTCTCGGTGAAGGGCTCGCAGCCGCTGCCGGCGCCGGGGGTCTGCGCGGCCACAGGCATGATCTGCGCAGTGACCGGCGTGCTGCCGTTGATCGGCCTGCCGAACGAGGCTTCGCCTACCGTGTAGGTGCCGGCGGCGGAGCCCGCGCCCGCGCCGCTGACGATCAGCGCCGCGGTGCCCTGGCGCAGCACGCTGGGCACGGCGGCGGTGACCACGGGGCCGGTCCAGACCAGGCCGGTCACGCTGATGGCCGAGGCCACGCGCTCGGCCGCCGTGGCGTCCTTCCAGGTCTTGCCGGCGGCGGTGGAGAACAGGTAGTGGTCCCAGATGGCCGGGAAGCCACCGTTGAACGCACCCGTCGTGCCGTTGGTGAAGGTCTGGAAGCCCAGGCCGTGACCCATCTCGTGCTGCAGCACCGCCACGAAGTCGGTGTTGGTGCCGTGGTTGCCGTCCAGCCCCAGGTAGAAGAAGGTGCCGGGCAGGCAGCCCGCCTGGCCCAGGTTGACGTTGAAGTTGGCGTTGATCTGCGGCGACGAGGCCCCCACCTCGGCACCCGCCAGCTTGTTGGCCAGCGCGTACGAATACCAGGTGTCCGGCTTCGGTGCGTTCGGGAAGTTGCGGAAGATCTGCGTTGCACCCGCGCTGCCCAGCACCGCCGAGGTGGCCGTGCAGGTGAGCGCGCTGAACTGCGCGTTGATCACGATCGGCACGTTGCTGGTGAGCGTGGCGCCCCACAGGTTGGCGGCGTAGGTGAAGGCGATCAGGCGCTGTTCGCCCAGCGTGGTGCCGGTGTTGCCGCCGATCGGGGCCACAGGCGTGGCGTCGTTGAAACCGACGCCAGGGCCGTTCAGGTTGTTGATGATGATGGTGGCGGCGGCGTTCGCGCCGCCCGCTGCCAGCAGCGAAGCGGCGAAGGTCGCGGCCAGGGCCAGGCCCTTGGAGCCCAGGCGCTTACTTGAGCTCATAGCTGACCTCCTTGCCGGCCTTGGAGATCATCTGCGTCCTGGCCTGCTTGCCCTTGACCAGGCGCTGCGCGGCTTCTTCGCCGTGCACGCAGTACTGGCTGATCGAGCCGTCGGCGTTCTTGCGCGCCACGGAATACATCAGGCTGTCGGTGGTGAGTTCCTGCATCACGGTGCCATCGGGCATGTGCACGGCCTGCGGGTCGGCCTTGCCGCTGAGCACGCCGACGGCACGGGTGGAACGCTTGCCGCTGTCCATGGCCTTGACTTCGGCCGCGGTGGGCGCACGCAGTTCGCCGGTGACGCTGTCGCGGGTGACGCGCTGGGCGTGCGCGCTGGCAACGGCGCCCAGGGCGAGCAGGCCCGCCAGGACGATCAACTTGGATTGAGACATCTTCAAATGCTCCTTCAGGCGCCCATGCGGCGGCGCAGCACGAGGCCGGCGACACCGAGAGCCATCAACAGGTAGGTGGCGGGTTCGGGCACGGCAGCGGTGACGCTCACGCTGTCGATGCCGATGTAGTTGCCGGCGGTGGCGACACTGTCGACCACGTAGCGGAAGGCCAGGCGGCCGTTGGTGGGCGCAGAGAGGCCCCACAGGCTGAAGCTCAGGCTTTCCCAGCCGCCGGCGGTGTCGGCGCCGTAGGTGCCCAGCAGGATGCCGAAATCACCCACGCTGGTGCTGGTGGTGCCGACGTTGGTGCTGCTGCCGTTAGGGCTGAAGCGCACTTCCAGCGTGTCGAGGAAACCCTCGCCGCCAGCGCGCACCATGAACGACAGCACGCTGCTGCTGTCGAGCGTGAGCGCCGGCAGGATCAGCCAGTTGCTGATGCCGCCGGCGGCGCTGCCGGTGCCCAGGAAGTTGGCGGCGGCGTACGAGCCTTCGGCGCCGCTGAAGGCGGGGAAGATGCCGGCGTTGCCCTGGAACCAGCTGGTTCCGACAGGCGCAGCGCTGTTGTTGACCTGCACCCAGCCCGAGGCTGGCAGGGTGCTCACGTTGTCAAAGCCCTCGGAGAGGACCGTGACGGCCTGGGAACTGCCCGCTGCAGCAAGCAGCGCGAGCCCGGCCAGGACGGGTTTCATCGTCAATTCACACCTCGGTCGTGGAAAGGTAATGAATGACGATATGCAGGCTCCGCGCCCGCCACAACCCGCGGGTGCGGGGGTACTTACCCGGAGACGCCCTGAGGCCTGCCGTGCCCGGGCCGAACTCCGGCCGAATTCAGGCCAGTCGGCCGTGGCAGCTCTTGTACTTCTTGCCGCTGCCGCAGGGGCAGGGGTCGTTGCGGCCGACCTTGGGCACGCCGTCGGCCAGGCTCGGCGGCGGGCCGGCCTCCTGGGAGACGCTGCCGTCCTCGTTGGGGTGCGTGTAGGTGACGTTGGTGACGTGGCCGGCCTGGGCTTCCAGCGCCTCGGCGGCCTCGGCCACCTGGTCCTGCGACTGGATGCGCACCGTCATCAGGATGCGCGTCACTTCCATCTTCACCACGTCCAGCAGCTGGCTGAACAGGTCGAAGGCCTCGCGCTTGTATTCCTGCTTCGGGTTCTTCTGGGCGTAGCCGCGCAGGTGGATGCCCTGACGCAGGTAGTCCAGCGCCGCCAGGTGCTCGCGCCAATGGCTGTCGATGCTCTGCAGCAGCACCATGCGCATGAAGGGGGTGAACTGCTCGGCGCCCACCTGCTCCAGCTTGGCCTTGAACTGGGTGTCGGCGGCGGCCACCACCTTGTCGACGATGTCCTCGTCGGTGACGCTGTCGCTGCCGGCCACCTGGCCCTTCAGGTCGACCTCGAGCTGCCACTCGTCGCGCAGGGTCTTCTCCAGCGCGTCCAGGTCCCACTGTTCCTCGAGCGTGCCTTCGGCCACGTAGGTGCGCACCACGTCGGCCATGCTGCTCTTGCGCAGGTTGGCGATCTGCTCGTCGAGGCTGGCCGCTTCCAGGATCTCGTTGCGCTGCTGGTAGATGACCTTGCGCTGGTCGTTGCTGACGTCGTCGTACTCGAGCAGCTGCTTGCGGATGTCGAAGTTGCGCGCCTCGACC
>CAYREA010000138.1:0-12379 GCA_964423075.1 uncultured Rubrivivax sp. | reverse complement strand
GCCAAGCTGGTGAAGCACATCGTCGAGAACGACATGCTCAATGGCGAAGTGATCCGCCTGGACGGGGCGATCCGGCTGGCGCCGAAGTAGGTCTGCGCGTCGCTGTACGCGACACGCCGCGCTCGCGTCGGCGCGAACAAAAAAAGCCGCCGCATCGCTGCGGCGGTCTTTGCGGCTCGGTAGAACCCAGGTTCAGAACTCGTAGGCTACCTTGAAGGTAACAACTCGCGGACGCTGCAGGCTGCCGATGATGGGCCGGCCGTAGGTCGGGTTCACGCTGCCGACGGCGTCCAGTTCGCCCGCCTCATCCGCCCCACGAACACCACGCGCATTGAGCACGTTCAGAACGCTGACAGACAGGCTCAGGCCCTTCACGTAGGACGGGGTGTACTTGGCACGGACGCTGAAGTCCCGCGTCCAGCCATAGCGGCCGAGCGAACCGCGCGGGTTCAGCTTCGCGTTGCAATAGAAAGACGCAGCGCCGTACAGATCGGAGTCATCACGCTCCAGCGGGCCGGGAGGATAGGGCGCCGGGACGATGGGGTTTCCGTCCTCGTCTCGAACGACTTCCGGGTAGTTGCCGAAGCAGTTCTTCGGCCGACCGCTCTGGATGACGAAGGAGCCACCAAGTTCCCACTCGTCGGTTGCCGCGTAGGCGACGCTGCCCTTGATGGTATGCCGGCGGTCGTTGGGCAGGTAGCCCTCGGAGCCTTCCATCAGGCCCGGGTGGTCGAAGTCCTGCGTGATGCCGGCATCGTCCTGCCCGTTGTCCGACTTCACGTAGCCCTCCGTGTTGCCCTTGCTGAAGGCCATCACGTAGGACACCTGCGCGCTCCACTTCTTGTCCCACTGGCGCTCCAACGAGAACTCCAGCGCGTTGTAGGTGCGCTTGGGCTTGGGCAGCATGAGCGCAGAAGCAGGGATTCGAACCTCTTGAAGCGCACCACCCGCGCCCAGCGGAACGTTAGCGACAAGGTCGCCGCCAGGGTTGTACAGGAAGCAATTTGCAATGGTGCTGCCGATCGTCGCGGCCTGGCCTGCCGTGTAGCCATTTGCAAGGGCCCACTCGCTCGCCAGCGTGCCTTCGCAGACATCGTCCATCCCGTTCTTGAGCTTGCGGGTGGTGAACTTCAAGCCGTAGGCCCAGCGGTCAGCCAGGGCCTGCTGGAAACCGAGGATCAGCTCGTCCTGATACAGCGGCTTGATGTTGGGGTCCACCACCGTGCGCGGATCCTTCGGCGACCCGTCGCTTGTCACGACCCGGTTGCCGAGTTGGGGGCCCAAGTTCGGGACCGACTTGCCGTCCGTGCTGAAACCGCCGGCGAACTGGAAGTAGTCGTTGTAGAACGTCTCAGTGCCCGAAAGCCGAACATTGGTGTTGGCGTACACGGGGATGTAGTAGCGCCCGAGATTGCCGTACAGCTTGGTGGTGCCGTTGCCGTTCACGTCCCACGCGACGCCGCCGCGAGGTGCCCACGTGTTCTTCACCTTGATGAACGGCTGGCCCTTGTCGTTCTGGTTCTCGAAAGACTCGTTGCGCATACCAAAATTGACAACAACGTCCTTCGTGACCTGCCAGTCGTCTTGCACGTACCAGGCCGAGTTCTTGGTCTTGAAGGTACCGCCATTCTGGAAGAAGCGCACGCGTACGTAATCCAGGGCTGCACCCGTGGTGTTGGTGTAGCCCGTGCCGCCGATAGACTGGCCTGCACCCAAGGTGAACAGGCGGTAGTACGCACCACCCGAGGACACTGAGCCGTCGACCGTGTCGTAGGTCTCACGGTCCAGGCCCGCCTTGAGCGTGTGCGCCCCCAGTACGTACTCAGCGTCGAAGCGCAGGGCATTGCGCTTGTCCTTGGCGTTGGGATCATCGACGTTCAGGTTGGCTTCCGACCAGCAGCCGAGGTACTCAAGCTGAGTGCGGGGCGGCCGCCCATCGTAGACCGCCGGGCAACCCGAGGCGGCGATGGCAGTCTCGCGCGAGTAGTTGCCGACGCCATACAGCGCGGAGAGGGTCAAATCCGATGTGGGATAGCTCGTCCATTGCAGGATCGTGTTCTTGCCGCCGGACGTGTACTTGTCCAGACCGATGGCGCTGCCCTGCCCGGTGTCGTAGGGCCGCGTGGAGTTGAAGTTGTCGACCTTCTCGGTGGACTTGTCGTTGAACGCGGTCAGTTCGAGCCGGTTCCAGTCATTGATGTTCCAGTCGAACTTGAGAAGGTACTGCGGTGTGTCGGTCTTCGAGATCTGCTGGGTGTCCTGGCCATAGGTCTCAGTCTTGCGACTGCCAGCCTGAACCAACCCGAAGAAGAACAGCTTGTCCTTGATGATTGGGCCACCCGCGTACAGGTTCAGCTGAGTAAGACTCTCGCCACCAGGCCGGTCAGCGAGGTTGTAGCGGCCGGTCGTGGCGGACTTGTCCGCATACACAGAACTGCCACGCATCGAATCGGGGCTGTACGACAGGGACCCGCCGCCCTTCCACTCGTTGGTGCCGCGCTTGGTCGTGACGCTGACCACGCCACCCAGCGAACGACCGTACTCCGCGCCGTAGCCGCTGTTCTTGATGGAGACTTCACCGACGGCCTCGAAGGGCACTTCGTTGAAGGCGATGCCTTTGACGATGTTGGTGACGTTGAACCCGTTGATGTAGTACGCGTTCTCTGCCACAGAGGCGCCGCCGATGGAAGCCAAGTTGGCCGACCGGACGTTGCTGCCGCCGATCCGGCTGTCGCCCTGCAAAGTGCCGGGCGACAACAGCGTGACCGCCGTGACGTTCGACCCGACCGGAATGCGGTCAATCTCGGCCTTTGACAAGGTGAAGGCCGACGCCACAGAGGCCGTGTCGATCGTCCGGATTGCGGCGCCCGTGATAGTCACCGACTGCGCGGCACCGGACTGGAACGATGCGGTGGCACCTTGACCCGCGGACACCAGGACCTGCACGGTTTCCTTGGTGCCGTTGGCGCGGGTCAAGGTCACCACGTAGGTACCTGAGGGCAGCTGAGGAATCTGCCAGTTCCCATCCGAATCGATCTTCAGTTGGCGCACAACGCCAATGGACTGGTTCTCGACTGAGATGGTGTCGCCCTTGCTCGCTCGGCCCGCGATGGAACCCGAACTCTGCTGGGCCTGCACCGCCGTGACAGTCAGACAAAGACCTGCCGCAAGTGCTAGCGCGTGCTGACGCCAGGCGCGACTCGTACTCATCACTTTCCTCATTGATACGACCTCGTGTGTTAAAGGTTTCGCTGCTCAAAAACGTGGTGTGCGCCCATGACATGCGTTGTGACAGGCGGCCATATAAGTTTGGCACCTCGCAGGGGTTCGGCAAGACGGATACCTCCTCGGCGCCCAAGGGATGCGGGGGTCGTGGGCTCCGGATTGGTGCCCACCTCTGCTCTCGATCGCTATTGTTTTCAATGGGTTAGCAGCGGGTCCGGCCCAACGCATTCGCTTGGGCGGACACCAGTTGCCGTGCCGCACAAGTGAGGGGCGATAGTCTCAGCCCACACTGGCCGTGGCGCGCCCACAACGATCCAAGCACTGCCGAGGATTGACCCCTGCGCGCGTAGGCCTGGCCTCGGCTTCGCAGTGCCGAGCTGCGGACGGGATGGATCGAGACACTGCCATGGCCGAGGCAGGGACCCCACTGCTGTCCAAGACGGCTCTAGAAGCGGCCCGCGGGCGATTGGCGCCATAGGAGCGCCAGCCGAGCTGGATGCGTCTGCGAAGTTCGTGCCCCTTCCCGGCCAAAACGGTGCTGTCCAAGACCGTCTGGAGGCCCTTCCGGCCGGCTGGCGGCCCCTCTTGCCTCTGTGCAAGCTGGAATCCCCCTGCCAGCCGCCAGGTCAGCGGCTCGCAGATGCTGTCCAAGACCGTCCGAGGCCCAAAAAGAAGCCGAAACCGGCTCGAACCGTGGCGCCGGGCGTCCGATCTGTAGCCAGAGAGCCCGAAACTCGGCCTCAGAACCCGTCTTGGACAAGAGTGGCAGGGACCCGTTCACCGAAGCCGGTGGACCGGCTTGATCGGAAGCGCTTGGGTCCGTAGCGCCTGCGCGCGGCGGCCGTTACGTGCCCGCCCGCAATCCCGGCGCCCCAGTTGCGTACGCGCCACGACACTCAGACTGGGTGTCTTCCCGTGACAGTCTGCGAAGAAAGTTGAATCAAAATGACTCACGCCTCGGAGGGACTGGCATCGGGTAAACCCTTGTCAAAGAAGGGGCCGCCACCCGCGGTGAACCGTGCCCGCCGAGATCTGGTTGCTCATCAGGAGAAGTGAATGATTCGGAAAACAGCGATCGCGCGCTCAGTAGCTCTGGCCTTTGGAATGGCCGCAGTTGGTGCATGGGTAGCGCCTGCGGCCTATGCACAGTCGAACACCACCGGGACCATCTACGGCTCGGTCGGCAACCCTGCCGGCATTGAGGTTGTGGCGGAGAACACGGCGACTGGTGTTAAGCGTAGCGTCAAGCCAGACGCATCGGGTCGCTACAGTTTCGGTTCTTTGCCTGTCGGCACCTACACAGTCACGTTGCTCCGTAACGGCACCTCGGTCGAAAAGCGCGAAAACGTAGACGTTCTGATCAGCCAAGGCAGCGAGATCAGCTTCAGTTCCACGACTGTGGTCCAGATTGTGGGTAACCGCATCCGCCGGCTGGACCTTTCTTCCGCCGGCTCGACCACCACTTTCACGTCCAAGGATCTCGAGCGCGTCCCCGTGGCGAGCAACGTTGGCGCCATCATCCAGCTAGCGCCAAACACCACCCGCGGCGACAGTCGGTATGGTGGCGGCAACGCACCGAGTTTTGGCGGCGCCAGCGCTTCCGAGAATGCCTACTACATCAACGGCTTCCCGGTCACTACGCTGCTGACGCAGGTGGGTTTTTCTCAGTTGCCGTTCAATGCGATCGGCCAGGCCCAAGTACTGACAGGCGGCTACGGTGCCGAGTTCGGCCGTTCGACTGGCGGCGTGGTAAACATCATCACCAAACGCGGTGGCAATGATTTCGAGGTCGGCGGCGCGATCTCATTCGAGCCGCGTGCTTTGTACGCGAAAGAGAAAGACCAATTGTATGAGTCGAATGGTCTATCGATCGACGGCAAACTCCGCTTTTACAACGGCCTGAACGATCAGGACAGAACAATTGTCAGCGCCTACGCCAGTGGCCCGATCATCAAGGACAAGCTGTTCTTCTTTGCTGCAGTCGAAAACTCCAAGACAAACCGTGACGTCATCCGTACGGCCAACACGTCCCCGACCTACACGGCCTCGGCGGCTTCGCAGTCAACGGCGTTTCAGGAGATCGAAACCAAGATTCCGCGTTACCTGATCAAGCTGGACTTCGCACTGACCGACAATCACAGCTTCGAGTACACGCGCATCAGCGACGATGTGAAGCAGGACAGAAAGTTTTTCGGCTTCAATTACGCGACATTGCAACGTACCGACGTGCAGAACGGCGGCCAGAAGTACAAGAATTGGGGCCCGACGCCCGTGGCTGCACAGCAAGGCGCCACTGTCGACATCCTGAAATACACCGGCTACCTTACCAACGATCTGACGGTCACCTTGGTCGGTGGCAAGACACGCACCGAACACGAGCAGACGCCGGTTGGGTACAACCCGGCCATTCCTCAGGTCGTTGCGCCCGCCCCCGCCCGGGCACCTGGGCTGACCTACAACGAAGGCGCGCAGACCATCGCAGGCAACATCCTTACGCCCGGTGCCTTCGACGAGAACAAGGGTATCCGCCTCGACGTCGAGTGGAAGTTGAACAACCAGCACACCCTGCGCGCCGGTGTCGACAGGAACACCATCGAGTCGCTGGCGGGCAACAGTCAAGCAGGTGGTGCACTGTTGACTTACGGCATCACGGATCCCAACGTGCCGCTGACCGCTTCCCAGCCGACCTCAAGCGTCGCAGGCAACCCGCTGGCAGCCCAGGGGTACTACGTCAACAGGACCATCATTTCATCCGGCGCCAAGCCTTCAGTCGATCAGGATGCTTGGTACATCGAGGATAAGTGGCAGGTCAATAAGGACCTTCTGCTGGTGCTTGGCCTCCGTAACGAAGGCTTCGACAACAAGAATGGCGACGGCAAGTCGTACATCAAGCTGAGCAGGCAACTCGCCCCGCGTTTCAGTGCCACCTGGGACCCGATCGGCGACCAGCAGACCAAGCTGTTCGGCAGCCTGGGGCGTTACCACGTGCCGCTGCCTACGAACGTCGCCATCCGCGGCGCCGGCGCATCCCTCTTCACGCAGCAAAACTTTGTCTACACAGGCGTTGACGCCAACGGGCTCCCCACCGGTTTGACCCCGATCAGTGGAGTCTTTTCGAGCAACAACGAGTTCGGTCAGTCGAAGGATCCACGCACGGTGGCTGCGCAGGACATGAAAGGCAACTACCAGGACGAGTTGGCTCTGGGTATCGAGCGTGCGCTGGCGCCTGGTTTGTCGGGCGGGGTGAAGTTCACCTATCGCAGCCTGAAGACGGCGCTGGATGACCACTGCGATAACCGCCCGTTCCTTGCCTGGGCAAACCGCAACAATGTTGATGTCTCCAATTGGAGCGGCTTCGTCAGCCTCGACGGTGAGCAAGCGCATGGGTACTCGTGCGCCCTGTTCAACCCGGGTCTGGGCAACACCTTCACTCTCAACCTCAGCGACAACACGAACCCCAACGCACCGCTGACGACGATCAAGCTCAGTGCTGCCGACCTCGGCATCGCCAAGCCGAGGCGGACCTTTATGGCCATGGACTTCTTCCTCGAGAAGCAATTCGATGGAAAATGGGCCGGCAAGGTGACTTACACGTACTCTAAGAACAAGGGTAACGCCGAAGGTCAGTTGAATTCGGACATCGGGCAAGGCGACGTGGCGACGACCGTGCTGTACGACTACCCGGAGTTTTCCGTCAATGCGGACGGATTGCTGCCGAACAACCGCACCCATAAGATAAAGGCGTTCGGCTACTTCCAGGCGACGCAGGAGATCGGGGTCGGCGGCGCGCTGGTGCTGTCCACTGGCCGACCGAAGAGCTGCCTCGGCAACCCGCCCTCACCCGTCGCGACGCTGCCGAATGGTGACTACGTCACGGACCCTTACGTTCCTGGCGTGAGCCCGGTGTCGGACTACGGTGGCTACGCCTCCAATGCCTATTTCTTCTGCGATGGCAAGGCAGCTCCGCGTGGGACGGCCGGTACCTTGCCCCACGAATTCGCGCTGGACCTGAACGCGGTCTACGCACCGTCTTGGGCCCCTGGGCTGAAGTTCAAGCTCGACGTTTTCAATGCGCTCAACCGGCAGGTGGCAGAAAGCGTTGAAGAACGCAAAAATAACAATGGTGGCGCGACATCCATCCGTACGACTTACAACACTGTACTGTCCTACAGCGCACCGCGGTCCGGCAAGATCACGGTGAGCTACGACAAGAAGTTCTGATGCGACGGGCGGGCTGAGCCAGCCCGCCAGCCTGGCCCAAAACAGAGGTCCCGGATGCGAATCCGGGGCCTTTGTTCATTGCGCCACTCGGCGGAGTGGCTACCAGCCGAGCAGCGCGTTCCGCCCGTCCACCAGCAACTGCACGCGCCGCCCCACCGGCAGAGACACCTTCGGGTGCACATGCCCGAAAGGCAGGCCCGTCAGCACCGGCGTGGGGGTGACGCTGCGCAACTGAGCCACGGCGGTCTTCAGCGTGTAGCCGCGGTCCAGCGGAGACGGTCGCCAGGCGCTGAAGGCGCCCAGCAGCACGGCCTTCTGGCGCTCCAGCACACCGGCCTGCTGCAGCTGCAGCAGGCCGCGCTCCACACGGTACGGGTGTTCGTTGACGTCCTCCAGGAACAGCACCCCGCCCTTGACCTGCGGCCAGTGCGGCGTGCCCAGCAGCGAGCACAGCATCGACAGGTTGCCACCCCACAGGCGCCCGCCGGTGGACAGGCCGTCGAAACCGGCCTCGGTGCGGAAACCCACGGCTTCCAGGCTGCCGTCCATGGCCTCGACGAAGCAGTCGCGCGTGACCTCGTCGACGCCGCCGATATCGTCGTCGCGGCTGAAGTCGTCGATGGCCATCGGGCCGGCCCAGCTGTCGGCGCCGGTGTGCGCCAGCAGACCCATCTGCAGCGCCGTCAGGTCGCTGTGGCCCACCCAGCGTGTGCCCTGCTCCACGCTGCGGGCCAGCAGCTTCCAGTTGATGCGGTCCAGCAGGCGCGTGATGCCGTAACCGCCGCGCGTGGCCATCGCAATGGAAGGCGCCGCCAGCGCCACGCGGTGCAGGGCGGCCAGGCGCGTGTCGTCGTCGCCACCAAAACGCTGGCTGCGTGCGAGCGCGCTGTCGTCCAACTGCACCTGGAAGCCCAGGCCCTTCAGGCGCCGTGCCGCCAGCCGCAGCGCGGCCGCCTTGGGCACCACGCCGGCTGGGGTGTACAGGTTCAGCACGCTCATCGTCAGGTTCACTCTGTGTGGGGGCCGGGGTCGTCGGGGGCAAAGGGCAACTCGACGGCGTCGCCGGCGGGGATCTGCCCTTCGTCCGGCAGTGCCGCCGCGGCGGCGGCCTGCGCCTGCTCGCGCTCTTCGCGCTGGCGCGCGCGGCGCTCGGCAAAGAACTGGCGCAGCAGCGCGCCGCAGGGTTCGGCCATCAGGCCGCCTTCGAGCACCGTGTGGTGGTTCAGGCGGCCTTCGCCGAACAGGTTCAGGACCGAGCCGGCGGCACCGGTCTTGGGGTCGGCGGCGCCGTAGACCACACGCTTGAACCGCGCGTGCATCAGCGCCATCGCGCACATCGCGCAGGGCTCCAGCGTCACGAAGAGCTCGCACTCGGGCAGGCGGTAGTTCTCCAGCAGCGTGGCGGCGTGGCGCAGGGCGACGATCTCGGCATGCGCCGTCGGGTCGTGCGTCGTGATGGGGCGGTTGTAGCCGGTGGCGATGATCTGGCCGTCACGCACGATCACGGCGCCCACCGGCACCTCGCCCACCAGCCATGCGTTGTGCGCCTGGTCCAGCGCCAGGCGCATCGCGTACTCGTCGGCGGGGCTGCTCACCGGTCGATTGTGGCGCCTCCACCGAGCACCCGGTACAGCAGCACGGCGTTCTGCAGTTGCGCCGCACGCACCTGCACCACGGCCTGGCGCGAGGCCAGCGCAGAACGTTCGGCGTCCAGGCGGTCGAGCTGGCTGGCCACGCCGCCGCGGAACAGCAGCTCGGCCAGTTCCAGGCGCCGGCCTTCGGCTTCGGCCTGGGCCTGTTGCGCGGCCAGCTGCTCACCCAGTGTGGCGCGGCCGGCCAGTGCATCGGCCACTTCGCGGAAGGCGGTCTGGATAATCTTCTCGTACTGCGCCACCGCGATGTCGCGCGCCGCCTTCGCCGAGGCCAGGTTGCTCTGGTTGCGGCCGGCGTCGAAGAGCGGCTGCAGCAGCTGCCCCGTGAACGACCAGGCCGTGTTGTCGAACAGGCCCGACAGCTGGCTGCTGGCAAAACCTGCGCTGCCGGTGAGCGTGATGCGCGGGAAGAAGGCGGCCCGCGCGGCGCCGATGTTGGCGTTGGCCGCGATCAGCTGCTGCTCGGCCTGACGCACGTCGGGCCGCTGCAGCAACACCTCGGAAGGCAGTCCGGCAGGTACCTCGGGGAAGCGCAGGCCGTCCAGCGCGCCGACCGTGGGCAGCGTATCGGGCAGCCCCTGGCCCAGCAGCAACACCAGCGCGTTCAGGTCCTGTGCGCGCTGGCGCTGCAGCGTGATCAGGCTGACACGCGCCGCGGCCACCAGCGATTCGCCGGCGCGCAGTTCCGGTTCCGCGGCAGCACCGCCATCAAACTTCACGCGCAGCAGTTTCAGGCCGTCCTCGCGCGACTGCAGCGTGCGCTGCGTCACCTGCAGCAGTTCCTCGTCGGCGCGCAGGGCCAGGTCGGCGCCGACCACAGCCGCCACCAGCGACACCTGGGCGGCGCGACGTCCTTCTTCGCTGGCCAGGTAGCGCGCGGCAGCGGCTTCGGAGAGGCTCTTCACGCGGCCAAACAGGTCGAGCTCGAAGGCGCTGACCTGCAGCCCCGCGCTGTAGCTGCTGGCGCTGTTGCCGTTGCCCGTGGGTGTGCGGCTGGCGCTGAAGCCGGCGCCGACCGCGGGCCACTGGTCGGCGCGCTGCACGCCCAGCGCCGCGCGTGCCTGCTCGACGTTGAGCAGCGCGATGCGCAGGTCGCGGTTGTTCTTCAGCGCCAGTTCCACCAGCGTGCGCTGGCGCGCATCGGTGACGAACTCGGCCCAGGGCAGGTTGGCCGCGGCGGTGCCGCTGCCGGGCGCGCTGGCGGCGCCGTCGAAGGCCGCGGGCACCGGCGCGGCCGGCCGTTCATAGGCGGGGATCAGGCTGGTGCAGCCGGCCAATGCCAGCAAGCCGAGCAGCGGCAGCGTGCGGATCGCATGCAGGCGCTTCATCTCAACGCCCCTCCTGCGGCGCGGCCGACTGGGCCTGCTGCATATCGGCCGACAGCTTCAGCTTGAACAGCCGCCGCACGACGACGAAGAACACCGGCACGAAGAGCACCGCCAGCACCACCGCCGTGACCATGCCGCCCACCACGCCGGTGCCGATGGCACGCTGGCTGGCCGAACCCGCACCGCTGGCCAGCACCAGCGGCATCACGCCCAGGATGAAGGCCAGCGAGGTCATCACGATGGGCCGAAAACGCAGGTGGGCGGCTTCCAGCGCCGCCTGCACCGCCGTGCGGCCCTGCAGCTGCAGTTCCTTGGCAAACTCGATGATCAGGATGGCGTTCTTGGCCGACAAGCCGATGATGGTGATCAGGCCCACCTGGAAGTACACGTCGTTGGCATAACTTCGCATCCACGTGGCCAGCACCACGCCCAGCACGCCCAGCGGCACCACCAGGATCACCGCCAGCGGGATGCTCCAGCTTTCGTACAGCGCGGCCAGGCACAGGAACACCGCCAGAATGGCGAAGCCGTAGAGGATGAGCGCCTGCGAGCCGGCGATCTTCTCCTCGCGCGAAAGCCCGGTCCATTCGAAGCCGAAACCTTCGGGCAGCTGGGCCGCGATGCGTTCCACCTCGGCCATGGCCGCGCCGGTGCTGTAGCCCGGCGCCGCCTGGCCGCCGATGCGCATGGCCGGATAGCCGTTGTAGCGCACGGTCTGCATCGCGCCGGTGATCCAGCGTGTGCTGGCAAAGGCCGACAGCGGCACCGGCTGGCCCTTGCTGTTGCTGGCGTTCAGGCGCAGCAGATCGTCGGGCTGCATGCGCGCCGGTGCATCGGCCTGCACCACCACGCGCTGCAGGCGGCCGGCGCTGGGGAAGTCGTTGACGTAGCTCGAACCGAGTGCGGTGGAGATGGTGGCGTTGATGGCGTCGAAGCCCACACCGAGCGCGGCGGCCTTGTCGCGGTCGATGTCGACCTGCAGCTGCGGCGCGTCTTCCAGACCGTCTGGGCGCACCTGCGCCAGGATCTTGCTTTGCCCCGCCAGGCCCAGGAACTGGTTGCGCGCGGCCACCAGCGCCGCATGGCCCTTGCCCGAGCGGTCTTGCAGGCGCATCGAGAAGCCCGAGGCCGTGCCCAGCTCGGGAATCGGCGGCGGGCTCAAGGGGAAGATGAAGGCATCACGCACGCCCATCAGCGCACCGAAGGCACGGCCCGCCACGGCCTGCGCGCTGTGCTCGGGGCCGCTGCGCTCGCTCCAGTCCTTCAGCGTCACGAAGGCCAGCGCGGCGTTCTGCCCCTGGCCCGAGAAGCTGAAGCCCATCACGCCCACCATGCTCTGCACCTCGGGCTGCTTGAGGATGAAACCCTCCACCTGCTGGATCACGGCACGGGTGCGCTCCTGCGTGGCCCCCGGCGGCAGCTGCACGTTGACGATCAGGTAGCCCTGGTCCTCCGCGGGCAGGAACGAGGTCGGCAGGCGCATGTAGACCCAGCCCACCGCCGCGATGATGGCGGCGTAGATCACCAGGTAACGCCCGGCGCGCGGCAGCATGCGCGCCACCAGGCCTTCATAACCCTTGGCGGTGCTCTTGAAGCTGCGGTTGAACCAGCCGAAGAAGCCGCGCTTCTCGAGATGATGGCCGGCTTCCACGGGCTTGAGCAGCGTGGCGCAGAGCGCCGGCGTGAGGCTCAGCGCCATGAAGGCACTGAAGGCGATGGAGGCCACCATCACGGTGGCGAACTGGCGGTAGATGTTGCCCACGCTGCCGGCGAAGAAAGCCAGCGGCACGAACACCGAGATCAGCACCACCGTCACGCCGACGATGGCGCCCTGGATCTGGCCCATGGCCTTGCGGGTGGCCGCGCGCGGCGGCAGCCCCTCCTCGGTCATGATGCGCTCGACGTTCTCCACCACCACGATGGCGTCGTCCACCACGATGCCGATCACCAGCA
>CAYREA010000137.1:0-12468 GCA_964423075.1 uncultured Rubrivivax sp. | reverse complement strand
GCGAGGAACTGCCCTACTTCGGCCCGCTGCAGAACCTGCCCAAGGACTTCATCGATGTCAACTTCGCCTTCAGCCGCATGAACGGACCAGGGGGCGCACCCAAGCGCTACGTGCAGGACGCGATGCGCGAACGCGCCGCCGACCTGGCACCGCTGCTGGCCGACCCCAACGCCTACTTCTACGTCTGCGGCCTGAAAGCGATGGAAGAAGGCGTGGTGCTGGCCTTGCGCGACATCAGCCAGGCCGCGGGCCAGTCGTGGGAGACTGTGGGTGCGGCGCTCAAGCGTGAGGGACGGCTGCACCTGGAGACCTACTGATGGGCTTGTTCGACACCCTGGTCATCACGCCGCGCGCACCGGGCGTGGCCCAGGTGACGATGTCGCGCCCGGCGGTATTCAACGCCTTCGACGAGGTGATGATCGGGGAGCTCGACGCCGCGTTCGCGGGCCTGATCGACGACACCGCCGTGCGCGTGATCGTGCTGGCCGGCGACGGCAAGCACTTCAGCGCCGGTGCCGACCTGCACTGGATGGAGCGCGCCAGCAAGGCCTCGCAGGAATGGAACCTGCAGGACGCGCGGCGCTTCGCCGCCATGCTGTCGCGCATCGAAAGCGCGCCCAAGCCGACCGTGGCGCGCGTGCAGGGCGCGGCCCTGGGCGGTGGCGTCGGCCTGGCGGCGGCCTGCGACATCGCCATCGCAGCCGACAACGCGAGCTTCTCGGTCAGCGAGGCGAAGTTCGGCATCCTGCCGGCCGTCATCGGCCCGTACGTCACCAACGCCGTCGGCAAGCGGCAGGCGAAGCGGCTGGCGCTCACCACCGAACGCATCAGCGCCGCCGAAGCGCTGGCCATCGGCCTGGTGCAGAAGGTGGTGGCGCTCGAGCAACTCGATGCCGCCGTGGACGCCACCGTCACCGCCCTGCTGGCCGGCGGCCCGAACGCGCAGCGCGAGATCAAGCAGCTGTTCGCGCAGCTGCAACCCGGCCCCATCACACCCGAGGTGATGGAACTCACCGCACAGACCATCAGCCGCGTGCGCGGCAGCGACGAAGCCCGCGATGGTTTCGCCGCCTTCCTGGGCAAGCGGCCCGCGAACTGGATACCGAAATGACGGCAGCCGTACAACTGCAAGGCGCGCCGGTGCTCGTGGTGGGCGCCGGCATCATGGGCGCGGGCATCGCGCAGGTGGCGGCGCAGGCCGGCCATGCGGTGCAGCTGTTCGACATGCGTGAAGACGCTGCCGCAGCCGCCATGGCCAAGCTGGCCGGCACCTTCGATGGGCTGGTCAACAAGGGCAAGCTCGACGCTGCGGCGGCGCAGCAGGCGCTGTCGCGCATCACACCCATCACGGCGCTGAGCCAGGCCGCCGGCGCCGCGCTGGTGGTGGAGGCCATCGTCGAAGACCTGGCCGCCAAGCGCGCGCTCTTCCAGCAGCTCGAAGGCATGCTCGGCGCGCATGCAGTGCTGGCCACCAACACCAGCTCGATTTCGGTCACCGCCATCGCGGGCGGCCTGCAGCGCCCCGAGCGCCTGGTGGGCATGCACTTCTTCAACCCCGTGCCGCTGATGAAGCTCGTGGAGGTGGTGAGCGGCCTGCGCACCGACGGTGCCGTGGCCGAGACCATCTTCGAGCTGGCCAAGACCTGGGGCAAGACGCCGGTGCACGCGAAGAGCACGCCGGGTTTCATCGTCAACCGCATCGCGCGGCCCTACTACGCCGAAGCCCTGGCCCTGCTGCAGGAACGCGCGGCGACGCCGGCGGTGCTGGACGCCGCGCTGCGCGGCGCCGGCTTCCGCATGGGGCCGTGCGAGCTGATGGACCTGATCGGCCACGACACCAACTTCGCAGTGACGAGTTCGGTCTTCGAGGCCAACTTCCAGGACAAGCGCTACCAGCCCAGCGTGCTGCAGCGCGAGATGGTCGACGGCGGCCTGCTCGGCCGCAAGAGCGGCCACGGCTTCTACGCCTACCCCGAAGGTGCACCCGTGCTGCCGGGCCCGCCACCGAAGCTGAACAGCGCGCCGGGCCAGGTCACCGTGCACGGCAGCGGCGCCCTCGCCGACGCACTGGCCCATGCCGTGGCGCAGACCGCTGCCCGCCACGCCCACAAACACACCTGCGTGCTGGCACGCCTGCGCGACAGCGACTGGCTCGGCCTGGAGATCGACGGCGCCCGCCTGGCCGTAACCGACGGCCGCACCGCCGCCGAACTGGCCAGCACGCTGCGCCGCCGCGACGTGGCCGTGTTCGACCGCCCCTTCGTGCTGCCGCCCGCCCCCGGCACGGCCATCGCCTTTGCCGTGGCCGACGAATCCTGGCGTGACCGCGCCGCCGCCTGGCTGGCCGAGATCGGCTACACGCCGGTTCACGTCGCCGACACACCCGGCCTGGTGGCCGCACGCACCGTCGCGATGCTGATCAACGAAGCCGCCGACGCGGTTCAACAAGGTGTGTGCAGCGAAGTCGGCGCCGACGCCGCAATGAAGCTGGGCGTCAATTACCCCGCCGGCCCGTTCGAGTTCCTGGCTTCATGGAGCGTGCCCGAAGTGGTGGCCCTGCTCGACACCCTGGACCACCTGTACCGCGGCGAACGCTACCGCGTCAGCCCCTGGCTGCGGCGCCGCGCGCTGTCTCGCTGAGAGCCCACTCCCATGACCCACGCCTACATCTGCGACGCCATCCGCACCCCCTTCGGCCGCTACGGCGGCGCGCTGTCTTCCGTGCGCACCGACGACCTGGGCGCCTTGCCCATCGCCGCGTTGATGGCGCGCAACCCCAAGGTCGACTGGGGCGCCATCACCGACGTGCTCTACGGCTGTGCCAACCAGGCCGGTGAAGACAACCGCAACGTCGCGCGCATGGCCGCGCTGCTGGCCGGCCTGCCCATCGCCGTGCCCGGCGCCACCATCAACCGCCTGTGCGGCAGCGGGCTGGACGCCCTGGGCAGCGCCGCGCGCGCCATCAAGGCGGGTGAGGCGCAGCTGATGATCGCCGGCGGCGTCGAGAGCATGAGCCGCGCGCCCTTCGTGATGCCCAAGGCCGAGAGTGCCTTCAGCCGCAACAACGCCGTCTACGACACCACCATCGGCTGGCGCTTCGTCAACAAGCTGATGAAGGAACGCTACGGCGTCGACTCGATGCCCGAGACCGCCGAGAACGTGGCCACCGACTACAAGATCGAGCGCGAGGCGCAGGACCGCATGGCCCTGGCCAGCCAGCTTAAGGCCGTGGCCGCGCAGAAGGCCGGCTTCTTCGACGCCGAGATCGTGCCGGTGACGCTGCCGCAGAAGAAGGGCGAGCCGATCGTCGTCAAGCAGGACGAACACCCGCGCGAGACCAGCCTCGAAGCGCTGGCCAAGCTCAAGGGCGTGGTCAAGCCCGAGGGCACGGTGACGGCCGGCAACGCCAGCGGCGTGAACGACGGTGCCTGCGCGCTGCTGCTGGCCAGCGAGCCGGCCGCCGCGCGCCACGGCCTCACACCGCGCGCGCGTGTCGTCGGCATGGCCACGGCCGGCGTGGCGCCGCGCATCATGGGCATGGGCCCGGCGCCGGCCACGCGCAAGGTGCTGGAACTCACCGGCCTCGGCCTTGCGCAGATGGACGTGATCGAACTCAACGAGGCCTTCGCCGCGCAAGGCCTGGCCGTGCTGCGTGATCTGGGGCTGCAGGACGACGACCCGCGCGTCAACCCCAACGGCGGCGCCATCGCGCTCGGCCACCCGCTCGGCGCCAGCGGCGCGCGGCTGGCCACCACGGCGGTGAACCAGCTGCACCGGATCAAGGGCCGCTACGCGCTGTGCACCATGTGCATCGGCGTGGGCCAGGGCATTGCGGTGGTGCTGGAGCGCGTCTAGTCCCGAGTCGGCCCCTTGACACGCCGGCCATCAACATGTGACCATAGTGGCACATATGGAGGCCGACGACCTTGACGCCACCTTCTTCGCCCTCGCGTCCGACCTGCGCCGCCGCATGCTCGACCTGCTCAAGCGCGAAGGTGGCTGCAACGTGAACCGCGTGTGCGAGTTCTTCGCCGCCGAGCTGGGCCGCCACGCGGTGATGAAGCACCTGGCCACGCTGGAACGCGGCGGCCTGCTGGTGACGGCGAAAGACGGTCGCGACAAGCGCCTGTGGTTCGACCCCACGCCGCTGCAACTGATCCACGAACGCTGGACCACCGAGTTCAGCGCCTACTGGGCCGCGCGTCTCACGCGGCTGAAGTACAGCGCCGAAGGCGCCGAGGTGCACGCCCTCGCGCAACGCAACCCTTCACCCGGCCGAAAGGCACGCAAGCATGGCTGACGAGAACAAGACCGAAGACGCCGTCTTCCGCATATTCATCAAGGCCGACATCCAGCGTGTCTGGCGCGAGCTCACCAAGCAGGGCCAGGCGCAGGGCGCGGTGTTCAACGCCTGGCTGCACAGCACGGGCGCCCTGGGCGCCGGTGTGCCGATGCAGATGCGCACCGGCACCGGCAAGCACGTCATCGTGGACGGCAGCGTCGAGGTCTTCGAGCCCCCGTTCCGGTTCGTGCACACGCACCGCTTCACGCAGTTCGACGACCCGGTCTGCCGCGTCAGCTACGAGCTCAAGCCCGTGGGCGACGGCGTCGAGGTCACGCTCAAGGTGCTGGGCATGCCCGCGGGCACCAAGACCGCCAAGAGCATGGCCAGCGGCGGCGCAACCATCTTGGCCACGCTCAAGGCCATCTGCGAGACCGGCCGGCCCGCGCTGGGCACGCGGCTGATGTACTGGATGTTCGACCACATGGAGTTCGTGCTGCCCGCGCGCACGAAGAGCGAGCACTGGCCGCTGAAGAACGGCTGAACCACCGACCCGAGGAGCGCACCATGGCCGACCCTGCCGCCGCGACGATCACGCAGCTGAAGAACATCCAGGCCCGCACCGGCAAGAGCATCGCCGAGTTGCACGCCGCCATTGCGGCCAGTGGCGCCGCCAAACACGGCGAAAAGCGCAGCTGGCTGATGCAGCAGTTCAAGCTGGGCCATGGCGACGCGAACACCGTCGTGCACTTCATCGACAAGCCGATGCCCGATCTCGGCGCCGGCGCACCGGCAGCCGCAGCACCGGCCGCCGATGGCGACCCGCTGGCCGCCATCTACGCCGGGGCGAAGGCCGGCCTGCGCCCGCTGCACGAAGCGGTGATCTCGCTGATCAAGACCTTCGGCTCGTTCGAAGAGGCGCCGAAGAAGACCTACATCAGCCTGCGCCGCAAGAAGCAGTTTGCGATGGTGGGCCCGGCCACCAAGGACAGCGTCGAAATCGGCCTGAACGCCAAGGACCTGCCGCCGCACGCGCGGCTGAAGCTGCAGCCGCCTGGCAGCATGTGCAACGCCACCACGCGCATCACCAGCGCGGCGGAAGTCGACACCCTGTTGAAAGGCTGGTTGCAGCAGGCGTACGACGCAGCCGGCTGAGCCGGCGCATCCCCCCGGCCACTCTATCGCTCAGGGCTTCAGCGAGATCAGCCAGGCCAGCACGTCGGCCTTCTCGGCCGGTGTGCAGATGCGGCCCACCACGTCCTTGCAGTTCAGGTCGAAGTGGAACTCGGCCTTGTGGGCGTCGGTGAAGCGCAGCGGGTTGGCCGCCGGCGCCAGCGGCTTGATCTTCTTCTCGGTCACCTGGTCCTTGCCCTCCTTCGCCGGGTTGGTGGTGTGGCAGGACGAGCAGCTGAAGCCCAGGTCGCGCCCGAAGTTGGTGGCAAAGAACTTCTGGCCCTTCTCGGCCGAGGCGGGCACACCGGCCTTGGCGCTGTAGCCGGCCAGCATTTCGGCCGGCGTGGCGGCCTGCACCGCCAGCGGGGCCGCGGCCAGCAACGCCGCGGCGCTGCAGGACAGGATCAAGGTGCTGAGCTTCATGGCGACTCCTTCGCATCCGCGACGACGAGGCCAGTGATACGCCGCGTGGCGCGGCCGCACCTTGCGCAGGCTCAAGTTCGGGCTTGCGGCGGCTTCCAGCGCCGCAGCAGCAAGGCGTTGCTCACCACCGCCACGCTGGACAGCGCCATCGCCGCGCCCGCGATCACCGGGCTCAGCAACCCGGCCGCCGCCAGCGGGATGCCGATGCCGTTGAAGGCAAAAGCCCAGAACAGGTTCTGGTGGATCTTGGCCACGGTGCGGCGCGAGATCCGGATCGCCTGCGCCACACCCTGCGGGTCGCTGCGCAGCAGGGTGATGGCGGCGGCCTGCATCGCCACGTCGGTGCCCTGGCCCATCGCGATGCCGACGTCGGCCGCGGCCAGGGCGGGTGCATCGTTGATGCCGTCGCCCACCATCGCCACCGGCAGCACCGCGCCGCTCGCGCCCAGGCGCAGCTCGGCGACGATGCGCGCCTTGTGTGCCGGCAGCACCTCGGCGCGCACGTCGTCGATGCCGAGTTGCGCGGCCACCGCGGCGGCCGCGGCCTGGTTGTCGCCCGACACCAGCACCGTGCGCAGCCCCAGCGCGTGCAGCTGCTGCACGGCAGCGGCCGCGCCGGGCCGTGGTGTGTCGCCGAAGGCCAGCCAGCCCAGCAGGCGCGGCGGCTGCTCCTGTACCCATAGGCCGGCGACGGTGTGGCCTGCGGCCAGCGGCACGGCCGTGTCGACGCCCGATTCGGCCATCCAGCGTGGGCTGCCCAGGCGCAGCGTGATGCCGTTCACTTCACCCGTCACGCCGCGGCCCGGCACGGCACGCACGGCTTGCGCAGGGCGCACGTCCACACCCTCGTCGCGCGCCGCGTTCAGCACCGCGCGCGCCAGCGGGTGTTCGCTGCCGGCCTGCAGCGCTGCGGCGGCGGCCAGCAGCGCGGCACGGTCGCCGTCCACGGCTTCGGCCTGCAGCAGGCGCGGCCGGCCTTCGGTGAGCGTGCCGGTCTTGTCGAAGGCCACGATGCGCAGCGACTGGGCCAGCTCCAGCGCCAGCGCGTCCTTGATCAGGATGCCGTGGCGCGCCGCCACGCCGGTGCCGGCGATCACCGCCGCCGGTGTCGCCAGGCCCAGGGCGCAGGGGCAGGCGATCACCAGCACGGCCACGGCGTTGAGCAGCCCCGCCGTCCAGTCGTGGCCCAGCAGCCCCCAGCCCAGCAGCGTGGCCAGCGCGATCACCAGCACCACGGGCACGAACACGGCACTCACGCGGTCGGCCAGGCGCTGGATCGGCGGCTTGGCCACCTGGGCCGATTCCACGAGGCGCACGATGCGCGCCAGCGCCGATTCGGCGCCCACTGCGGTGGTGCGCACCAGCAGCCGGCTGGCACCGTTCACCGCGCCGCCGGTGACGCGCCCACCCGGCGCCACGGGCACGGGCAGGCTTTCGCCGGTGATCAGCGACTCGTCGACCTCACCCTCGCCTTCGGCCACCACGCCGTCCACCGCGATGCGTTCACCGGGCCGCACCACCACCTGGTCGCCGACCTGCACCTCGGCGATGGGCCGCTCGCTCTCCTGCCCGTCGCGCAGCACACGCGCCACGGCCGGCCGCAGCGCCTGCAGCGCGCGGATGGCGGCCGAGGCCTCGCGCCGCGCACGCGCTTCCAGCCACTTGCCCAGCAGCACCAGGGTGATGACGACGGCCGAACTCTCGAAGTACAGGTGCGGCATGCCGCCAAACCCTGCCGCCGCCAGTTGCCACAGGCTCAGGCCGAAGGCCGCGCTGGTGCCGATGGCCACCAGCAGATCCATGTTGCCGGTGCCGGCGCGCAGGGCCCCCCAGCCGGCGCGGTAGAAGCGCGCGCCCAGCCAGAACTGCACCGGCGTGGCCAGCGCCAGCTGCCAGGCACCGGGCAACATGGCATGCACCCCCAGCGGCTGCAGCAGCATGGGCAGCACCAGCGGCAGGCTCAGCAGCGCGGCCAGCAATACACGCTGCCCTTCCGACAGGCCGAAGCGCGCCGCCGCCGCGGCCTGCGCTGGCTCGCGCAGGCCGTAACCGGCACCTTGCAAGGCGGCGGCCAGCGCCGCCGTATCGGCGCCATGCCCGGCCACCGTGACCGTGGCGGTCTCAGTGGCCAGGTTGACGCTGGCCTTGAGCACGCCATCCACCCGGCCCAGCGCCTTTTCCACCCGCGCCACGCAGGACGCGCAAGTCATGCCGCGGATGGCCAGCTGCAGCTCGGTGCGCGCCACGGCGTAGCCGGCGCGCTGCAACGCGGGTGCCACGGCCAGCGGGTCGAAGCCGGGCGCGGCGGTGAAGGTGAGCGTCTCGGTGGCGAGGTTGACGGCCGCATCCACCACGCCCGGCACGGCCCGCGCCGCCTTCTCCACGCGCGCCACGCAGGACGCGCAGCTCATGCCTTCCACCGGCAGGGCGAAGGTGGCGGCAGCAGCGGGGTTGACGCTCATCAAGGGCAACTGGTTGCGACGGGCTTGCTTCTCAAGGCCTGCATGATAGAAACAGGTTTCTCCCGCATCGTTCGACCTGCCATGTTCAGCTTCGAGATTCCCGCCATGTCCTGCGGCCACTGCGTGCGCGCCATCACCGAGGCCGTGCAGGCCGTCGACCCCGCTGCCGAGGTGAAGACCGACCTGGCCACACACCGCGTGGAGGTGCAAAGCACGGCCCCGCGCGAGGCCCTTGTGGCGCAACTGGCCGAAGCCGGCTACACCCCGGCCTGAGCCCGCAAGACCGGGCCGGGGCCTTCGGCACGGCGGCGTGGGTACACTCCACGCCCCTCGTTCCAGCCCCCCATGCCCGGCATCCACATCACCGACATCGAAGCCGCCATCAACTGGTGGCGCGAGCGCTCGCCCTCGCCCGACGGCATCAGCGCCTGTGCCGAGGTGCGCGCGCTGGCCGAGGTGTACGCCCTGATGGTGTACTACCACGAGCCGCTGTGCGACGAGGCCACGATGCCGCCCAAGGCGCGCCAGGCCTGGCTCGACTGGTACGCCAGCACGCCTGACGCGCCCTGCATCGCCATCTGCTCCACCAGCCAGGGCGACGACGTCTGCAAGGGCTGCGGCCGCAGCTTCCACGAAGTGCAGCACTGGCCCGGCATGAGCCCGGCTGAGAAGCGCATCGTCTGGCGCCGCATCACCCAGGAAGGCACGGCCTGGCGCTTCAACCGTTATGCCGAACGGGCGCAGCAGGCCACCGGCGTGGACCACCCGCCGCCCGACGCCTTCGAGCCGGCGCCGCGCGCTTGAGCACGGCAGCCGTTTCCGGCTGGGGCGACAGCGCCCGGCGCATCGTGCCGCTGGCCTGGCCCGTGATCGTGGGCCAGGTGTCGATGCTGGCCTACAGCACCGTCGACACCCTGCTGGTGGCGCGCAGTTCGGCGTTGGACCTGGCGGCGCTGGCCGTGGGCAGCGCCGCCTACGTGTCGATCTTCGTCGGATTGATGGGCGTGCTGATGGCGCTGGCGCCCATCGTCGGCCAGCTCTTCGGCGCCGGCAAGCTGCTGGAAGCCGGGCGCCAGGTGCACCAGGCGCTGTACGTGGCGCTGGCGCTGGGCCTCCTGGGCAGCAGCCTGCTGCTGTTCCCGCAGCCCTTCCTGTGGCTGGCGCGCGCCGGGCCCGAGGTGGCCAGCCGCGTGCACGGCTACACCCTGGCGCTGGCGGTGTCGCTACCGGCCACGCTGCTGTTCACCATCTACCGCGGCTTCAACACCGCGGTGTCGCGGCCGAAAGAGGCGATGAAGCTGCAGCTGGCGGCACTGGCCATCAAGGTGCCGCTGTCCATCGCCCTGGTGCTGGGTGTGCCGGCACTGGGCATACCGCCGCTGGGCGTGGTGGGCTGCGGCATCGCCACCGCGGTGGCCATGTGGGCGCAGGCGCTGGCGGCGTTCGTGATGCTGCGGCGCGACCCGTTCTACGCGCCGTTCCACATCATCGGCCACGGCCTGCACCGGCCCGACGCCGCGGCGCTGCGCCAGCACCTGAAGCTGGGCCTGCCGATGGGCGGCAGCATCCTGGTGGAGGTGACGGCCTTCACCTTCATGGCGATCTTCATCGCGCGCCTGGGCAACCTGCCGGTGGCCGGGCATCAGATTGCGATCAACCTGGTGTCGCTGCTGTTCATGGTGCCCTTCGGCCTGGGCAACGCCACCGGCACGCTGGTGGCCCAGCGCATCGGTGCCGGCGCCGCGCGCGACGCGCGCCGGCTCGGCTGGCACGGCCTGATGATGGGCTGCGCCCTGGCCGCCGTGATGGGCGGCAGCGTGTTCCTGCTGCGCGAGCCGCTGCTGGCGCTGTACACGGGTGAGGCCGCCGTGCTGGCCGCCGCGCTGCCGCTGGTGGCCTGGCTGGCGCTCTTCCACGTGGCCGACGCCGCGCAGACCATCGCCGCCTTCGTGCTGCGCGCCTACAAGATCGCCACCGTGCCGATGGTGATCTATGTCGTGGCGCTGTGGGGCGCGGGCCTCGGCGGCGGCTACGTGCTGGCCTTCGACCTGCCGGGCGGCGTGCCGCAGAGCCTGCTGGGCGCGCCGGGCTTCTGGTTCGCGGCCACCGCCGGCCTGGTGCTGGCGGGCGTGGCGCTGAGCGCCTTCATGGTGTGGGTGTTCCGCGTGCAGCGGCAGGAGTCGCAGACGGTGCGCGCCGCCTGAGGCTGATGCAGCCGGCATGCAACCGGCGCGGCATGTTCTGGCACTCAAGTGCGATCTCCACGCACTTTGAAGGAAACCCATGCATCTGCGGAACACGACGCGCAGGCTGTGCACAGCCGCGCTGGCCGGCCTTTTCCTGGCCGCTTGCGGCGGCGGCAGCGGTGACGGCCTGGACAACAACGGCCGGCCGCCCACCGGCGGTGGCGGCGGGCTCATCGCCACCTTCCCTTCGATACAGGCCAACGTGTTCACACCGCGATGCACCGGCTGCCACGCCGGCGCTGCAGCACCCGTGGGCCTGCGGCTGGATGAAGGCAACAGCTACGCGCTGCTGGTGGGCGTGGCCAGCGGCGAGCAGGGATCGGTGCAGCGCGTGGCGGCGGGCAATCCGAACAACAGCTACCTGATCCAGAAGCTCGAAGGCACCGCGGCCGTGGGCGGGCGCATGCCGCTGGGCGGGCCCTTCCTCGACGCCGCCACCATTGCCGTGATCCGCCAGTGGATTGCCGACGGCGCGAAGGCGACACCCTGATGCGGGCCCTGCTGCTGGCGCTGTGGCTCGCCCTGCTGCCCTGGGCGGCGCAGGCCGAGCCCTACCTGGCCGTGGCCAACGGCTTCAAGTGTTCGGCCTGCCACGTCAACCCCACCGGCGGCGGCCTGCGCAACCAGGCCGGCGCCTTGTACGCGCAGAACGCACTGGCCGCCTGGCGCCTGCCCGAAGGCGCGCAATGGTCGGGCGGCATCGGCAGCGCCGTGCGCCTGGGCGGCGACCTGCGCACCGGCGAGACCCGCACGCGCGTGCCTGGCGAGGCCACGCAGAAGACCTCCGGCATGGAGCAGTTCAGGCTCTATGCCGACGTGCAGCTGGTGTCAGATCTGTTTGGCGCCTATGTCGACCAGCAGCTGCGCCCCGGCCGCTCGCAGCGCCAGGAGGCCTACCTGCGCCTGGGCAGCGCCACGCGCGGCTGGTACGCCAAGGCCGGCCAGTTCTACCTGCCCTTCGGCTGGCGGCTGCAGGACAACTCGGCCTTCGTGCGTTCGCTCAGCGGCGTGAGCATGGCCACGCCCGACAAGGGCGTGGAGCTGGGCCTGGAGCTGGGCGACTGGTCGCTGCAGCTGGCGCGCAGCAACGGCCCCGGCAACGTGGGGCCGATCAGCGGCCACCAGTGGACCGGGCAGGCGGTGTGGCTGCAGCCCTGGGGCCGCGCCGGCCTGGCGCTGGCCTCGACCAAGTCATCGGCCGGCGGCCGCGAAGCGGTGGGCCTGTTCGGCGGTTTCAGCACCGGCCCGCTGGCCTGGCTGGGTGAGGTCGACCTCGTCAGCGACGGCGGTTTTGCCGAAGGCCGGCGCCAATTGCTGGCCACGCTGGCCGAGGTGAACTGGGGCGTGGCGCGCGGCCACAACCTGAAGTTCAGCGCCGAGTGGCTGGACCCGGACCGCAAGATCGCGCAGGACCACAAGGCGCGCCTGAGCCTGCTCTACGAGTTCACGCCCATCGCCTACACGCAGCTGCGCTTCGGCCTGCGGCGCTACGACGGCATACCGCAGGCACCCGTCGACAACCGGCGCAGCTGGTTCGTCGAGCTGCACGCCTTCATGTAGCGCCGGGCAGCTCCAGCACGAAGCAGCTGCCACCGCCTTCACGGGGCTCGCAGCGCACGCGGCCGCCATGGCGCTCGGCGATCTGGCGCACCAGCGACAGGCCCAGGCCCACGCCGCCTTCGCGCTCGGCATGGCCGGGCAGGCGGAAGAAGGCCTCGAAGATGCGCTCGCGGTAGGCCTCGGGCACGCCGGGGCCGCGGTCGGCCACGCGCACCTCGGCACCGCCCTGGCGGCCGCGCGCCACGGTGGCTTCGATCTCGCCGCCGCCGTAGCGGCGCGCGTTCTCCAGCAGGTTGCGCAGGGCGCGCCGCAGCAGGCGTTC
>CAYREA010000136.1:0-12509 GCA_964423075.1 uncultured Rubrivivax sp. | reverse complement strand
GAGGCGCATCACCACTACGCCCGCATGCACGTGGCCGTGGCGCCGGCCTGCAACATCCAGTGCAACTACTGCAATCGCAAGTACGACTGCAGCAACGAAAGCCGCCCCGGCGTCGTGAGCCAGAAGCTCACGCCCGACCAGGCGGTGAAGAAGGTGGTGGCCGTCGCCAGCGAGATCCCGCAGATGACGGTGCTGGGCATCGCGGGCCCGGGTGACGCGCTGGCCAACCCGAAGAAGACCTTCGACACCTTCCGCATGCTGCAGGAGCAGGCACCCGACATCAAGCTGTGCCTGTCGACGAACGGTCTCGCGCTGCCGGAGATGGTCGACGAGATCTGCAAGTACAACATCGACCACGTCACGATCACCATCAACATGGTCGATCCGGAAGTGGGCGCCAAGATCTACCCCTGGATCTTCTGGCAGCACCGGCGCGTGACCGGCATCGAGGCCGCCACCATCCTGCACCAGCAGCAGATGAAGGGCCTGGAGATGCTCACCGCGCGCGGTGTGCTCACCAAGATCAACTCGGTGCTGATCCCGGGCGTCAACGACGAACATCTCTACGAGGTGAACCGCGAGGTCAAGAAGCGCGGCGCCTTCCTGCACAACATCATGCCGCTGATCAGCGAGGCCGAACACGGCACGGTGTTCGGGCTCACGGGCCAGCGCGGCCCCACCGCGCAGGAACTGAAGGCGGTGCAGGACGCCTGCATGGGCGGCGCCAACCTGATGCGCCATTGCCGCCAGTGCCGTGCCGATGCGGTGGGCCTGCTGGGCGAAGACCGCTCGGAAGAGTTCACGCTCGACAAGATCGAGCAGATGGAAGTGGTCTACGACCTCGACAAGCGCCGCGCCTACCAGCAGGCGGTGGAAGTCGAACGCCAGGCCCAGCACGAGGCCAAGCAGGCCGCACTCGCCGCCGCAGAGGTCGACGACGGTGTCGACGCCGACATGAAGCTGCTGGTGGCCGTGGCCACCGAAGGCCACGGCAAGGTCAACCAGCACTTCGGCCACGCCACCGAGTTCCAGATCTTCGAAGTCAGCAAGGCCGAGGCCCTCTTCGTCGGCCACCGCCGCGTCGACCTCTACTGCCAGGGCGGCTACGGCGAAGACGAGCAGCTGCCGTCCATCGTCAGCGCCATCAACGACTGCCACGCCGTGCTGGTCTCCAAGATCGGCGCCTGCCCGCGCGACGAGCTCAAGGCTGCCGGCATCGAGCCGGTGGATGAGTACGCGCACGAGTTCATCGAGAAGGCGGCGCTGGCCTGGTTCGCCGGCTACCGCGCCCGCATCGCCAGCGGCCAGATCACCCACCAGCCGCGCGGCGACGCGCGCATCCGCCAGGGCGCCTACACGGGCGGCGCCGAAGCCGCGGCCTGACCCCGATTGCCCGAGAAGCTAGGAGACCGACATGGCCCTGAAGATCATTGCCAGCACCTGCACCGGCTGCAGCGCCTGCGAGCCCGAGTGCCCCAACGTGGCCATCCGCGAAAAGGGCGGCACTTTCATCATCGACCCCAACAAGTGCACCGAGTGCGAAGGCCAGTTCGACTCGCCGCAGTGCGTGGCGGTGTGCCCGGTCGACGGCTGCATCAAGAAGGCGTGACGACCATGCTGACCCCCAAGGTGACGGTGACGCCCGCAGCCGAGAAGTTCATGCGCCGCATGGTGCGCTTCTCCACCAACCCCGCCGGCGGCTTCCGCCTGACGGTGGCGCCGGGCGGTTGCTCGGGCTACACCTCCGAGTTCACGGTCGAGGCCGCGCCGCAGGGCGGCGACGCCGAGCTGGCGATCAACGGCCTGCGCGTGTTCCTGCCCGCCGAGAGCCGGCTGATGCTGGACGGCGTGACGGTGGACTTCGCCGAAACGCCCACCCAGGCCGGCCTGACTTTCTTCAATCCGAATGCCGAGGCCTGCGGCTGCAGCACCGCCGGCGACAGCAAGCCGCCGGCGCAGGCCAGCGTGTCGCTGTCCTCGATCAAGCGTTTGTAGCCACCACGGCCATGGACAGTGACTTCGACGCCGCCGTGCTCGGCCTGGCCTTGCCGCCAGGTGCCGAAGCCGCGCTGCGCGAAGCTGGCGAGCAGCGCAGCGACGGGCCGCGCGCCATGGCCGCGCTGATGCGAGCAGCCGCTGCCGCACCCGAGCACCCGGCGGTGCTGATCGCCTTCTACCGCCACCACTTCTACGGCCACCGCCTGGCGCTGGCACGTGGCGTGGCACGGCGCGCGCTGGTGGTGGCCGCCAAGGCCCTGGGCCTGCCCAGCGTGTGGCGCGAGATCCCGCCGCGGCCGCTGCCCGGCGCGCGCTACGAGCCGGCCTCGCGTTTCCTGCTCTTCACGCTGAAGGGCTACGCCTACCTGAGCCTGCGCCTGGACGACCCTTTCGAGGCGCGCGACGCGCTGGAGCTGCTGAAGGCGCTGGACCCGGGCGACTACGTCGGCGCCTCGGTGCTGGAAGCCGTGCGCCAGCGTGCGCTGGCCGGCGACGTGGACGACGACTGATGGACCCGCACGACAACGGCATCCCCTTGCTCGACTGGCTGGGCCAGCCGCTGGATGCCACCCGTTGTGCAAGTTGCCCGCATGCCGGGCTGAATGCCGGCGGCGGCTGCGAACTCGGCCGCAGCTGCATGCAGGACGCCTACGCGCGCCGCATCGACCGCTTCTTCCGCACCCACCGCCACCTGTGTGCGCTGCACCTGCAGCACCCGTACTTCGAAGTGCGCGCCATCGCCGCGCGCTGGGCCGACGTGTTCCAGCTGCCGGCGTTGATGAACGACCCCGACGAGACCGTGCGCCTGCAGGTGGCCCTGCGCCTGCCGCAGCGCCAGCTGCTCAAGCTGCGCGAAGACCCGCACCGCGAGGTGCGCGTGCGCGTGGCGCTGCGCCTGGACGTGGCCCACCTGGCGCCGATGGCACGCGACGAGGACTACCGCGTGCGCGAGATCGCCGCGCGCCGCCTGCCCGACGCGCTGCTGCCGACGCTGATCCACGACAGCGACCTGCAGGTGCGCATGGCCGTGGCGCAGCGCCTGCCCATGCCGGCACTGCTGCGCATGGCCGCCGACCGCGACGCCGAGGTGCGCCGCGTGGTGGCCGAGCGCCTGCCCGCACCGCTGCTGGCGCAGCTGGCCGCCGACGCCGACTGGCTGGTGCGCTGGCACGTCGCCACGCGCGCCGCGGCCGAACTCGCGCAGCGCCTGTGCCACGACCAGGAGGCCGAGGTGCGCGAAGCCGCCGCAGGCCGCCTGAACGCCCTGCAGTCCGAAGGAGAGCCCGCCCATGGCTGACATCGCCCGCGACGACGGACAGATCGAGATCGCCGAGCCGCCGCGCTTCGCGATGGGCGAACGTGTGGCCAGCCGCAGCGTGGTGCGCAATGACGGCACCTACACCGGCAAGGACATCGGCGAGGTGCTGGTGCACAAGGGCGACGTGGGCTACGTGCGCAGCATCGGCACCTTCCTGCAGCAGTTCTACATCTACGCCGTCGAGTTCACCGACAGCGGCCACCAGGTGGGCATGCGCGCCAAGGAGCTGTGCACGCTGGACCACCTGCCGCCCGAAGTGATGGCCCTGCTGGGCGATCGCGCGGCCGAGCTCGAAACCCTGCGCTGAAGGACCACGCCATGATGATCGAACCGCGCGAACCCAAGTACCCCTGGGGCCTGGCCGTGAAGGCCGCGGCCGACCTGTACAACGACGGCAGCCTGCCCGAGGCGGAAGAAGACGTCCTGCTGGTGGCCGAAGGCGGCCCGGGCGAGATCGTGCAGGTGGGCCGCCACGAAGAGGCCAACGTGCCGGTCTACATGGTCGACTTCGGCGTGGCCGTGCTCGGCTGCCTGGAAGAAGAGATCGTGCCGATGGGCGGAGCCGCGCCATGACCGCCACGGCGCGGCGCCGCCGCACCGGCACCGCCGCCGTGGTGTCGCTGACGCAGGCGCGCATCGAACGCGCGCTGCAGCGGCGCACGCGCTACCGCTACGTGGCGCCGCGCGTGGTGGCCGAAGGCACCGGCTGGCTGGTGCTGTGCGCCAACTGCTCGCGCAACATCGACCCGGCGGGCGGCGAGATCCCCATCGCCTGGCTGCAGCCCGACGCGGCCGGCACCTGGACGCTGCATGCCCGCGACCACGCGAGCACCGCCTGGGTGGCGCGTGACTTCGGCCTGACGCTGGACCTGGCGCTGGAGCAACTCTGCAGCGACCCCGAGCGGATCTACTGGCCATGAACGCGCCGCTGTACCTGGACCACAACGCCACCACGCCGCCCTGGCCCGAGGTGGTGCAGGAGATGGTCGACACGCTGCAGCACGTGTGGGCCAACCCCTCGTCCACGCACGGCCCCGGGCAGGCGGCACGCCGCACCCTGGCCGATGCCCGGGCGCGCGTGGCGAGTTTCCTGGGCTGCAGCTCGGCCGAGCTGGTGTTCACCAGCGGCGCCACCGAAGCCAACCACATGGCCGTGCTGGGCGCGCTGGAACTGGCGCGTGGCACGGGCCGGCGGCGGCTGCTGCTGTCGGCCGTCGAACACCCGGGCCTGCTGGCGCTGGCGCGCAAGCTGGCGGCCGAAGGCACGCCGGTGGACCTGATCCCCGTCGACGGCCAGGGCCGCCTGGACCTGGCCGCCGCGCGCGAGCTGCTGCGCGAAGACGTGGCCCTGCTCTCGGTGATGGGCGCCAACAACGAGACCGGCGTGTGCATGCCCATCGCCGAACTGGCCGCGCTGGCGCAGGCGCACGGCGTGCCGCTGCACGTCGACGCCACCCAGCTGGCCGGCAAGCAGCCGCTGGACTTCAGTGCCAGCGGCGCCAGCCTGATGTCGCTGTCGGCGCACAAGATCGGCGGCCCCAAGGGCGTGGGCGCGCTGCTGGTGAAGAAGGGCCTGGCGCTGCCGGCGCTGATCAGCGGGCGCCAGGAACGCCAGCGCCGCGGCGGCACCGAGAACCTGCCGGGCATCGTCGGTTTCGCCGCCGCCTGCATGCGCAGCGCAGCCACGCTGGCCGAAGACCTGCACCGCCAGCGCGAACTGCGCGACACGCTGCAGCGCGGCCTGTGCGAGGCGTTGCCGCAGGTGCAGGTCTACGCCGACGCGGCCGAGCGCCTGCCCAACACCCTGTGCCTGCGTTTTGCCGAACTCGACGCCGAGCAGGTGCTGGGCCGGCTGGAGCGCGCCGGCGTCATCGCCTCCTCGGGCGCGGCCTGCAGCGCCGGCGGCACGCAGCCTTCGCACGTGCTGCTGGCGCTGGGTGCCACGCCGCGCCAGGCCAAGGCCGGCATCCGCTTCTCGCTGGGGCCGGCCACCACGGCGGCCGAGGTGCAGCGCACGGTGGACGCCGCGCGGCGCGCGCTGCTGCCGCTGCTGCTGCAGGAACGGGCCCCGGCGCTGGCCGAATGAACAACCCCAAGGAAGCCCGATGAAAGTGATGATCCGCAGGACCTCGAACGGGGCGCTCTCGGCCTACGTGCCGAAGAAGGACCTGGAAGAGCCCATCGTCGCGCAGGAACGCGCGGACCTGTGGGGTGGCACGGTCACGCTGGGCAATGGCTGGACCCTGGCGCTGCCCGAGATGGCGGCGGGCACGCACCTGCCCATCACGGTGGAAGCACGGCGCCTGTCGGGCGGGGACGACTGAGACCATGGCCGCCTTCTCAGCCGACGAAGCCCTCGCCCTGGCCGAAACCGCCGCCACGGCGCGCGAGGCCGCCGCCACGCTGCGCGCGCATTACGCGCCCTGGCGTGTGGTGGTGCTGGATGCCTTCGACATGCGGCACGAGACACCGGTGGCGCGTGGCAGCAAGCGCCAGCTCTTCCTGAGCGCCAGCGACGGCCACTGCTGGACCATCACCGGCGACAGCAGCCAGGCCGCCGGCCTCATCGTCACCGACGCAAGCTGAGCCCACCATGGCCGAGATCACGCCGCCCGACGAAGTGCTGCCGCTGTGCGCGCCCGACATCGGCGCGCTCGAAGCGCAGATGCTGCAGGCCGCGCTGGGCGCACCGCAGCTGTCGGCCGGCCGCCTGGTGGCGCGTTTCGAGGACGGCTTCGCGCACTGGCTGGGCCGCGCCCAGGCCGTGGCCGTGCCCAGCGGCATGCTGGGCGTGTGGCTGGCGCTGCGTGCGTTGGACATCGGCCCCGGCGACGAGGTCATCGCCGCGCCCTACGGCTGGCACCAGGTGGCCCATGCGGTCACGCTCACCGGGGCGCGCGTGGTGTTCAGCGACATCAACTACTGGTCGGGCTGCCTGGACCCCGGCCGCGCTGCCACCGCGGTGACGCCGGCCACCAAGGCCCTCATCGCCAGCAATGCCAACGGCCACCCGGCGGACTGGAAGGCGCTGCGTGCGCTGGCGGATGAACGCGGCATCAAGCTGATCGAGGACAGCACCGAAGCCATAGCCTCGCGCTACCGTGGCGCGCCGGTGGGCAGTTTCGGCGACGTGTCGGTGTTCGACTTCTCGCAGGCCTCGCCCTTGCACTGCGGCGAGGGCGGCATGGTGGTCACCGACGACGCGGCCCTGGCCACCGAACTGCGCCTGCTGCGCGCGCACGGCCTCGATGCCCGGCGTTCGGTGTCGGTGGGCGCGCGCGTGCCGCTGCAGGCGCAGATCAGCGAAGTCACGGCCGCGCTCGGCCTGGCGCAGCTGTCGCGCATCGACGAGATCCTGGCCCGGCGCAAGGCCGTGGAGGCCGCATATCTCGAAGAGATGCAGAGCTTCGAAGGCATCAAGCCGCCCTACCGCGGCCCGGAAGTCGACGAGGTGCACTGGATGCTGTACCTCGTGCACCTGGGCAAGCGCTTCACCGTCAGCGCCGTGGCGCAGGTGGTGGAAGACCTGGCCACCGAGTTCATCGAATCGGCCCTGTACTGCACGCCGCTGCACCAGCAGCACGCCTACCGCCAGCTGGGCTGGCAGCGTGGGCAGTTTCCGCTGGCCGAACGCATTGCCGACCGCGCACTGGCGCTGCCGCTGCACGGCGCGCTGGAGCCCGAACACGTGCGCTTCATCGTGCAGACGCTGAAGGACTCCAGCGTCAACGTCGGTGCCGGCGCCGCCATCTACTGAAAGGACATCCCCATGACCCATGCCGTCGTCACCGAACTGCCGCCCGAAGTGATCTCGGGCCTGGCCTTCGGCCTGCTGGCGCCCTATGTCGGGCCCGGCCTGCTGGGCCTGTGTGTAGGCGCCACCCCACCCACCGACACGCTGGCGCTGGCCGCCGTGCTGACGGCCAAGGTGAGCGTGCCTGGCAAGATCCGCAACCGGCTCACGGCGGCGGCGCAGTTCATCGAGAACTTCAAGCACCGCAAGACCCTGGTGAAGGCGATGAACGAGGCCTTCGTGCTGCAGGCCGAGCCCTCGCCGCTGCACCGCTGGCTGGCGGCGCTGCCGGCGCCGCTGATCGTCGACACCTGGTACGACGACACGCTGCGCCACGCGCTGGCCGCCACGCGCAGCGACTGGGCCGAGACGCAGGGCCTGTCGCAGAGCGAACACTTCGGCACCTGGACCGGCTGGTACGACGCCCAGGGCGCCGCGCTGGCCGACGCCACGGCGCCGGCCACGCTGCTCTACAAGCCCTGGGGTGGCCACGCACCGGCCGGCAACTACCTGGTGTCGGACAGCGACTTCGTCGAGGTGCTGACCGAGATCGACATCCAGACGCCCATCCCCACGCTCGTGCAGCAGCGCCGCGCGGGCCTGGGCTTCGTGTTCCTGGGCTGCCGCTTCAACGACCAGCTGCCGCGCGCCTTCGCACGCCAGATCATGAAACGTTCGCGCGGCCCGCACTTCGCGGTGCTGCCCGATCCGCCCACGCGCATGGAAGCGCGTTTCCTGGACGAACAAGGCATCACCCGCGTCAACGTGCCGCTGGCCGAGGTGGCCGCGGCGTTGGTGGGCGCCGCGGTTGCGGCCTGACTGCAGAGATCACAACGAGGACCCTAGACGATGAGCACCCTGACCATCCTGCCCGCCGGCATCACGGCCGAGATCACCGCGGGCGCGAACCTGCTGCAGGCCATCCTGGCCGCCGGCGCCAAGATCGGCACCAAGTGCGGCGAACAGGCCAAGTGCGGCGCCTGCCACCTGTTCGTCACCGAAGGCCGTAAGGGCCTGAGCAAGCTCACGCCGGCAGAGAACGCCAAGCTCGACACGCTGGTGGGCATCTCCAGCAAGTCGCGCCTGGCCTGCCAGGCCACGCTGCTGGGCACCGAGGGCGTGACGGTGGAACTGCTGGGCGCGTTGTCGGGTTGATCAGGTCGGCACGGCGTAGTCGGCCTGGCTCATGCGGTCGATGCCGCAGTCCAGCGTCTGCACCCATTCGATGAAGGCCGGCACGGCCTCGCCTTCCAGCGGCGCGCCGTGCTGCGGCACGATCATGCGGATGGGCAGCTTCCTCACCATCTTCGCCCACAGCTTCAGGATGCGCCCGCTGGCCATGTAGCGCAGGTGGAAGGGCTGCATCTGCGGCAGTGCGTCGGCCAGGTTCGTGATGCGGCGCCGCGGCTCGCCGCCCAGCGACACGCCCAGGTCGCCCGAGAACAGGATGCCGGCGATCGGATCCCAGAACTGGAAGTTGCCTTCGGCGTGCATGAAGTGCGCGGGCACGGCCGTCAGGGTGCTCTGGCCCACCTTGATGTGCATGCCGGCGTCGGGAATGCCGACGATGCGGCCGTCGGTCTTGCCCGGCTTGCAGAAGTGCGGCGCAAAACGCTCCCACAGCGCGCTGATGTAGAGCTTGGCCGGCGTGCCGGTCATCCAGCGGTCGAGCGCGGCGATGATGTCGGGGTCGGCGTGCGAGGCCAGGATGGATGACAGCCGGGCCGGCGGGAAGTGCTTCTGCATGCCCAGCACCATCTGGTTGTAGGCCAGGTTGCCGCCGGGGTCGATGACGGCGCCGGTGTCGCCGTCGACGATCAGGAACTGGTTGGATTGCACGGCTGCGCCGTCACCCAGGTCGGTGAACATCAGGCACTTGTGGCGGCCGTCGTTGAAGAGCTCGATGGGCATGGGGGTTGCCCTGACGGGCCGGCAGCCTAAGGAGGCGCGACTTTAGGCTGGCCGGCTTGCCCGACTCTTGACGAGGCGCAAAACCACGCCGGTGAGCCCCGCCGCTACTTGATCTTGGCGCGCTCGGCCGTGCTGTAGTTGCTGAAATGCCCTTCGCGCGCCGCCGCGCGGCGCCCGGCCGCGATGAGGCCGGCGCTGGTGCCCGGCGGCGCCGGCTTCGACAGCAAACGCTCCAGCTGTGTGGCGCCGCAATGCGGGCAGGTGGGCACGGTGCTGCTGCGCACCAGCAGCTCGAAGGTCTGCGCGCAGGCGGGGCAGCGGTAGTCGTAGAGCGGCATCGCGGTTCCTCGTTCAGTGGGGGGCCAGGGCCAGTGCCACCAGTGCGCTGGCCTGGTTGGTGACGGTCTGCACCACGCCCGGCGCCAGCGCCCGCAGCCAGCGCCGCGGCAGCGCGCGCGCGCCGCAGTGCGCGCCGGCCAGCATGCCGACGATGGCGCCGGTGGTGTCGGCGTCGTCGCCGCGGTTGACGGTGGCCACCACGGCGGCTTCGAAGTCTTCGTGGGTGGTGTAGTGGTGCAGCACGGTCTGCAGGGTGTCCACCACGTAGGCGGTGGCTCGGCCCGGGTAGGGCCGGAAGCGGAACGCGGGCTGGGCCAGCGCCAGGTTTTCGGCTAGCGCCACCGCGTCCGCGTGCGACGCGCCGGCGAGCAGGGCGCGCAGCATGCGGCCGATGCCCAGCACGGCGGCGTCGGACAGCGGGTGGTGGTGCGTCAGCCGCGCCTGCGCCAGCGACACGGCCTCGAAGCGCGCTTCGTCGCCCAGCGTGGCCAGCACCACCGGCAGGTTGCGCATCAGCACGCCGTTGCCACCGTCGCCGTCGTTCAGCCCACCATCGAGCGAGCCGTCGTGGATGAAACGCAGGATGCCGCGCCGGCAGGTGTTGCCGCAGTCCACCGGCTTGCCGCGCCACCAGGCCACAAAGGCCTCGCCGATGAGCCGCGTGTCGAAGGGGCGGCCGAGCGCTTCGCCGCGCAGCAGCGCGTCGCCCAGAGCCAGGCTCATCGTGGTGTCGTCGGTCACCTGCCCGGGCGGCAGCTTGAGCCAGCCGCCGCCGGTGATCTGGCGGTGCTGGCCACCCTGTGCGGCATAGCGGTGGGCGATCTCGCGGGCCGTCATGAACTCGACCGTGGCGCCCAGGGCGTCGCCGATCGCCAGCCCCAGGTAGGCACCCAGGGCGCGGTCGAGCAGCGCGGGCACGTCAGGGTTCATAGCGGATGTGCACCTCGTAGTCGCCGCCGATCGCCAGCACCTCGCCTTCGCCCTGCAGCACCTGCGTGTTCAGCACGCCCGGTGCGTACAGCACCTTGGCCAGCGGCACGCGGGCGCACATCACCCAGTCGCCGAAGCAGCTGGCCTGCTCGACGTCCAGGCTGAACGAGACGATGTTGTTCAGGCGCAGGGTGGCGTGGCGCTCGCGCAGCGAACCCTTGACGATCTGCTCCTCGCAGCGCGTGCTGCCGCGCCACAGCATGACGTGCGGCCCGGGCCCCAGCAGCGCAAAGCGCGCCAGCGTCCACTGGCAGAACTCGTACAGCAGGTCCAGCTGCTGGTGCACCTGGTTGGCCTGGTGGCGGCTGCTCTGCTTCTCTTCGATGTAGGCCACCCAGGCCGGCGACGGGAAGTGCGCCGGCGGCGCCTTGTGGAAACCCGGCGCGATGCCGAAGCGGCTTTCGACGTAGCCCTTGAGCACCGCGCCGGCCGGGCCGTTCGCGTCCAGCCCCCAGCCCTGCAGCAGCTTCAGGTAGCTGGGCCTGAAACGCCGCGGCCCTTCGGGCGCGGCCACGCGGCCCAGGCCGAAGGCCATGTCCATGTAGTGCGCGAAGGTCTGCGCCGCCTCGTGCGCGCTGGCGCAGCGCGCCAGCAGCGCGAACAGGCCGCCATGCCCTTCGCGCGCGCCGGCGATGTGCAGCGGCCGCGGCTTGGCATTGAAGGCCGTGCCGGCCAGTTGCTCGGCCGGCACGCCCACCAGGTTGGGCATGGCGCGGCGCGGTCACACCGGGCGGTTCTCGTTCGGGTTGCGCACCGGCCCCATCAGCGCCAGCCCTTCGGCGTAGGTGATGGTGTCGAAGGTGACGTCGAACTTCAGCGCCGCGTCGGCCACGCGGTCGGTCTTGCCTGCGGTGTCGAGCTTCTTCAGCTCGTTCTTCTCCAGGTACAGCAGTTCGAGCAGCTCGTTGTAGACCGTGGCTTCGTCGATGGGCAGCACGTAGAAGAGCGCGCCGTTCATCGCCACCTGGTACTTCTTGCTCAGGTCGATGTTGTTGCAGAACAGGAAGTACTTGCCGCCGGCGCTGAGCGTGTCGCCGAGCACTTCCGCCACGTCCTTCAGTTGCTCGAAGCTGAGCAGGTAGCCGGCGAAGAAGGGCAACTTGGGGTTGCCGGCGGTGGCGATGGCGATCACCTGGTCGCAGGTCAGCTCGGGCGGGCGCGCCTCGTCGGCCAGCTTGGGGGCGAAGCGCAGTGCCAGTTCGCCGCGGAAGCCGAAGCGCCCCGGCTTCTTGGTCGCGCCCTTGAGCACGGGGTTGAGCAGGCGGCCTTCGGCCTGCAGGCGCGCGAACGCGCTGGTCTCGAGGCCGGGTTCGGCGGTCAGGGTGCTCATCAGGGGCTCCGGTGGGTTGAGTGAGGTTCGGTGTTGCGCACGTGGTGGGCGATCTTCCCGAGCGCGGCCATCAGCGCCGCGCGCAGTTCGGCGTCGGCGCAGGTGGTGTCCAGCGCCTGCTGCATGCAGGCCAGCCAGGCGACGGCGGCGGCTTCGTCGATGTCGAAAGGCATGTGCACGCGCCGCAGGCGCGGCTGGCCGCGTTCGGCCGTGTAGCGGCGCGGGCCGCCCAGCCATTCGCAGAAGTAGCTGACCAGCACGCTCTTTGTGTGCGTCAGATCGCGGGCGTGCATCGCGCGGATCGTCTTCGCGTCGGCACGCTGGTCCATCGCCGCGTAGAAGGCGTCGACCAGGCGCTGCACGGCGGGCTCGCCGCCGAAGCGTTCGTAGTGCGGGTTGGTGCTGACGGCCACGACGGGCAAGGCGCTCATGCCGGCACTTAGAGCAACCGCCGTACCAAGGGCGCCTCCAGCAGGGTGGCGTGTCGGACACCGCCGCCCGGCCGCGTCGCCTTCGTCCGGGTTTGTCGTGTTTCCAACAAAGCCGGGCGGCCCCGCGGCCACCCCCGCAAGCGCCGTTTTTGTCTTGCAGAAACAGGCACTTGGCGGCGGCCTGGGCAAGGTGGCACAGGGGTTGCGGTAAGGGGACTGCGCGACACCCGATGTCAGGCCCCGAGGGACCTTCAAAGAAGACCCACACAGGCACCGAAGGCTGATTGGCGATCGCGACGAACGGATATCTGTCTCGTCAACGAACCCTCACTCACTGGAGCACTGAAATGGCAAAACTTCGGCAGATCGCCTTCTACGGCAAGGGCGGCATCGGCAAGA
>CAYREA010000135.1:0-12601 GCA_964423075.1 uncultured Rubrivivax sp. | reverse complement strand
GCTGGCGGCCGGCGTGCCGGCAGCGCGTGTCTACCCGCACAGCGCGCGCGCCTCGGCCGCGCACCCCGACGAGGTGCGCATCGCCTTCGACGGCGACGCCGTGCTGTTTTCCGACGAGGCCGAGCGTGTCTACCAGCGCGACGGCCTGGACGCCTTCCAGAGCCACGAGCGCGAACGCGCCGCCACGCCGCTGGCGCCCGGGCCCTTCAAGCCGCTGCTGGACGCGCTGCAGAGCCTGCAGAGCGAGCCGGCCCCCGCGATGCGGCTGCGCACGGCGCTGGTGACGGCGCGCAGCGCACCCGCGCACGAACGCGCCATCCGCACACTGATGGACTGGCAGATCGACGTCGACGAGGCGCTGTTCCTCGGCGGCCTGCCCAAGGGCGCCTTCCTGCGCGAGTTCGAGCCCGACTTCTTCTTCGACGACCAGACCGGCCACATCGAGAACGCCGCCGAGCATGTGCCGGCTGGGCACGTGGCCAGTGGCATCAGCAACGGCTGAACCTAACGCCGCAACAGCCAGGCACCGAAGCCCACGGCCGCCACCAGCGCGGCGGCGCCGATCAGCAGCCAGGGCGTGCGCGCCTCGGCGCGAGCCTCGGCCTGCGCCTGGGCCTGCGCGGCCACGAAGGCCGGCGGCGGCGCGGGGTCGGGTGCGGGCATGGGCATGTCCATCAGCGCGCGCAGCGCGGCCATGCCCTGCGGCCGCTGCTCGGGCCGCACGTGCAGGCCGGCGTCGATGGCCGACAGGAAGGACTCGCTGTAGCGCCCCTTGCCGGCCTGGCGCGCCGGGATCTGGTCGTCGCGCACGATGCGGCCCACCGAGGACAGCGGCGCCTTGCCCGTGATGGCGGTGTAGAGCACCGCGCACAGGGCGTACACGTCGGTCCACGGGCCCTGGCGCAGCGACACCTCGCCGTCGTACTGCTCCACCGGCGAGTAGCCGCTCTTGAGGATGGCGGTGAGCTGCTGCGTGGCGTCGCCGATCACGCGCCGCGCGGCGCCGAAGTCCAGCAGCACGGGGTGCGGGCGCTGCTCGAGGTAGCTGCCGGGCTGGCCGCGGTCGTAGAGCATCAGGATGTTGTCGGGCGCCACGTCGCGGTGGTAGCACTTCTGCTCGTGCATCACGTGCAGCGCGGCCATCATCGGGTCGGCCAGGTCGCGCAGCCAGCGTTCGGAAGGCGGTGCGCCCAGGTCGCTGAGCCAGCGCTTGAGCGTGATGCCTTCGTAGTACGGCATCACCATGTACGCGGTGCCGTTCTCGGCCCAGAAACGGTAGACCTTGAGCAGGGCCGGATGGTCGAAGCTGCCGAGCAGGCGCGCTTCGTTCAGGAAGCCTTGCAGCCCGCGGTCGAAGAACTCCTGGAAGCGCGGCAGGCGCGGCAGCACGGTGCCGTCGGGCGCGCGCATGGCCAGCGTGGCGGGCAGGTATTCCTTCACTGCCACGCGGCGGTCCAGGCGCGTGTCCAGCGCCAGGTAGACGCAGCTGTAGCCGCCCACGCCGAGCAGGCGCTCGACGACGAACTCCTGCAGCGAGTGCCCGGCCCTCAGTTCGCTGCCCTGGTCGCGCCGCGGCATCAGCAGCGTGCGCTGTTCGGCGCGGTCGCGAGGGTCGTCGGACATGGGCGAAGGCAGGGCTGTGGACAAAGGCGCAGTGTAGGTCGATACCCTGCCCCTGATTCGTGGGGTGAGTGCGGTGCACCAGGGCGTTCGTCACGCACGATTCATGCTTGCCGCCTAGGGTGCCCCAACGCACCGCGGCGCCATCCCTGGCGCCGATTCCTTTTTCAACCCCCCTGTTCAGGAGAGAACCATGCTCAAGCACCTGCTTGCTTCCGCCGCCCTCGTTGCCTTCGCGCCCGCTTTCGCCGACACGCTTGCGCAGTGGACCTTCGAGACGTCGGTGCCCACCACGGCCGGCCCGCTCGTGCCTGAAGTCGGCAGCGGCAGCGCCTTGGGCTTCCACGCCGGCGCCACCACCTATTCGAACCCGGTGGGCAACGGCTCGAACGAGTCGTTCAGCTCGAACAACTGGCAGGTCGGCGATTACTACCAGTTCAGCTTCAGCACCCTCGGCTTCACCGGCCTGACCCTGAGCTTCGACCAGACGAGCAGCGGCACGGGCCCGCGCGACTTCACCGTTGCCTACAGCACGGACGGCAGCGCGTTCACGAGCTTCCAGTCGTACGTGGTGCTGGCCAACGCCGCGCCGAACCCGACATGGTCGGCGACCACCGTCAACTCGATCTACACCCTGAACGTCGACCTGAGTGGCCTGGCCGCCCTGGACAACCAGGCCAATGTCGTGATCCGGCTGGTCGACGCGTCGACCGTCTCGGCCGCCGGCGGCACCGTGGCCAGCGGCGGCACCGGCCGCATCGACAACTTCACCGCCATGGCCAGCGCGGTTCCCGAGCCCGGCAGCCTGGCGCTGCTGCTGGCCGGTGGCGGCGTGCTCGGCTTCATCGCGCGCCGCACGCGCCGCTGAAAGCCCGGGCCTCGAAAGGAACACCATGAGACTGATCCCCACCCTCACCCACGCCGCGCTGGCGCTGCTGCTGTGCGCCGCCCAGGGCGCTGCATTCGCGGCCGACACACCCATCTACAGCATCCAGGGCCCCACCGGCACCAGCCCGCTGCTGGGCCAGACGGTGACGACCACCGGCGTCGTCACCAAGCTCACCAACAACGGCTTCTTCCTGCAGGACCCGGTGGGCGACGGCGACCCGCTCACGTCCGACGGCATCCTCGTCTTCACCAGCACCGCGCCCACGGTGGCGGTGGGCCAGCTGATCCGCCTGACGGGCGTGGTGGCCGAGTTCAACGTCGGCAGTGCCAGCAACGCCGACACGCTGGCGCACAGGGTCACCGAGCTGACCGGGCCTACCGCCATCGCCGTGCTGGGCAGCGGCAGCATCGTGCCGACGCCGATCACGCTGCCCGAGCTGGTGAACGACGATCTCGAACGCTACGAAGGCATGCTGGTCACCATCGCCGGCCCGTTGACGGTGCAGCAGAACTTCTTCCAGGCCCGCTTCGGCCAGCTGTCGCTGGCCGTCGGAGGCCGGCTGGAGACGCCGACCAACCGCTACCGCCCGGGCACGCCGCAGGCGCTGGCGCAGGCTGACGAGAACGCGCGCCGCCGCATCCTGCTGGATGACGGCCGCTCCACGCAGAACCCCAACCCCACGCCCTACCTCGAAGGTGATGGCGTGCCGCGCGCAGGCGACACCGTGGCGGCCATCACCGGCGTCATCGACTACGGCCTGGCCACCAGCAGCAACGCCGGCTTCGGCGACTACAAGATCCACCCGACCGTGGCCCCGGTGTTCGCGGTGGCCAACCCGCGGCCGGCCAGCCCGCCGACGGGCACGCCCGGCGCGCTGGTGACGACGCGCCTGGGCTCGATGAACGTGCTGAACTTCTTCACCACCTTCACCAATGGCGCCACCGCCGACGGCCAGACCGGCCAGGGCTGCACGCTCGGTTCGGGCACCAGCGCGGGCAACTGCCGCGGCGCCAACAACATCACCGAGTTCCTGCGCCAGCGCACCAAGATCGTCGAGGCGCTCGCAGCGCTGAACGCCGACGCGGTGGGCCTGATGGAGATCCAGAACAACGCCAACGTGGCGGCGCAGAACCTGGTGGACGCGCTCAACGCCAAGGTGGGCACGGGCACCTACGCCGTGGTGGCGAACCCGAGCACCGGCAACGGCACCGACGCCATCCGCGTGGCGATGATCTACAAGCCCGGCAAGCTCACGCCCGCCGGCGCCCCGGTGACCGACCCCGACCCCGTCAACAACCGCCCGCCGCTGGCGCAGACCTTCATGGCGGCCAACGGCGAGAAGTTCAGCCTCATCGTCAACCACCTGAAGAGCAAGGGCAGCTGCCCCGCCGTGGGCGACGCCGACGCCGCCGGCAACCTGGACGCCGGTGACGGCCAGGGCTGCTGGAACGCCGCGCGCTTGCAGCAGGCCCAGCGCCTGCGCATCTTCGTGGCCCAGGTGCAGGCCACGAGCGGCAGCAACGACGTGCTGCTGGTGGGCGACATGAACGCCCACGCCCAGGAAGACCCGATCTTCGACCTCACCAGCAGCGGCTACATCGACCAGATCGGCCGCTACAACACGCTGGGCTATTCGTACGTGTTCGACGGCGCCGCGGGCCGGCTCGACCATGGCATCAGCACGGCCACGCTGTCGCCCAAGGTGGCCTTTGCGGCGCACTGGCACATCAACGCCGACGAAGCGGTGATGTACGACTACAACCTCGAGTTCAAGGCGCCGGCCACCACCTGCGGCGGCCTGTGCCCGCCCGACCTGTACCAGCCCAACGCATTCAAGTCCTCGGACCATGACCCCGTGCTGCTGGGCCTGGCCTTGTTCAGGACCATCCAGGGCACGGCCGGCCGCGACACCCTGGTGGGCACGCCGGGCGACGACATCCTGGTCGGCGGCAGCGGCGCCGACGTGATGACCGGCGGCGCCGGCATCAACCTCTACGCCTACAGCAGCGTGCGCGACGCCGGCGACACCGTCACCGACTTCGTTCCGGGCAAGGACAAGCTGGACCTGCGCGCCCTGCTGGCGGCCATCGGCTGGACCGGCACCGACCCGGTGGCCGAAGGCTGGATCAGCTTCACCGCCACACGCAGCGGCGCCGCGCAGGTGAACGTGCGCGTGGGCGGCAGCTCGCCCACCACCGACCCGCGCGCCCTGGTGTTCCTGAACGGCGTCACGCCGTCCAGCCTGAACCCCCAGCGCGACCTGATCGTGCGCTGAGCAGCGAGGACATGCACATGAAGAACCTTCTTCTCAAGACCCTGCCAGCCCTGGCACTGGCCGCAGCGGCCACGACGGCGCAGGCCGCCGACCCCACCCTGCTGGGCGACGTGCTCGCGGCGGGCGGCAGCTACACGCTGACCACGGCCTTCAATGCCGACGACGACGCGCCCTTCAACATCTCGGGCAGCCCCGCGGCCTGGATCGACACGCTGGAACTGGCCGCCGGCCTGCCCTTCCACGCGCTGGACCTGGGCGACGAGCCGGCCTACGAAGGCAGCCTGGTGAGCCAGAGCTTCGCCGTGCAGGCGGGTGACACGCTCAGCTTCAGCTGGGGCTTCAGCACCCAGGAGACGCTGTTTCAGGACCAGGCCTTCGCGGTGCTGAACGGGCAGCTGTTCACCTTGGCCACGCGCACCAGCGCCAGCCCGGGCACGGCCGTCTTCAGCCACACCTTCACCAGCAGCGGCACCGCGACGCTGGCCTTCGGCGTGGTGGACACGGGTGACTTCAACGGCGTCTCCACGCTGGCGGTGAGCAACGTCACGCTGGCGCCGGTGCCCGAGCCGGCCAGCTGGCTGATGGCATTGGCGGGCCTGGGTCTGCTGAGCACGCGCCTGCGTCGGCGCGGCTAAGGCCCGGGCCTTACAGCGCGGCGCGCAGTCGCTGCACGTGGGCGACGAGCCCGGCGTGCGCCCGCGCCGCCAGCCGGGCCAGGGCCTGCAGGTCGTGGCCCGCGCCGAGCGCCTGCTCGAAGGCCCGCAGTTCGGCGCTCAAGGCCACCGCGCCCACCGTCTCGGCAGCGCCGATGAGCGAGTGGCACACCGAGCGCCACTGCGGCAGCGCCTGGGCCGAGGCTTCGGCGAGCAGGCCCGGCGCCCCGTCGGCATAGGTGCGGACGAAACGCTGCAAAACGCGCTCGAGCAATGCCGCTTGGCCGCCCACGCTCTTCATGGCCAGGCCGACATCCATGCCAGGGACGGCGGCCAGGCGCTGCTCCAGGCTCAGGCCGGACGTGGAAGGCCCGGCGGGGCGCGTCGGCGCGTCGTCGGGATCGGGCTTCTGCAGCGGCAACCAGCGCATCAGCGTGGCATACAGCAGCGCCGGATCGACCGGCTTTCCGACGTGGTCGTTCATGCCGGCCTGCAGGCAGGCCGCACGGTCCTCGCCGAAGGCGTTGGCGGTCATCGCCACGATGGGCAGGCGACGGCCGAGACGGGTCCGGATCTCGCGCGTGGCCGACAGGCCGTCCATCACCGGCATCTGCATGTCCATCAGCACGAGGTCGTAGTTGCGCGACATCGCCAGTTGCACGGCCTGCCGGCCGTCGCCGGCCACCTCTACCTCGAGCCCGACCGAACTCAACAGCTCGGTCGCCACCTCCTGGTTGATCGGGTTGTCCTCGACCAGCAGGATGCGCTGGCCGGCATGCAACTGCCGCATTGCGGTGTCCAGGTCGCTGGCGGCCGGCGGCGGCTCGGCGGGAGACTGCGCCGCCGGGCGCATCACCCGGGACAGCGCGTCGTGCAGCGCCGAGGGCGTGATCGGCTTCACCAGCACGGCGTCGAAGCCGGCTTCGCGCGCCTGGCGCCACATCAGGATCTCGTCGAAGGCGGTCACCAGGATGCTCGGCGGCATGCCGCTGCCCAGGATCTCCCGCAGCGCGGCCAGGGTCTGGATGCCGTCCATGCCGTCCATGCGCCAGTCGATCAGCAGGGCGTCGTAGGCCCGGCCCGCGGCCATGTCCGACCCGACCCGCCGCAGCGCCGCCGGCCCGCTGGATTCAGCCTGCACCTGCAGGCCCATGCCACCGAGCCGCTCGCTGATGGCCACCAGGGCTTCGGGCAGATCGTCCACCAGCAGCACGCGCGAGCCGGCCAGGTGCAGGGGGCGCCGCAGTTCGCCCGCTTCCGCGGCCCGATGCACCCAGGCCGTGAACCAGAAGGTGCTGCCCACGCCGGGTTCGCTCTCGACCCCCACGTCGCCGCCCATCAGCCGAGCGAGGTGGCGCGTCAGCGCCAGGCCCAGGCCGGTGCCGCCATAGTTGCGGGTGATGGAGTTGTCGGCTTGCTCGAAGGCCCGGAACAGGGCGGGCTGGCGCTCCAGCGGAATGCCCACGCCGGAGTCCTTGACCTCGAAGCGCAGTTGCAGCCGGTCGCCGTCCTCGGCGAGCAGCTCGCCGCTCAGCCGCACCCAGCCCTTCTCGGTGAACTTCACGGCATTGCTCAGCAGGTTGATCAGGGCCTGCGCCAGGTGCTTGGGATCGCCACGCACCCGCTCGGGCAGGTGGTCGGTGTCGAGGATCAGTTCGAGCCCCTTGTCGCGGGCCGTGCCGGACACCATCTCGAAGGCGTTCGCCAGCCACTCGTCGCGTGAGAACTCGACGCTTTCCAGGCTCAGCTTGCCGGCCTCGATCTTGGACAGGTCGAGGATGTCGTTGATGACGCCCAGCAGGTGCTTGGCCGCGACGTCGATCTTGCGCAGGCGCTCGCGCTGCAGCGCCTCCTGGGTGTCGCGCGACATCAGGTGCGTCAGGCCGATGATGGCGTTCATCGGCGTGCGGATCTCGTGGCTCATGTTGGCCAGGAAATCGCCCTTGGCCGCGGTGGCCGCCTCGGCCGTCTTCTTGGCCTCGAGCAGCTGCAGCTCGGCCTGCTTCAGCATCGTCACGTCGGTGGCGATGGCGAACACCCCCTGCACTGCGCCGCCCGCCACGTCGGGGATGAAGTAGGTGAGAACGGCAGTCTGGCCGCCATCGGGCCGCTGCCATTCCTGCTCCAGGGCCTGGCGCTCGCCGGCCAGTGCGCGCCGCAGGAAGGGCTCGTTCTGGCGGAACAGGGCCGCGCCGCGGGCGGCGACCTCGTCCACGCCGGCGACACCCAGCCACTGCAACTGGCCGCGGTTGGCGAAGCTGCAGCGCAGGTCCGGCGTCCAGTAGCTCACGAGCCCGGGCAAGGCGTCGATCAGCACCTGCAGGAAACGCTCCTTGGTCTGGAGCTCCGCCGTGCGCTGGCCCACCAGTTCTTCCAGGCGCCTGCGGTGTGCCATCAGTTCACCGGTCAGACGGTTGAAGCTGGCCAGTAGGTGGCGCACCTCGGTGTCCCCGGCCTCCGGCAGCAGCTGCAGCGGCTCGCTGCCGGTCGACATGGCATCCAGGCGTGCGCTGGTGCGCGCCAGCTGCCGCCATGCGCCGCGTGAGAACAGGAACGCCACGAGCAGCGCGACGACCGTGGCGATGGCGCTGCCGGCCAGCAGCGTGGTGGCGAGCTGGCGCACCGGGCGGAACAGGGTCTCGGTGGCCACGGCCTGCAGCACCACCCAGTCGGTGGTCGGCACGCGGGCAGCCGTGTAGACCTTCTCGATGTTCTGCGAGCCGCGCGCGATCATCGAACCCTCGAAGCCCTCGCGCAGCCGGTCCATCACCGGGCTCTGGCCGGGCGCCGGCAGCGCGGTCATGAGCCGGGCCTTGTCAGACGTCGCGACGAAGGTCCCGGCCGTCACGGCAATGACGTAGATCTCGGTGCTGCCCAGGCGGGCGGCGTCGGTGGCGACGCCCAGGAACTCGGGCGAGTCCAGGTCGATGGCGCCCATCAGCACGGCGCCGACCGCACCGGCGGCGTCGAGCACCGGCACCGCAATGGCGAGCGAGGGCTTCTTCAGGCCACGCGCCATCAAGGGCTGGCTGATGAAGGCCTTGCGGGTCTCGACCGCACGCTGGAAGTACTCGCGGTCGCCGTAGTAGCGCCCCTGGCGACCGGGAATCACGGGAAAGTCGGCCAGCGCGGTGCCGTCCCTGGCGAACACGAACGTGCCGCCCGAGAACTCGCGCTGGAACGGGTAGCGGTCCTGCAGGAAGGCCTTGAGGTAGGCGGCGTCGTCCAGGCGGCGCAGGTCGAGCTGCGCGGCGGCACTCGTCAGGCCGGCCACCTTCGAGCGGAGCTTCTGGTCCAGCTCGGCGGCCAGGTACTGCACGCTGGCGCGCTGCTGGTCCGTCTGCGAGGCCTCCAGCGTCGAACGCAGCGAGGACAGGCCGAACCAGGTGAAGCCCCACAGGCTTGCGAGCACCGCGGCCAGGTTGACGAGCACCAGCTTGAAACGCAGCGAGCCGAACCAGCGCGGCAGCGGCGGTCTCTGGGGCGGCGGGGGCCCGGCATCCGTGGCGCCCGCTTGCCCGGGAATCCGGCCCGACGCTCCCGGCTGGCCCCCTGCTACATCCCATCGGACGTCGTCCATGATGTCCCTGCCCGTGTGCCGCGCGGCCGCCAGGCTTGTGTGCCGGTTCAGACCGGCGGTCGCCCGAGCTTACGTCGCGTGGGCCTGGGCCCAGAGCCACTACCGTCCACGTGGTAACTGCGCAAGCGCGCCAGGTCGAGCACGCGCACGCCACCGTATTCGACCTGGATCACGCCCGCCGCGTTCAACGCAGTCAGCGCCTCGTTCACCCGCTGCCGGCTCAGGCCCACCAGATAGCCCAGCTCCTGCTGGGTGATGCGCAGCAGTTCACCCACGCCCGGGTACAGCACCGGGTGGAACAGCGCGGCCAGGCTGCGTGCCACGCGCGCGTCGGGGTGGTTGAGGCGGTCGATCTCGCGCGCGGCGATGAACTGGCCCAGGCGCTCGTTCAACTGGTTCATCACGAAACGGTTGAAGCCGATGCTGCGCGACAGCAGCCAGTGGAAGGTCTCGGCCGTGATGCCCGCCACCACGCTCTTGCGCAGGGCCTGGATGTTGTAGCGATAGACCTCGCCCTTGAGCACCGTGCCTTCGCCGAACCAGCCGCCGCTGGGCACGCCGGTGAAGGTCATCGGCACACCCATGGCGCTGTCGTTGCTCATCTTCAGCAGGCCGTCGATGACGCCGAACCAGTAGGTCACCGGCTTGCCCACGCGGCACACCAGTTCGCCCGGCATCACCGTGATCACGCGCAGGCCAGCCAGCACGCGCTCGCGCTCTTCGGCGTCGAGCTGGTCGAGCCAGGGAATGTGCGGCAGGTCTTCCGGCAGGGCCGCACGCGACTGCGCGGCGCGCACCGGCGTGGCATGCGAAGCTGACGGGAAAGCCTGCGTGGCCAAGGGGATGCGCTAGGGGAAACGCCTGTCAGAGCGAACCCGGAGATTGTCGTCGTAACGACAACATGGCGTCAAAGTGGCGCCCAGAATCCGGCTGCCCGAGAACGCAGGAGACCGGCGTTGCAGACCACGTTTCCCCGCCTGATGCTGGACCATGCCGCGGCCCGCCCGCAGGCACCGGCCTTGCGCGAGAAGCTGTATGGCATCTGGCAGACGCTCACCTGGGCCGAACTGGCGCAGCTGGTGCGGCGCCTGGCCTGCGGGCTGTCGCACGCCGGCGTGCAGCGCGGCGACCACATCGTGCTGGTGGGCGACAACCGCCCGCGCCTGTACGCCACCATGCTGGCCGCGCAGGCCCTGGGCGCGGTGCCGGTGCCGCTGTACCAGGACGCGGCGGCCACCGAATACGCCTTCCCCATCAACAACGCCGAGGTGAAGTTCGCCATCGTCGAAGACCAGGAGCAGGTGGACAAGATGCTGGAGCTGCGCAGCCAGTGCCCGCAGCTGGCCCGCATCTGGTACGACGACGCGCGCGGCCTGCGCAACTACAACGAGCCCGGCCTGGAAGCGCTGGATGCGCTGGTGGCCGATGGCGCGGCCCACGACAGCGCCAACGCGCGCCTGTTCGAGGAGGAAGTGGCGCAGAACCAGCCCGACCACGTGGCGGCGCTTTTCTACACCAGCGGCACCACCGGCAACCCCAAGGGCGTGGTGCACACCCACCGCACGCTGCTCGACCGCGCCAAGGCCGGGCAGGACTTCGACAAGCTCACCCAGCACGAGGAAGTGCTGGCCTACATGCCGCTGGCCTGGGTGGGCCAGAACATCTTCAGCTACGCGCAGTGGCTGTGCTGCGGCTACGTGGTGAACTGCCCCGAGAGCGCCGCCACGGTCACCATCGACCTGAAGGAGATCGGGCCCACCTACTACTTCGCGCCGCCGCGCATCTTCGAAGGCCTGCTCACCAGCGTGATGATCCGCATGGAAGACGCCGGGCGCGTCAAGCGCTGGCTGTTCCAGCGCTTCATGGACGTGGCGCGGCGTGTCGGGCCGGCGCTGATGGACGGGCAACCCGTGGGCGCCACCGACCGGCTGCTGTATAGCCTGGGCGGCGTGCTGGTGTACGGCCCGCTGCGCAACACGCTGGGCTTCTCGCGCGTGCGCGTGGCCTACACGGCGGGCGAGGCCATCGGGCCCGACCTCTTCACCTTCTACCGCTCCATCGGCATCAACCTCAAGCAGCTCTACGGCAGCACCGAGACCGCGGTGTTCGTGTGCCTGCAGCCCGACCACGAGGTCAAGGCCGACACCGTGGGCGTGCCGATCAACGGGGTCGAGATCAAGGTCAGCGAAAGCGGCGAGATCCTGGTGCGCAGCCCGGGCCTGCTCAAGGAGTACTACAAGAACCCGCAGGCCACGGCCGAAGTGCTGACGGCCGAAGGCTGGTACCACACGGGTGATGCCGGCTTCATCGACGGCACGGGGCACCTGAAGATCATCGACCGCGCCAAGGACGTGGGCAGGCTGATGGGTGGCGCCAACGACGGCGCCATGTTCGCGCCCAAGTACGTCGAGAACAAGCTCAAGTTCTTCCCCTTCATCAAGGAAGCCGTGGCCTTCGGCGACAAGCGCGAAAAGGTCTGCGCCTTCATCAACATCGACTTCGAGGCCGTGGGCAACTGGGCCGAGCGCCGCAACCTGCCCTATGCCGGCTACACCGACCTGGCCGGCCGCGCCGAGGTGCTGGAACTGGTGCGCGACTGCGTCGAGAAGGTCAACGCCGACCTCGCCACCGACAAGCGCCTGGCCGGCAGCCAGATCAGCCGCTTCCTGGTCCTGCACAAGGAACTGGACGCCGACGACGGCGAACTCACCCGCACGCGCAAGGTGCGCCGCGGCGCCATCGGCGACAAGTACCGGGTGCTGGTGGACGCGCTCTACGGCGGCCAGGCCGAGCAGTTCATCGAGACCGCGGTGAAGTTCGAGGACGGGCGCAGCGGCAGCGTGGCGGCGACGCTCAAGATCGTCGATACGAAGACCTTCGGGCCGGTGAGGGCCGCCGCATGAACGGCCGCAAGATCGGCGAGGTCATCCTCGACGTGAAGAACATCAGCTTGCGCTTCGGCGGCGTCAAGGCGCTCACCAACATCAGCTTCGACGTGCGCGAGCACGAGCTGCGCGCCATCATCGGCCCCAACGGCGCCGGCAAGAGCAGCATGCTCAACTGCATCAATGGCGTGTATGCGCCGCAGGAAGGCCGCATCAGCTTCCGCGGCCAGACCTTCAGCCACATGAACAGCCGCCAGGTGGCCGAGATGGGCGTGGCGCGCACCTTCCAGAACCTGGCGCTCTTCAAGGGCATGAGCGTGCTGGACAACATCATGAGCGGGCGCAACCTGCGCATGAAGAGCAACATCTTCCAGCAGGCCATCCGCTTCGGCTACGCCGAACGCGAGGAGATGCAGCACCGCGAGTTCGTCGAGAAGATCATCGACTTCCTCGAGATCCAGGCCTGGCGCAAGACCCCCGTGGGCCGCCTGCCCTACGGCCTGCAGAAGCGCGTCGACCTGGGCCGGGCCCTCGCGATGGAGCCGCAGGTGCTGCTGCTGGACGAACCCATGGCCGGCATGAACGTGGAAGAGAAGCAGGACATGAGCCGCTTCATCCTGGACGTGAACGACGAGTACGGCACGACCATCGTGCTGATCGAGCACGACATGGGCGTGGTGATGGACATCTCCGACCGCG
>CAYREA010000134.1:0-12783 GCA_964423075.1 uncultured Rubrivivax sp. | reverse complement strand
CGCCTGGAGCAACTTCTTCGCGCGTGTGACGCACAGCCACCCGGGGCGCGTGGTGTGGGTGGTGTTCAACACCGCCATCGCGCTGATGCTGATGGAGCTGGAGGTGTTCCAGGCCATCGGCAGCGTGCTGGGTCTGTACAGCAACATCGCCATCAGCTGGATCATGGCGGTGGTGGCCGACCTCGTGGTCAACAAGCCGCTGGGCCTCAGCCCCAAGGGCGTGGAGTTCAAGCGCGCGCACCTGTACGACATCAATCCCGTGGGCGTAGGCGCGATGGCCCTTGCCTCGGCGGCCTCGATGCTGGCCTGGCTGGGTGTGTTCGGCGCCATGGCCGAGGCTTTCTCGGCGGTGATCGCGATGGTGGTGGCCTTCACCGCCGCGCCGCTGATCGCCTGGGGCACGAAGGGGCGCTACTACATCGCCCGCCAGGGAGAGGCCGCCTACCTGGGCTCCAAGCTGCAGCGCCGCTGCGTGATCTGCGAGCGCAACTACGAAGGCGACGACATGGCGCAGTGCCCTGCCTACGGCGGCCCGATCTGCAGCCTGTGCTGCAGCCTCGACGCGCGCTGCCATGACCTGTGCAAGCCCGAGGCGGCACGCGGCCGCCTGCAGTTCGAAGCCATGATGCGCCGTCTCGTGCCCCGCGCGTGGTGGCCGCAGCTGGACACCGGCCTCGGCCGCTACCTGCTGTTGATGGCCGGCGTTGCGCCGGCGCTGGCCGCGCTGCTGTGGATGTTGTACGCGGCCGAGGCGCGTGCGCTCGACGTGGACGCAGCACTGGCGCTGCAGGCCGCCTTCGTGAAGGCCTACTGCACGCTGCTGCTGCTGGCCGCCGTGATCGGCTGGTGGCTGGTGCTCGCGCAGGCCAGCCGCCGCGTGGCGCAGGAAGAGAGCAACCGGCAGACGGAGCTGCTCACACGCGAGATCGAAAGCCACCGCCGCACCGACGAAGAACTGCAGCGCGCCAAGAAGACCGCCGACGCCGCCAACCAGGCCAAGACGCGCTACATCAGCAGCATCAGCCACGAGCTGCGCACGCCGCTGAACAGCATCCTCGGCTACGCGCAGCTGCTCGACGAAGACCCCACGCTGCCGGTGGCGCGCAAGCAGGCGGTGGGCGTCATCCGGCGCGGCGGCGAACACCTGCTGGGTTTGATCGAGGGCACGCTGGACATCGCGCGCATCGAAGCCGGCAAGCTGGCGCTGGAGCCGAAACCGATGCGCCTGCGCGAAAGCCTGCAGCAGATCGTGCAGATGTTCGAGCTGCAGGCCGCGGCCAAGGGCCTGCGCTTCGAACACGACATCGCGCAGGCGCCCGAACTCGTGCGCGCCGACGAGCGGCGCCTCACGCAGATCCTCATCAACGTGCTGGGCAACGCGGTGAAGTTCACCCCCACCGGCCGCGTGAGCTTCCGCGCCGCGCACGTGCGCGAGATGGCGGTGTTCGAGATCGAGGACACCGGCCCGGGCATCCCGGCCGAGGACCTGGAGCGCATCTTCGAGCCCTTCACGCGGGCTGGTGCTCCCGGCGTGCCCGCCGCCGGCGGCACCGGGCTGGGCCTGACCATCGCCAAGATGCTGACCGACCTGATGGGCGGCGAGATGACGGTGAGCACCACGCTGGGCATGGGCACGCTGTTCCGCGTTCGCCTGTTCCTGCCCGCGCTGCAGGGCCAGCGTGCACCCGTGCTGCCGCTGCCGCGCGGTGCCTACGCCGGCGAGCGCCGCCGCGTGCTGGTGGTGGACAACGAGGAGGTGGACCGCACGCTGCTGGCACGCCGGCTGGAGGCGCTGGGCTTCGACGTGCTGCAGGCCGGCTCCGGCCCCGCCGCGCTGGGCCTGCTGAAGGAGACGCGCTTCGACGCCATCCTGATGGACCTGGCCATGCCCGGCATCGACGGCTGGCAGACCATCCGCTCGATCCGCGCGCAGGCCTTGAGCGCCGCACCGGTGGCCATCGTCTCGGCCAACGCCTTCGACAAGGGGCTGGACAACGACGTCGGCATCACACCCGCCGACTTCATCACCAAGCCCGTGCGCTTCGACGAACTGCTCGACTGGCTGGGTCGCCACCTCGCCCTGCAATGGCTCGCCGCGCCACCACCCGCCGCGCCGCCGCCGCAAGCGCCCGACGCGCCTTTGCCGACGAAAGAGCAGTTGCAGGCGTTGCACGAAGTGGTCAAGCTCGGCTACCCGCGCGGCGTGCAACGCCTGCTCGACGAAATCGAGAACCAGCGCCCCGATTGCGCGCCCTGGCTGGCGCCGCTGCGTACGCTGGCGCTGGCCTTCCAGTTCGACCGCATGAGCCCGCTGATCCACGATGCCATCGCCAAATCCGAACCCGCTTGACCGCAGCCGGAGCGCCGGCCTGGTGCTGATCGTCGACGACGTGCCCGACAACCTGGCCGTGCTGCACGACGCGCTCGACGCCGCCGGCTACACCGTGCTGGTGGCCACCGACGGCGCCAGCGCGCTGCAGCGCGCCGCGCAGGCCGACCCCGACATCGTGCTGCTCGACGCGGTGATGCCCGGCATCGACGGCTTCGAAGTTGCACGCCGCCTGAAGGCCGGGCCCGAGACCGCACACATCCCCATTGTCTTCATGACCGGCCTCACCGACACCGAGCACGTGCTGGCGGCCTTCGACGCCGGTGGTGTCGACTACGTCACCAAGCCCATCCGCGCGCCGGAAGTGCTGGCGCGCATGGCCGCGCACATGCAGGCCGCGCGCCAGGCGCGCGCCGCGCGCAATGCGCTCGACGCCTATGGCCACGCCACCATCGCCTTGCGCCTCTTGGCCGACGGCGCGCGCCTGGTGTGGCAGACGCCGCTGGCGCGGCGCTGGCTGCCCGAGTACTTCGGCGTGGCGCCCGACGAAGTGCCGCCCGCCTTGCTGCAGTGGCTGCAGCCCGCAGAAAGCGGCCGCGAGGTGCGGCCGCTGTCCACCTCGCGCGCCTTCGACGACGGCGCGCGCCAGCTCGTGGCCACGCTGCAGGGCCGCACGCTCGACGAAGACTGGCTGGTGGTGCTGCGCGAGGTGAGCGACGCCGCCACCGTGGAAGCCACCATGCAGGCCTTCGGCCTGACGCTGCGCGAGAGCGAGGTGCTGTACTGGGTGGCCAAGGGCAAGACCAACCGCGACATCGGTGACATCCTGGGCAGCAGCCCCGCCACGGTGAAGAAGCACCTGGAGCGCATCTACGAAAAGCTGGGCGTGGAGACGCGCACCGCGGCGGCGGCGATGGCGATGCAGCGGGTGCGGGCGCTGAACCCGGCCTGAGCCTCAGGCGCGCCGGAAGCGGGGCCACAGCGCGGCGGGCGCATGGCGCCAGGCCAGCAGCACCAGCGCCAGCAAGCCCAGTGGCACGCGCAGATCGGCCTGCGCCGGCACCGGCCGCGCCAGCGCTTCGGCGCTGAGCGCGCGCAGCAGCCCGGGTGTGCCGTCCAGCCGCAGGTAGGCCAGCCCCGTCTCGCCAGCCAGCAGCTTGAGATAGCCCTCGCGCAGCGACGACAGGTGCTCGCTGCCCCTGGCCCCGCCGCGCAACGCGTCCGGCACCGGCGCGCCGCTGCCGTCGTCGGCCATGGCCTCGCCGCCCACGCTGCCGCCGCGGCCCTGGCTGCGCGGGTCGGTCTGCATCACCTCGTCGGCGGCCCACCAGCCCAGCGGGCGGCCGGATGGGTCGGTCTTGGGGATGGGCATGGGCAGCAGCCCGCCCACGCCCACCACCAGGCCCTGCACTTCGCCGGGTTTGCCGTCCAGGCGCTGGCGGTGGCGCGGGTTGAGCGGCGGCGCCTCGTGGCCGTCGGTGACGAACACCAGCGACGGCTTGCCGGGCAGCTGCGCGGCGATGCCGATGCCGCTGATCAGGCCCTTGGCCACCTCGCTGTTGCCGGTCCAGGCCAGGCGGCCGTCGATGTGGTCGAGCGTGCTGCGCAGCTCCTGCAGGTTGGCGCACACCTCCACCGGAGCCAGCAGCAGGAAGGAGCGGTACTCGGTGAAGAGGCCAAAGCCCACGCGCGAGCCGCAGGGCAGCTGCAGCAGGCTGGCGCGCAGCGCCGCGCGCGCATAGGCCAGGCGCGAAACCGGCTGGCCGTCCAGCTGCAGGTCGGCCACGTTCATGCTCTGCGTGACGTCGATCATCACCACGTGGTCGAACAGGGCGCGCTGCACCGGCCAGCTCGGGCGCAGCAGGCAGATGCCCAGCAGCAGCGCGGCGCCGGCCAGCAGCACGCTGTCGCGCCGGCCGCGCAGCGCGGCCTTCACGCGCGGCAGGTCCAGGTTCACGGCAGCCCCGGCGAATAGCCGCGCATCGTGGTGGCGGCGCGCTCGGCATTGCGCGGCACCTCCAGCGGGCCGCCGTCCAGGTCCTCCGGGTCGGGCAGCAGGCGCTGTGCGCGCTCCAGGTTGTAGCGCGCGGGCCAGTGCTGCGGGTCGTTGCGCAGCACTTCGCGCAAGGTCTCCTTGGCCAGTTCGATCAGCGGCACGGCCAGGCCCGGCTGCGGGCCTTCGCGCAGCACCATGGCCTGGCGCAGCAGGCCGTTGGCGCTGTTGAAGCGCGCGGCCTGGCCCAGCAGGCCGTCGCCCTGCAGCGGGCGGTAGGCGTTGATCGCGGCTTCTTCGGCGCCGCTGGCGGCCTGCGCGTAGGCAGCGGCAAAACGCAGCTGCGGCACGGTGGTGGTGGCCAGCGTGCTGCCGGCCGCCAGCTGCGCGTTGATGGCGGCGTCGCGCTGCCAGCGCCAGCCGTCGAAGGCGGCCAGCGCGCCGGCCACGGCCAGGCCGGCCCACAGGGCGCGCCGCAGGCTGATCAGGCCTGCCATGTCACGCCTGCCATGTGCGGATCTCCGTCACGCTGGCCACGAGCAGCAGCGCCACCGCCAGCAAAGCCAGGCCGTGGCACCAGGGCGCCAGGTCGCGGCGCGGCAAGGTATCGAGGTAGGTGATGGGCAGGTTCTCGAGCCGGTTCACTTCGTCGATGGCGTTGCGCAGCGCCTCGGGGTTCTCGGCTTCGTAGGCGCGGTAGGGCACACCCAGGCCCTGGAAGTAGCGGTGCAGGAAGTACTCGGGCACCGTGTCCGCGTTGGCAGGCGGTTCGTCGGCACCCACCATCAGGCCGGGGCTGTTGGCGGTGCGCAGGTAGATCCAGTAGATCGCCACGCGCGCCTTCTGCGCCTGCTGGGCCACGCGCTCGCGCAGCTCGGGGTCGATGCGGTCGCCGCCGTCGCTGACCAGCAGGATGATGCGCGAGCCGGTATAGGCACGGTCGTCGAAGTAGCCGAGTGCGGCCTGCAGCGCCAGCCCGATGTCGGTTTCGCTCAGGCCGCGGCCGATGTTGCCCGCGGCGATGGCGGCCTGGATCACCTCGGCCTTCTGCGTGAAGGCCAGCACCGGCATCGGCAGGGTGCTGAAGACGACCATGCCGAAGCGGTCTTCGGGCCTGCGCGCGGTGAACTCGGCCAGCATCTGGCGCGCCACCTTGCCTTTCGATTCGCCGGGGCTGTTGCGCAGCCGCATGTAGTAGTCCAGGGCCTCGGGGCCGGTGCCCTTGGGCGCGGGGCCGCGCTGGGCACCGGCAAAACGTTCGTCCATGCTGCGGCTGCGGTCCAGCACCAGCACGATCTCGGCGCCGCGGCCCACCCGTTCCACCTGGTCCTCGGGCCTGTAAGGGCCGGCCAGCGCCAGCACGGTGGCGGCCAGCGCCAGCACGGCGGCGCCGCGCAGTGCGAACTGCAGCGCGCGCGAAGCCGCATCGCGTGGCGCCGTGGCGGCCCAGGCGCTGCGCAAGGTGCGGCCGGTGGGGGCCCACAGCGGCAGCAGGGCCAGCGGCAGCAGCAGCAGCCACAGGGCCTGGTCGAAAGCGAGCGGGCCGGTCACAGGGCACGCTCCGCGTCGCGGGCGCGGCGGCACAGGGCCTGCAGCCAGGGCCAGGGGTCGTCGGCGGCCGACGGGGTGGCGAAGAACTCGCTGCGCGAGCGCTGGAAGAACTGGCGCAGCTCGTCGCGCAGCGGCGCGAAAGGCGGGCGCGCGGCAACGAAGGCATCGACACCGCCTTCGAACAGCGCCGCACCGGCGCTGCGGTTCAGTGCCGCGTGCAGCTGCTCGAAGGCCGCGCGGCGGCGTGCAGCGGCATCACCGGCCGGCAGGCGGCGCAGCGCGCGCCAGGCGCTTTCGAAAGGCCGCTGGCGCCGCGCCAGCCAGGGCAGGCCCAGGTGCAGGTGCAGCAGCACCAGGCCCAGCAGCACGGCCACGGCCGCCAGCACCAGCAGCCGCGCCCGCGTGGCGCGGGTGTCGACGGGCGGCGGCGGTGTGTCGGGCTGCAAATCGCCCAGGCCGCTGCGGGGTGACACCTCCACCGGCACCAGCGGCGCCACGGTGATGGGCCAGGCATCCACGCGCACGTCATGGCTGCGGCCGGCGTGGGCGAAACGCAGCATCAGCGGCGGCAGCTCCAGCGTGCGCACGTCCTGCGGCGACAGGAACACCTGGTACTCCAGGCGCAGCCGGTGCTGGCGCCCGGCGCCGCTGCGTGTGCTGTCGAGATCGATGCGGCGCAGCTCGAAGGCGCTGCCCACACGCCCCGCGCGGGGCAGCGAGTCGGCTTCCAGCGCGTAGGCGGCGTCGGCCTCGACGGTCACCTCGCGCACCACCACATCCCCCAGCTGCCAGCCGTAGGCGCGCGGCTCGACGGTGCTGACCGTGGGCGACACCTGCGCGATGGCCGCACCGGCGGCGTAGGCCCACGCGACGCAGAAGCGCTTCATGTGTGGAAGTGGCGCGTCACCGCATCGGCATCGAAGGCGCCTTCCAGCACCAGCGGCCGCGCCCCGGTGGCGCGCAAGGCCTGCAGCAGTTCGGCACGGCCGGCGCGCGCGCGTGCCAGCCAGCGTTCGCGCAGGGCCGGGCGCCACCACACGAGCTGGCGCGCGCCGGTCTCCGGGTCCTGCACCTGGGCCAGGCCGCGGCGCTGGCCGAGCGTGAACTCGAGTGCGTCCCACAACACCACCGGCACCAGCTCGTGCGGCGCCAGGCGCGCCAGCAGCTCGTCGCGCAGCGGCGCGGCGAAGTGGAAGTCGGACAGCACGAACACCAGCGAACGCTGGCGCGGCAGGCGTTCGGTGGCCTGCAGCAGGCCCGCGGCCGTGCGGCCCGTCGGTTCCATCACGCGCAGCCGCTGCAGCAGCGGCGTGGCCGCACCGCGGGCGCGGGTCGGCGGCAGCCACAGGTCTTCCAGCAGCGCATCGCCGCAGCCAGCGCAGCCGAAGCTGTCGCCCGTGCGCCAGGCCGACCAGGCCAGGCTCTCGATGAAGTCGGCCGCCACGTCCAGCCGCCGCCGCGCGCCTTCAAAACCCATCGACGCCGACAGGTCCAGCAGCACCAGCACCGGCATCGCCATGCGCTGGCTGTGCACACGCACCAGCCAGTTGCCACAGGCCAGGCCGAAGGGGTCGCGCAGCGTGGCCATCAGGTCCAGGCGGCGCGGGTCGGGTGCTTCGTGCAGGCGCGCGTGGGCGCGGAACTCGAAGCCGCTGTCGCCGCGCCGGCTGCGGTGCGCGCCCGGGAAGTGGCCTTGCGCGGGCGCGGCGGCGCGGTAGTGGATCTCCGGCACGCCCATGGTCTTCAGGGCGCGGCCACGGCACCCAGGATGCCGGCCATCAGCGCCGGTGCGATCTCGTGCCGGCGCAGCTCGAACACCGGTTGCAGCACCAGGCGGTGCGACAGCGTCTCCATGAACACGGCCTGCACGTCTTCGGGCGTGACGAAGGCGCGGCCGTCGAGCCAGGCCGCCACGCGCGCGGCGCGCAGCAGGAGGCTCATGCCGCGCGGGCTGGCGCCGGCCAGCACCAGGCGCGAGACATCGGTATCGCTGATCTTCACGCCGTAGCGCTGCGGCTCGGCCGTGGCCAGCCACAGGCCGAGTGCGTAGTCCTGCAGCGCGGCCGAGGCCTGCACCGTGCGCTGCAGCGCAGCGCCCACGGTGCCGAGTTGGCGGTGGTCCACCATCGCCGCGGGCAGCGTGGCCACCAGCGCGTCGGTGTCGTGGAAACGCGGGTCGAACACCAGCGCGCGGCGCTGTTCGGCATCGGCCGGCGGGTCGATGGTCACTTCCATCATGAAGCGGTCACGCGCGGCCGACGAGATCTCGAAGGTCTCTTCGCGCTCCACCCGGTTGCGGTCGGCGAACACCAGCAGGTGCGGGAAACGCACCTCGCGGTTGAAGGCCGCCACGCTGCGCTCGGCCATGGCGCGCAGCAGCAGCGAATGCACCTGCGGGCGGGCCCGGTTGATCTCGTTGAAGAAGAAGATCGCCAGCTCTTCGCCGTGGCGCACCAGCGGGCCGGGGTCCACCGCCGGGCGGCCGTCGGCGCTGATGTAGGTGTGGTAGACCAGGTCGGCCGGCATCAGGTCGATGGTGCCTTCGATGCGCGCGTAGGCACCGCCCAGCACCTGCGCGAAAGCGCGCAGCAGCGTGGTCTTGCCCACGCCCACGTCGCCCTGCAGCAGCACGTGGCCGCGTGCGAAGACGGCGGTGTTGATGAGGCGGATGGCGCGCGCCTGGCCGATGACGGCCTGCGCCACCGCGGCCTCCATCGCCAGCGCGCGGGCGCGCCAGTCGGCCAGCTGGCTGTCGTCGATGGGCGCGCTCATGCGGCTGGCAGATGGATGACGCCGTGCCGCAGCGCCAGGTGCACCAGCGCGGCCGGCGTGGCCACGCCGAGCTTCTCCTTGATCAGCGTCTGGTGGTTGGAGATGGTCTTGGGGCTCAGCTTCAACTGCTGCGCACATTCGTCCACCGTGTTGCCCTGCGCCAGCAGGCGGAAGGTTTCGAACTCGCGCACGCTCAAGGAAGCCAGGCCATCGGCATCGGACGCCGCCGCGCCGCGTGCCAGGTGCGGTGCCACGTCGGGGCTGAACCAGCGCCGCGCCGCGTGCAGCGCGTGCACGGCGTCGATCAGGGCCTCGGGCGCGCTGGCCTTGGTGACGTAGCCCATCGCCCCGGCCGCCACGGCCTTGCGCACCAGCGCCGGGCTGTCGTGCATGCTGAACACCAGGACACGGGCTTCGGCGTCGCGCTGCAGCACGCGGCGGATCAGGTCGAGCCCGCCGCCGGGCATGGAGATGTCGGTCACCAGCACGTCAGGGCGCTGCACCAGCCAGGCGGCGTAGGCGGCCTCGCCGTCGCCGGCCTCGGCCACCACGTGGATGCCGCCGTCCTGGGCCAGCAGGCGCAGGTAGCCGCTGCGCACGACCGGGTGGTCGTCGGCCAGCAGCACGCGGATCATGCGGCGCTCCCGGCCGGCAGCGGCAGGCGCAGGCGCAGCGTCGTGCCCGGCCCGACCAGCACGCGCAGGCTGCCGCCCAGCGCCGCGGCGCGTTCGCCCGCGCCCAGCAGGCCCAGGCCGCGCGTGCCGGCATGCGGGTCGAAGCCGCGGCCGTCGTCGCTGACCATCAGCTGCACCTCGCCCGCGTCCAGGCGCGCCAGCACCACGCGCACGTGGCTGGCGGCGGCGTGCTGCAGCACGTTGCTCAGGGCTTCCTGCGCCACGCGGTACAGCGCGATGTTCACGGCATCGGGCAGCGGCGCGCCGTCCAGGCCTTCGTGGGTGAAGATGCAGGCCAGGGCGCTGCGTTCGGCAAAAGCGTCGCACAGGCCCCGCATCGCGGCCACCAGGCCCAGTGTGTCCAGGTCGGCCGGGCGCAGCCGGCGCAGCAGGCCCCGCACACCCTGGTACAGGCCCTGCGCCGCGGCGTCGGCGCGGGCGGCGGCGGCCAGCACGCCGGCGCGGTCGCCGTCACCTTCGGCCCGGGCGCTGCGGCGGATGCAGGCCATCTCCACCCGGATGGCGCTGCAGCTCTGGCCGAGCTCGTCGTGCAGTTCGCGCGCCAGCGCCACGCGTTCGCTTTCCTGCACCGTGATGAGCTGGCGCGCCAGCTCGCGGTTGTGCGCCAGCAGGGCCTGCGTGTGCAGTTCGGCCTGCGCGCGCCACTGCAGCTCGGCCAGGGTCTCGCGGCGGCGGCGCAGCGCGTACCAGGCCAGGCCGGCAGCCAGCACGACGAAGGCGAAGGGCAACTCGTCGGCCTGCCAGTGCTCGTGGCGCTCCAGCCAGAGGTCGGTGCGTTCGCGCAGTTCCAGCGCGGCCGCCACGGCCCAGCACAACAGCGTGGCGGCGGCCACGGCGAGCAGGTCGCTGCGCCAGCGCCCGCGGGGTCGCCCGAGCAGCGGCAGGGGCGGTGCAGGCAATGCGGATGGGTCCAGCATCGGGCGGCTCTCCAGGCTCTGTGTCTTGCGGACGATGTTACGGGTGGCAGCAAAGCGCATGCCGCGAGCCTGCGCGATTACCCGAGGCTGCCGCGTGGCGGCGCGGGTGACAGAATGGTTCGCACCCTGCATGAATGGAGCCGCCCATGGCCCAATGGCGCAGCAAGGCGCCCGACGAGGTCTACACCGCCGACGAGATCAGCGCCCGCCTGGCTGCCGATCTGCCGAAGTGGACCTACGAGGACGGCTGGATCCGGCGCAAGTACAAGACCAGCGGCTGGAAGGGCACGCTGATGGTGGTCAACACCGTGGGCCACCTGGCCGAAGCCGCCTGGCACCACCCGGACCTGAATGTGTCCTACGCCTTCGTCACCGTGAAGCTGATGAACCACGCCGCCAAGGGCGTGACGGAGAAGGACTTCGCGCTGGCCCGCAAGATCGAGGACGTGCTGATGTGGCGGCCCGGCACCGAAGCTGGCTCGGCGCTGGAAGGCACGCCCGACGACCCGCGCTTCAAGTACTTGAAGTACGACTAGGGCGATGCGCACGCGGCCGTTTGGCCTTGCCTTGCTGCTGCTGGCGATGTCGGCCTCAGCCCAGACCGCTGACTCGCCCATGGGCGCGTGGCGCATCGAACAGGCGCAGCGCGAGCCCTTGCTCGACCGCAGCCAGGCCCGGCTGAGCTTCGGTGCCGACGGCCAGCTGACGGGCCACACCGGCTGCAAGCCGATGATCGCCAGCTACAGCCTCGAAGGCAGCCAGCTGCGTGTGGGGCCGGTGCGCACCGGCAGCGCGCGCTGCAGCCCGCAGCAACTGGAACAGGAAGACCGCATCCTCACCGCGCTGGAAAACGCCGCCAGCGCGCGTGTGCGCCCCGACGGCCTGCTGGAGCTGCGCGATGCCGACGGCCGCGGCGTGTTGCGCGGTACGCGCTTCTAGAAGCAGTTCACCGTGTCCAGCTGCAGCCTGCAGCTGTAGCGCATCAGCTCTGCTCCCTGCTTGGCCGAGCGGCGGAACACCGCCGTGGGTTCGCTGGCCACCGCGTCGGGCAGCGGCAAGGCCAGTTCGACACCGCGCGTGTTCGTATAGAAGTTGATGAAGCAGGTTTCACTGCCCGCGCACAGGCGCAGCAGCTGGCGCGCATAGGCCTCGCGGTCGGCGGCCTGCTCGGTGGGGACGATCACGATGCGCATCAGGCCCTGGCGGCCGAGTTCTGTCCAGGGCTTGTCTTCAGCGCTCGATGTGGGCCCCACCACGAGCCCCAGTGCCAGCAGCAGGGCGGTCTTCAGGCGGCTTTGCATGTGCATGATTTCGCGGGTCCCGTAAATGAAACACTCTGCGCCGAAAGTGGTGGCGCGGGTCTGCCCGGCGCGCGCCCGGTGGCCTCGGACGCAAGCACCAAGCCATGGCGGCCGGGCCCGCGGCGGCCCGGAGTTTCCCTAGGGCCCCAAGTGCCGGGAAGCTTTCCCGATGCCTTCGTGGTGTTCCTTCAATGCGCAATCGAAAGGGTTTTCCCGCGGTTCCAAGCGCGCGCGGAAGCGTTGAATGATCCGCTGGCGTTCTCGGGCCGGCCCGGCCGCCAAGGTGGCCACGATGGGCACGGATGTTGCCAACTGCAGTGCTTGTGTTCCATTGGTCGCGGTGGCTCTCGGTGGTGCCCTGCGATCACGCTTAGACCACCTTCGACTGAGGAGACACCAATGAGAGACCCCGGGCGTTCGACCCGACACCTTGTGCGTCGTTCGTGGCTGGCGGCCCTGGCCGTGCCTTTGCTGGCGTTCGCCAATGCCGACGTCGAGAAGAACATCGCCAACAACAAGAACTGGGCGACGCAGGCTGGCGACATGTACAACCAGCGCTACAGCACGCTCAAGCAGATCAACACCGGCAACGTCGGCAAGATGCAGGTCGCGTGGACCTTCTCCACCGGCGTGCTGCGCGGCCACGAAGGCTCGCCGCTGGTGATCGACGGCAAGATGTACCTGCACTCGCCGTTCCCGAACAAGGTGTTCGCCGTCGATCTGGATACGCAGAAGATCCTGTGGAAGTACGAGCCGAAGCAAGACCCGGCCGTGATCCCGCAGATGTGCTGCGACACCGTCAATCGCGGCCTGGCCTATGCCGAAGGCAAGGTCATCCTGCAGCAGGCCGACAGCATGCTGATCGCGCTGGACGCCAAGACCGGCAAGCTGATCTGGAGCACCAAGAACGGTGATCCGAAGCTGGGTGCGGTGAACACCAACGCGCCGCACGTCTTCAAGGACAAGGTCATCACCGGCATCAGCGGCGGCGAGTGGGGTGTGCGCGGCTTCATCGCGGCGTACAACCTGTCCGACGGCAAGCTGGCCTGGAAGGGCTACAGCGTCGGCCCCGACGCCGAGATGCTGATCGACCCCAACACCACCACCACCTGGACCGACGGCGCCGTCAAGCCCGTGGGCCCGGACTCTTCGCTGAAGACCTGGAAGGGTGACCAGTGGAAGATCGGCGGCGGCACCACCTGGGGCTGGTACAGCTACGACAAGG
>CAYREA010000133.1:0-12818 GCA_964423075.1 uncultured Rubrivivax sp. | reverse complement strand
GCAGCACCAGCATGCGCAGGGCGCCGTCGGTGAGCGTGAAGCCCCAGTAGGCCGCGGTGACGATGGCGTAGTTGCGCGCGCCGTTCGCAGACGCCGCCACCGGGGCGCCGGGGTTCGGTGTCACCACAGCCATGGCCTCACAGCCCCTGCGCGTGCATGTGGCAGGCCAGGTCGACCATGCGGCAGGCGTAGCCCATCTCGTTGTCGTACCAGGCGTAGACCTTCAGCATCGTGCCATCGGTCACCATCGTCGACAGGGCGTCGATGATCGACGAGCGGGTGTCGCGGGCGTAGTCGGCGCTGACGAGCGGGCGCTCTTCATAGCCCAGGATGCCCGCCAGCGGGCCGCGCGCCGCTTCGGCGAACAGGCGGTTCACCTCTTCGGCCGTGGTCTCGCGCTTCAGCTCGAACACGCAGTCGGTGAGCGAGGCGTTGAGCACCGGCGCGCGCACGGCGTGGCCGTTGAGCTTGCCCTTCAGTTCGGGGTAGATCAGTGCGATGGCGGTGGCGCTGCCCGTGGTGGTGGGCGCCAGGCTCAGCATGGCGCTGCGGGCGCGCCGCAGGTCCTTGTGCGGCGCGTCGACCATCAGGTTGGTGTTGGTCGGGTCGTGGATGGTGGTGATCTGGCCGTGGCGGATGCCCAGGGCCTCGTGCACGACCTTCACCACCGGCGCCAGGCAGTTGGTGGTGCACGACGCGGCGGTGACGATGCGGTGGCGCGCCGCGTCGTACAGATGGTGGTTGATGCCCACCACGATGTTGAGCACCTCGCCCACCTTCACCGGCGCCGCGACGATCACCCGCTTGGCGCCCCGGTCCAGGTGCCCCTGCAGGGTCTCGGGCGTGAGGAACTTGCCGGTGCATTCCAGCACCAGTTCCACGCCCAGGTCACCCCAGGGGATGTCTGCCGCTGCGGCGTGGGCCGAGAAGGAAAGCTGCCGCTCGCCGATGCGCACGGCGTGTTCGCCTTCGGCCGCGATGTCGGCGCGCCAGCGGCCCTGCACGCTGTCGAAGGCCAGCAGGTGGGCCGTGGCCGCAGCGCCGCCCTTCAGCTCATTCAGGTGCACCACGTCCAGGCGGTTGCCGGCTCGTGGGTCGTCGTACGGGCGTTCGGCGGCACCCAGGGCGGCACGCAGGGCCAGGCGGCCGATGCGGCCCATGCCGTTGATTCCAACTCTCATGGGGGCTTGGTGGGGGAAGGCGGGTTGCGAGGGACGTTTCTATTATTGTCGAATAGTAGGATTGCAATATGACGGATGGGTGACACCGCCACCCGTGCTCGATCGACTCAGCAAGGCACGGCTACGATCCGGCCATGCAACCCGACCCGAGCCCCGACGACGACCAAGATCCCATCCACGAGCCGCGCCTTTGGCGCGACGACGGCTGGACGGCGCGGGTGATCAAGAACAACGACGACGAAGGCTGGGCCGTGGAGATGACGCGCCGCGGCGATGCCGAACCCGCCTTGACCGGCCCCTGGACCATGGGCCGCGACAAGAAGAACCCCAAGCCGCTGGACACCAGCGCCTTCCACACGCTGGTGAAGACGGCCTCCGAGGTGCTGCGCCGGCACGAGCAGCAGCTGCACGCCCGCCTGCACAAGAGTCTGCCGGTGGACACCGCCGGCGGGCGCATCACCGTCACGCTCGACATCGTGCCCGACGACGACGACCCGCATGCGCTGCTCAGCGCCGTCAACGCTGAACGCGAACGCCTGGCCCAGGTTCGCGTCAACGCCGATTTCCGCTTCACCACCGCCAGCGTCGAGGCCTGGGTCGGGAACGGCTACCAGCGGCCCGGTTGAGACAGCGCCGGCCCCGCTACGGGGCGGCCTTGACGGGCAGCTGGCAGGCCAGCTCGAAGTGTTCGTTGCCGTGCGCGAAAGGCCGGCCGGCCCAGGCCTCGAAGGCGGGCTGGTCGTCGGGCACATAGCCGCTCGTCGGCAGCCAGGTCTTGTACAGCCAGTCGATGGCGCGGGCCTCGAGCGCGATGTCGCCGCTCACGGCCACCTCGGCCACGCGCATCGGCGGAAAGTCGAAGCGGCCGATCTCGCCGGCTGGCACCACGTCGCCGACCACCAGCGCCACGTCGTAGCGGCAATCGGCCAGGGCCACGATCTCGGGCTCGTCCCACATGTAGCCCAGCCACTGGCCGTGTGCCAGGCCGCGCTCGATGGCCCAGGCCAGCAGCCGTTCGCAGGCCGCCTGCGCCGCGCCTTCGCGGTAGGGCTCGAGCACGCGGATGTAGGCCACCGTGCGCGCGGGCAGTTCGCGCAGCGTCACCGTGAAACCATCCGGGTTCTGGCCGGCCGGCAGGCTGGTGAGGCGGGCCGCGCCGTCCGGGCCTGACATGGCGCGTTCGAACTCCGCGCGCCGGCTGTGGCGGAAGCCCTCCAGGTCGAACGCGCTGGGCGGCTGGCCGTAGTGCTGCTTGAAGCTGCGCGAGAAGTCGGACGACGAGGCGAAGCCGCAGTCCAGCGCCACCTGCGTCAAAGAGCGCCGCGGCGCGTGCGACATCAGGTACAGCGCGCGCTCCAGCCGCAGCCGCTTGACGAACTGGTTGAGCGTTTCGCCCAGCAGGGCCTTGAAGACGCGGTGGAAGTGGAAGGGCGAGAAGCCCGCTGCCGCGGACACCTGCTCCAGCCGCAGGGGCTCGGCGAGGTGGCGCACGATGTGGTCGATGGCGCGGTTGACGCGGGCAACGTAGTCCATGGCGGCGCTGTGGGGTGCAGGATCGGAGCGCAAGAAATGGCAAGCTGCCTTCGCGCTTCTCGGGCATCGTAGCGCCCAGGAGACCGCGCATGAAAGCACCCACCCTCGCACTCGCCGCCGCCCTGGCCCTGGGCGCCCTCATCGGTGCGGCCACCGCCACACGCACACTCGCCATGGACAGGAAGACTATGGACCTCGGAAACTTCTCCGTCAGCCTCACCGTCAAGGACATCAAGGCCTCCAAGGCCTTCTACGAGAAGCTCGACTTCAAGGAAGTGGGCGGCAAGCTCGAACAGAACTGGATCGTGCTGCAGAACGGCAACGCGAAGATCGGCCTGTTCCAGGGCATGTTCGACAAGAACCTGTTGACCTTCAACCCGGGCTGGTCGCAGGAGAAAGAGAACCTGAAGGACTTCCAGGACGTGCGCGAGATTCAGCGCACCCTGAAGGCGCGCGGCCTGAAGATGGCCACCGAGGCCGACGAGACCACACAAGGCCCCGCGCACTTCGTCGTCACCGACCCCGACGGCAACACGCTGCTGTTCGACCAGCACGTGCCGAGCCCGAAGCGCTAGCGCGGCTGGGGCCGCCGGCAGTTCGATAAGGTTGATCGCGCCGCCGATGTCAGCTCCTGCCTGCCGCGAGCTCTGCCCACCGATCAAGAATGGGTCGTAGCATCTGCCGGACGGCCGAGCTTGAGATGGAGGGACTCTTCCAGGCCAGCTCATGCGGGTTCTGGCGAAGGCGGGAGGAGCGACACCATGCACGAGATCATCTGCCCGCATTGCGGGAAGGCTTTCAAGATCGACGAAGCCGGGTACGCAGACATCCTGAAGCAGGTCCGCGACGGTGAGTTCGAGCGGCAGTTGCACGAGCGGCTCGAGTTGGCCGAGCAGGACAAGCGGAACGCCGTCGAGCTGGCCACCACCCGGGTCGCCGGCGAACTGCAGAAGGCGGCCGCCGTCAAGGACTCCGAGATCCAGGCCCTGAAAGCGAGCCTCGATGCCGCTGAGATCGCGCGGAAGCTCGCCGTGGCTGAGGCCCTCAGCGCCGTGGAAAGGCAGCGAGACGCGCTCGCCAATGAACTCGAGCGCGCAAAACACGACAAGCAGGCTGCGTCCAGGCTCGCCGAGGCGATGCTTGTGAACGAACTGCAGAAGGCCGCTGCGGCGAAGGACGGGGAGATCCAGGGCCTGAAGGCCAGGCTCGAAGCCATCGAGGTGACCCAGAAGCTGGCGATCACCGAGGCCGTCAGCCCGATTGCGAAGGAGCGCGACGAACTGAAGAGCGGCCTTGCGCGGGCAGAACTCGAGAAGCAGCTCGCCGAAAAGTCGCTCAAGGACAAGTACGAGACGCAGATCAAGGATCGCGACGACGCGATCGAGCGCCTGCGGGACATGAAGGTTCGCCTCTCGACGAAGATGGTCGGCGAGACACTGGAGCAGCACTGCGAGACCGAATTCAACCGCATTCGGGCGACGGCGTTCCCGAGGGCCTATTTCGAGAAGGACAACGACGCGCGCACGGGCAGCAAGGGCGATTACATCTTTCGCGACCTGGACGATGCCGGTACCGAAATCGTCTCGATCATGTTCGAGATGAAGAACGAAAGCGACCGCACCGCGACGAAGAACAGGAACGAGGACTTCTTAAAGGAGCTCGACAAGGATCGCACCGAGAAGGGATGCGAGTACGCGGTGCTCGTGTCCCTGCTCGAGCCAGACAGCGAGCTCTACAACACCGGCATCGTCGATGTGTTCCATCGCTACCCGAAGATGTACGTCGTACGCCCTCAATTCTTCCTGCCGATCATCACGCTGTTGCGCAATGCTGCGATCAACTCGCTCAAGTACAAGTCAGAGCTTGCGCTCGTTCGGGCGCAGAACATCGACATCACGAAGTTCGAGACGGAGCTCGAGACCTTCAAGACCGCATTCGCGAGGAACTACGACTTGGCTGCCGGGCACTTCCAGAAGGCGATTGCAGAGATCGACAAGTCGATCGACCACCTACAGAAGACCAAGGACGCCCTGCTGGGCACCGATAGGAATCTCCGTCTGGCGAACGACAAGGCCCAGGACGTGACGATCAAGAAGCTGACGAAGGGCAACCCGACGATGGCGGCCAAGTTCGCTGATCTGAAGAATCCGAGTCCTTCAGGCGGCGAATAGGTCAGGAAACAGGTCCGAGGCAGACGACCAGGCGGCGTCAGGTCCCGTGAAACTGCGAGCGGCCGCTGAAGGCCTCGTAGCGTGGCCGCCGTGCTAGCCTCATTCAACGCTCCTCAGCCCCACCCATGAGCCTCGCCCTAGCCGCCGCCATCCTCATCCCCAGCGCGCTCGCCCTGGCCCTCTGGCAGCGCCAACTCGCCCTGCGCCGCGAAGCCCACATCCGCAGCTTCACCCTGCCGCAAGGCCTCTTCGACCGCCTGCGCAAGCACCACCCCGGCCTCAGCCCCAAAGACTGCCAGCTCGTCGCCCACGCGCTGCGCCAGTTCTTCCTCACGCACCTGAAGAGCGGCCGCCGCAACGTCTCCATGCCGTCGCAGGTGGTCGACGACCTGTGGCACGAGTTCATCCTCTACACGAAGAACTACCAGGCCTTCTGCCGCCACGCCTTCGGCCGCTTCATGCACCACACGCCGGCGGTGGCGCTGGGCCGTGGCGGCGCGCGTGTGGCCAATGCGGGTTTGCGGCGCTGCTTCTGGTTCGCCTGCCAGGAAGAGCACATCAACCCGAAGCAGCCGACGCGGCTGCCGCTGCTGTTTGCCATCGACGCCAAGCTGGGCGTGGCGGGCGGCTTCCACTACGTGGCCGACTGCTCGGCGCTGCGCGAGCAGAAGGGCGGTGATGGTGGTGGCGCCGTCTACTGCGGCGGCGACTTCGCCGATGCCTCGGTGGACGGCAGCACCGACGGCTTTGACGGCAGCAGCAGTGACGGTGCCGGCGGCGACGGCAGCGGCTGCAGCGGTGGCGGCTGCAGCGGCGGCGGGGGCGAGTGAAAGACGCCCTGCAGCGCGCGCTGCCGCCGGCCGTGAAGGACTCGCGGCGCTGGATCACCCCCGAACCCCTGAACGTGGCGCCGGCGCTCATCGGCGCCGCTTTGGGCACCCCCGTGCGCCGCGCCGCCGCGATGGGGCTAGACCTGCTGGTGGTGGCGCTGCTCACCGGCGTCAGCGGCCTGTGGCTGTGGTTGGGCCTGGGCCTGGTGCTGCTGCAGCTGCGCCAGCGCCAACGTTCGGCGCCGGCCTCGCGGCGCAACCTGGTGGGCTGGGTGGGCGCAGCCCTGGTGCTGCTGCTGGCGCTGCAGGAAGCGCAGCAGCGCTACGAGGCCTGGCGCCACCCCGAAGAGGCGGCCGCCGCGGCCAAGGCCGAAGAAGCGGCCGAGCTGGCCGAAGTGGCCGAGGCCCTGCGCGGCGTGGACATGCCGGCTTCGGCCGCCGTGGTGGTGGCGCGTGCGCTGGAGATGGCGGCCTCGGCCGCGTCGGCGGCGGCGTCCAGCGCGTCGGCGCCCGCGGTGGATCTGTCGCGCCGCGTGGCGCAGCTCGAAGCCGAGCTGGCCGAAGCCCGCAAGCCGCAGAAGCTGCGCCTGCGTGACCGCCTGTCCGAGTTCCTCGACGACATCGGCGCCGGTCTGGGCTGGGGCATCGTCTACTTCTCGCTGCTGCCGGCCTGGTGGGGCGGGCAGACGGTGGGCAAGAAGGTCTTCGGCCTGCGCATCGTGGAACTCACGGGCAAGCCGATGACGGTGCTGCGCTCGCTCAAACGCTACGGCGGTTATGCCGCGGGCCTGGCCACCGGCGGCCTGGGTTTCCTGCAGATCCTGTGGGACCCGAACCGGCAGGGCCTGCACGACAAGGCGGCGCACACGGCGGTGCTTGACCTGCGTGCACCACCCCGCGGGCCGGCCGCCGAACCCGGCCCCGAGACCGGCTGACCCGCGCGCACCCGCGTAGAAGCCACAGCTTGCCCGCCCCCGGGCCCCACCCTAGACTGCCCCGCACGATGCAAGCCGCGCAGAACGACCTCATCACCCGCATCGGCCCCGGCACGCCTTGTGGCGAACTGCTGCGGCGCTACTGGCAGCCGCTGGCGCTGCTGGACGAGTTCGATCCGCGCCTAGACCCGCGTATGGCCGAACGCCCGCTGAAGGCCGTGCGCCTGCTGGGGCAAGACCTGGTGCTGTTCCGCAATGCCGATGGCTCCTTCGGCCTGCTCGACCGCGACTGCCCGCACCGCGGCGCCGACCTCGCCTTTGCGCGCCACGAAGGCGACGGCATCCGCTGCCCCTTCCACGGCTGGAAGTTTGCCGCCGACGGGCGTTGCCTGGAAACGCCGGCCGAGCCGATGGGCAGCACGCTGTGCCAGCGCGTGCGCCAGCGCAGCTACCCGCTGCGCGTGCAGTCGGGCGTGGTCTTCGCCTACCTGGGCCCTGAAGACGTGGCCCCGCCCGAGCTGCCGGCCTTCGACGCCTTCCGCGCCCCGGCCAGCCACAGCTTCGCCTTCAAGGGCCTGTGGCAGTGCAACTGGCTGCAGGCCTTCGAGGTGGGCATAGACCCGGCGCATCCCTCCTTCCTGCACCGCTACCTGCAGGACGAGAGCCTCGAGCAGACCTACGGCCGCCAGTTCCGCGCCGCCAGCGTGGGCGAAGTGGGCGGTGAGCGCTGGCCGATGACGCGTGTGATGCGCGAGGTCTGCAGCCCGGAGATCCACCACGACGAAGTGGCGCCGGGCCTCACGCGGCTGACCACGCTGCGGCTCATCAACGAACAGCTCACGCATGTGCGGGTGACGCACGCGGCTTTTCCCAGCACCTTCGTCATACCGCTGTCGGAGACGATGACCATCACGCAGATGCACGTGCCGGTGGACGACGAACGCACCTACTGGTGGAGCTTCTTCACGAGTTTTGCCGAACCACTCGACCGCGAGACCATGCGACAGCAGCGCTTGGCCCACATGACGCTGCCCGACTACGTGCCCATCCACGGCCGCCACGACCACTGGAACTACAACCCGGTGGAACAGCGCACCCGCACCTTCCTGGGCATGGGCGAAGACGACATCAACCTGCACGACCAGTGGGCCGTGGAAAGCATGGGCCGCATCCAGGACCGCACGCGCGAGCACCTGGGCACCAGCGACAAGGTGATCATGGCCAACCGGCGCCAGCTGCTGAAGGCCATCGCCACCGTGCAGGCCGGCGGCACGCCGCCGATGGTGCTGGCGGCCGAGGCCGCGGCGGCGCTGCAGGGGCCCGACACGATCGACTGCATCGCCCCGGCGCAGGCCTGGCAGACTTTCTGGCAGGAAGCGGCTGCGGCCAAGCGCCAGGGTGCGGCCTGGCTGGCGCCGGCCGCCGCGGCGCGCGCATGACGCTGGCCGAGCGGCTGGACGCCGAGGGCGTCGAGCAGGTGCGCATCGCCTGGGCCGACCTGCACGGCAGCTGGCGCGGCAAGACGCTGGTGCGGCCGGGGCCGGCGCTGGATGCGGCGCTGCGCGATGGCATCGGCATGGTCAGCACGGTGCTGCTGAAGGACACGTCTGACCGCACCGCCTTCAACGTCTTCGAACCCGGCGCGCTGGCGGCGCTGCCGGGTTTTGGTTCGGCCAACAACCTGGTGCTGCGGCCCGACCCGGCCAGCCTGCAGATCCTGCCCTGGGCCCCGCGCACCGCCTGGCTGCGCGCCGAAGCCTGGTGGGACGACGGCAGCCCGGTGCATGTAGACCCGCGGCGTGTGCTGCAGCAGGCGCTGGCCGAACTGGCGCGTGAAGGTTACGGCCTGCAGTGCGGGCTGGAGGTGGAGTTCCACATCCACCGCATCGAAGACGAGGGCCTGGCGCCGGAAGGCATCGCCTGGCCTTCGGAGCCGCCCCGGCTGCGCCACAGCCACCCGGGGTATCGCCTGCTGGCCGATGAACATGCCGACCTGCTGGCCGAACCCTTCGCCATCGTGCGCCGCACGGCGCTGGCGCTGGGCTTGCCGCTGCGTTCGCTCGAAATCGAACTGGGCCCGAGCCAGGTGGAAGCCGTGTTCGCGCCCACCGACGCGCTGACCGCGGCCGACCAGATGATCCTGTTCCGCAATGCCATGCGCCAGGCGCTGCGGCGGGCGGGCTGGCTGGCCAGCTTTGTCTGCGTGCCGCCGCTGCAGGGTTCGGTGGCGAGTGGCTGGCACCTGCACCAGTCGCTGGTGGACGGCCAGGGGCGCAATGCCATGGTGCGCGACGCGGCGGCGGGGGATGCGGGTGACGCGCGCCGCGTGCTGTCCGACGCCGGCACGCACTGGCTGGCCGGCCTGCTGGCGCATGCGCCGGGGCTGGCGGCCATCTGCGCCACCAGCATCCCGGCCTATGCGCGCTTTCGCGGCAGCGTGATGGCGCCGCAGGCAGCGGTGTGGGGGCGCGACAACCGCGGCGCCATGCTGCGTGTCATCGGCCACCCGGGCGACGCCGCCACACGCATCGAGAACCGCATCGGCGAGCCCATGGCCAACCCCTACCTGACGATGGCCGCGCAAGTCCACGCCGGCCTGCACGGCCTGCGCCGCGGCCTGCTGCCGCCGCCGGCGGCCGACACGCCCTACGCCCCCGGCCACCCGGCGCTGCCGCAGAGCCTAGCTGACGCCCTGGATGCACTGACAGCCGACACGGTGCTGCAGCAAGGCCTGGGCGCGCCCATGGTGGCGCTGTACCGCGCCATCAAGCGCCAGGAACTCGCGCGCCACGCCCAGGCGGAAGACAAGCCGCTGTGGGAGCGCCGCGAGTACCTCGGGCGCTACTGATTTCATGGCCACCATCCACTTGCAGCTGCAGGACGCAGACGGCACACCGCGCCCCATCACCGGCCGCATCGGCCGCAGCCTGATGCAGGCCGCCATCGACGCGGGGCTGGACGGCGTGGCGGCCGATTGCGGCGGCTGCCTCACCTGCGCCACCTGCCACGTCATCGTGGCGCCCGAATGGCTGGCGCGGCTGCCGCCCGTGAGCGACGACGAAGCCGCGATGCTGGAGATGACGGCGCACCCGCAGCAGCCGGGCAGCCGGTTGTCTTGCCAGATCAAGCTGAGCGCGGCGCTCGACGGCCTGCGCGCGAGCTTTCCACCCACCCAGTACTGAACTTCGGAAGACCTGATCTTGAAATTGCTCGAAGCCCTGGCCAAGCTGTGCGCGGTGCTCGCCGGCGTGCTGCTGACCGTGATCACGCTGATGACCTGCGTCAGCCTGATCGGCCGCAACACCACGGGCTGGACCATCGTCGGCGACTTCGAACTTTCGGGTTCGGCTGCGGGGGCCGCCATCGCCCTCTTCATGCCCTGGTGCCAGCTGCGGCGCGGCAACATCATGGTCGACTTCTTCACCAGCCGCGCCTCGGCCGCCACGCAAGAGAAGCTCGACCGTTTCGGCGCGCTGCTGCTGGCGCTGGCCATGGGGCTGATGACGTGGCGCACCGGCATCGGTGGCCTCAACGCCTGGAAGAGCCAGGCCGGCTCGATGATGCTGGGCTTTCCGGAATGGGTGGTCTACGTCGGCATGGTGCCGCCGCTGGCGCTGACCACCGCCATTGCGCTGGCGCAGGCGCTGCGCGGCTTCCAGAGCTTCGAAGGCAGCGGGGCGCGCGCATGACGCCGATCACGCTGACGCTGCTGATCTTCGGCGTGATGCTGGTGCTGATGGCCTTGCGCACGCCGATTGCCATTGCGATGTTCGCCGCCGGCGTGGTGGGCTACGTGCTGCAGGCGGGCTGGTTGCCGCTGGCGAGCTTTCTCAACACCCAGGCCTTCGCGCGTTTTGCGAGTTACGACCTGAGCGTGATTCCGCTCTTCATCCTGATGGGCAACTTCGCCACCCAGGGCGGCATCTCGCGCGCGCTGTTCCAGTTTGCGGCCGCGGTGATGAGCCGCTTCAAGGGCGGCCTGGCGATGGCGGCGGTGATGGCCTGTGCGGCCTTCGGCGCCATCTGCGGCAGCAGCGTGGCCACCGCGGCCACCATCACGCAGGTGGCGCTGCCCGAGATGCGCAAGCACGGCTACAGCGGGCGCCTGGCCACCGGCACGCTGGCCGCGGGCGGCACGCTGGGCATCCTGATCCCGCCTTCGGTGCCGCTGGTGATCTACGCCATCCTGGCCGAGCAGAACATCGCCAAGCTGTTCGCCGCGGCCATGGTTCCGGGGCTGATCGCGATGCTGGGCTACATGGTGGCGATATCGATCTACGTGCGGCTGGTGCCCGGCCACGCGCCCGAACACGACGAAGCGCCCAGGCTCACGCTGCAGGCGCTGTCGGGCATCGCGCCCATCGCCATCGTCTTCCTCATCGTCTTCGGCGGCATCTACAGCGGCAAGTTCACGCCCACCGAAGGCGCGGCGGTGGGTGCCGCGGCCACCTTCATCGCTGCGCTGCTCAAGCGCGAGATCACCTGGGCCAAGTTCAAGATCTGCTTCCTGGCCACGGCCGAGTCGTCGGCGATGATCTTCCTCATCTTCCTGGGCGCCGACCTGATGAACGCCTCTTTGGCGCTCACGCAAGTGCCGGCCCAGCTGGCCGGCGTGGTGCAGGGCTGGGGCCTGCCGCCGGTGATGGTGGTGGGTGCGATCCTGCTGTTCTACGTGGTGCTGGGCGCGGTGATGGACGAGCTGAGCATGATCCTGCTCACCATCCCGATCTTCTTCCCGATGGTCATGGGGCTGGACTTCGGCATGCCGAAAGAGAGCGTGGCGATCTGGTTCGGCATCATGGTCTTGATGACCGTGGGCTTCGGGATGTTGGCGCCGCCGGTGGGGCTGAATGTGTATGTGGTGAACAGCATGGCGAAGGACATTCCGATTGCGGAGAGTTATCGGGGGGTGATGCCGTTTTTGATCAGCGATACCTTGCGGACTTTGTTGTTGCTGTTTTTTCCGGCGGTGAGTTTGTGCTTGGTGAAGTACGTCGGTTGACGTTTTGGCTTGCCGGGTCTCGCCCCGGCGGGCGAGTCCCTTTCTTTGCTGGTGCAAAGAAAGGAACCAAAGAAAGCACCTAAGAGACTTCGACTTTTACCGTTGGGATCGGTCGCTGCGCTCCGATGGTCTGTTTAGACAGTCTCGCGAAGGGTCGCTCGACATTTACGGCTGATTCGGCATCGAGCAGGCTGACAGGACAGAACGGGTGTTCAAACGCCGCAAAGCAGCCCGGACCCGGTCTTGGTATTGGTATTGGTTTTGTGCATGAGCGAGCGAGCTATCGCTTCGGTACCTCGCTCTGAAAAAGTCATAAATGTCGAGCGACCCTTCGCGAGACCGTCGAGACAAATCAACGGAGCGCAGCGACCGATCCCAACGGTAAAAGTCGAAGTCTCTTCCAGGTGCTTTCTTTGCCTACTTTCTTTGCACCAGCAAAGAAAGTAGGTCGCCCGCCGGGGCGAGACCCGGCAAGCATCGAGTCAACGCGACTCCCGACTCCCCCGCGCAGCCGGCGGCTTCACCCGAACCCCCCGCCGCGCCAACGCCTCGCGCAGCAGAAACTCCACCTGCGCATTCGCACTGCGCAACTCCTGCGCCGCCAGCCGCTCAACCTCGGCCCACAGCTCCGGGTCTATCCGCAGCGGGAACGATTTCTTGCCCGGGCTGGCCATGACCGGCAGCGCAGCGCGTCAGTTGTAGAGCGTGCCGGCGTTCACCACCGGCTGCGTGTCGCGGTCTGAGCACAACACCACCAGCAGGTTGCTCACCATGGCCGCCTTGCGCTCGTCGTCGAGCACCACGATCTCGCGATCCGACAGCCCGCGGATCGCCGCTTCCACCATGCTCACTGCGCCCTGCACGATCTTGTGGCGCGCCGAGATGATGGCCTCGGCCTGCTGGCGGCGCAGCATCACCTGCGCGATCTCGGCCGCATAGGCCAGGTGCGTGAGGCGCGCATCCAGCACCTTCACGCCGGCCTTGGCGAAGCGGGCCTGCAGTTCCACGCGCAGGGCGTCCGAGACCTCGTCCATGCCGCCGCGCAGAGTCACGGTCGACGTGCCTTCGGCCTCGCCTTCGTCATACGGGTACTGCGAAGCCAGGTGGCGCAGCGCGGCCTCGGCCTGCACCTGCACATAACGCTCGAAGTCATCCACCTCGAACAT
>CAYREA010000132.1:0-12832 GCA_964423075.1 uncultured Rubrivivax sp. | reverse complement strand
CGATCATGATGTCGATCTGGTAGTCCTCCAGCGCCGGGTACAGGATCTCCTCGACCACCGGGCTCAGGCGGTGGATCTCGTCGATGAAGAGCACGTCGTTGCGCTCGAGGTTGGTGAGGATGGCCGCCAGGTCCTTGGGCTTTTCCAGCACCGGGCCGCTGGTCTGGCGCAGGTTCACGCCGAGTTCGTGGGCGATGATGTGGGCCAGCGTGGTCTTGCCCAGGCCGGGCGGGCCGAACAGCAACACGTGGTCGAGCGCCTCGGCGCGGTGCCTGGCGGCGCCGATGAAGATCTCCAGCTGCTCGCGGGCCTTCATCTGGCCGACGTAGGCGTCCAGCTCCTTCGGCCGCAGCGCGCGTTCGATGGCCTCTTCGTTGGGCGAGGCGGGTGCGGTACTGACCACCCGCCTGACGGGTGCATCGTCGGGGCTCGGGCCGAAATCATCCGTCTTGATCGCCATCGGTCGATTATGACGAGCGGGTAGACTGCGCCGCCTTCCGCCATGCTGCCCCGCGCCTCCCGCTTCCCCCTCTGGCTCGCCCTGGCGGCGATGCTGGCGCTGGCGCTGCTGCCCACCTTGTCGCACGCGCTGGCCTTTGCGCGCGGCGCCTCGGCCTGGGCCGAGGTGTGCACGCCGCAGGGCATGCGCCTGGTCTCGGTGGACGCGGCGCAGGCCGTCGATACCGGTACGCCGGTGCAGGCCGCCGGCCATCTGGAGCATTGCCCGCTCTGCGCCCTGGGCGCCGACACACCACCATTGCCGCCGGCGCCGCCGGCCGCGCTGCCCTTGCCGCTGAGCGCCGCCGAGCCGCCGGCGCTGTTCCTGCACGCGCCGCGCACGCTCCACGCCTGGCGCAGCGCGCAGCCGCGCGGCCCGCCTTCCTTCTTCTGACCCGCAACTTCGCCGGCCCGTTGCCACGGGCCTGAACGTTCGTTGCCGCGCTGGAAACGCGGCCGTCAGGAGACATCCCTTGTTGAGACCCACTTTGCTGGCGCTGGCCGCCAGCAGCGCCTGCCAGGCGCAGACCGTCGTGGCCGAAGCGCCCGTGCGGGCCGCCGGCATCGTCACCATCACCGGCGGCCGGCCGAGTTCGCTGCCGACGCAGATTCCCACCACCATCGAGAGCATCACCGGCGCCGAGATCGAAACCAGGATCAACGCCAGCGACAGCGAAGACGCGCTGCGCTACTTCCCCAGCCTGCTGGTGCGCAAGCGCTACATCGGCGACTACAACCACGCCGTGCTGTCCAGCCGCGCCAGCGGCACCGGCAACAGCGCGCGTTCGATGGTCTATGCCGACGGCATCCTGCTGTCCAACTACCTGGGCAACGGCGCCGCCTTCACGCCGCGCTGGGGCTTGGTGACGCCCGAGGAGATCGAGCGCGTGGACGTGCTCTACGGCCCGTTCTCGGCCGCCTACCCGGGCAACAGCGTCGGTGCGGTGGTGGACTACGTGACGCGCATGCCGCAGAAGTTCGAGGCCCACGCCAAGGTCGGCGCTTTCGTGCAGCCCTTCGAGCTGTACGGCACGAAGGACACCTATGGCGGCTGGCAGGCCGGCGCCTCGCTGGGCGACCGCCAGGGTGCGTGGTCGTGGCGCCTGCAGCTCAACCGGCTGGACAGCCGCGGCCAGCCGCTGACCTTCGGCAGCCGCAGCACACCCGCCGCCGGCGCAGTGCCCGCGCAGGACCGCTTCGGTGCACCCATCTACATCACCGAGGCCGGCACGATCTACCGCACGCGGCAGGACCAAGCCAAGGCCAAGCTGGCCTGGGACCTGCTGCCCACGCTGCGCGCCACGGCCTTGTGGGCCGACTGGCGCAACCGCTCCGATGGCCACAGCGAAAGCTACCTGAGCGGGCAGGCCACCGACACCTCGGCCGAAGGCCTGCATCACCGCATGCTGGGGCTGACCCTGCAGTCGCGCGGAGGCGGCAGCTTCGACTGGAGCCTGGCTGCCAGCGACTACGCCTACCAGCGTGACCGCGCGCGTGTGCCCACCACGGCCGGTGCCGGCCGCATCACCGACCTGAAGGGCACCGGCTGGCACACGCTCGCGGCCAAGGCTGTGTGGCGGCCGAACGCCGACCACCATGCCGACTTCGGCGTGCAAGAGGAAAGCTACAACTGGCGCCAGCGCATCGACAACGCCGCCGAATGGACCGGCGGCAGCCCCACCACGCCGCTGAGCAGCTTTCAGGGCGACACCCGCCTGCGCAGCCTCTATGCGCAGGATGCCTGGCAGTTCTCACCGCGCTGGAAGGCGGTGCTGGGCCTGCGCTGGGAGCAGTGGACGGCCGACAACGGCGCCAAGACCAGCGGCGCGGCGCCACCGGTGCCCTTCCAGGCCCGCCGCGAAGACGGGTTGTCGCCCAAGGCGGCCCTGGGCTTCCAGGTGCACGAGGGCTGGGCGCTGAAGCTCAGCACCGGCCGCGCCGTGCGCGTGCCGACGGTGGGTGAACTGTTCCAGGGCAACGCGGGCACGGACGCCGTCACCAACCCGGCGCTGAAACCCGAAAAGAGCTGGACCACCGAGTTCAGCTCCGAGCTCACGCTGGCCGGCACGCAGCGCCTGCGCAACACGCTGTTCCACGAGGCCACCACCGACGCGCTGTACTCGCAGGCCATTGCCGGCACCACGCCCATCGTCAACAGCGTGCAGAACATCGACCGCATCCGCACCATCGGCCTGGAGACGGCGTACGACGCGCCCGATCTGTTCGTCAGAGGCCTGGACCTGCAGGGCAGCCTGACCTACGCCGACAGCGTCATCAAGGCCAACAGCAGCTACGTCGTGACGCCGGGCGACACCATCGGCAAGCAACAGCCGCGGGTGCCGAAGTGGCGCGCCAGCCTTCTGCTGAGCTACAGGCTCACTGACGCGCTCACCGGCAGCTTCGGCGCACGTTACGGCAGCTCGCAATACGGCCAGCTCAACAACAGCGACGTCAACGGCTTCACCTACCAGGGCTTCAGCAAGTTCGTCACCACCGACGTGCGCCTGCACTGGAAGATCAACAGGCAGTGGAGCGCCGCCGTCGGCATCGACAACCTGAACAACTACCGGTACTGGAACTTCCACCCCTATCCGCAGCGCAGCTACAGCGCTGAACTGAGGTTCGACCTGTGAACAAGACCTTCACCGCTCTGATCATCCTGGCCGCCGGCGCGGCGCAGGCCCACGTCACGCTGGAGCAGCCGCGCGCTACCGCCGAAAGCAGCTACAAGGCCGTGCTGCGTGTCGGCCACGGCTGCGAGGGCACGGCCACACACACGCTCACCGTGCGACTGCCGGCGGGCTTTCGCGGGGCCAAGCCCATGCCCAAGCCGGGCTGGACCCTCAGCATCACGCGCGCAGCGCTCGCCCAGCCCTACGAAAGCCACGGCCGCAAGGTGACCGACGACGTGGTCGAAATCACCTGGAAGGCCGCCAGCCGCGAGGCCTGGCTGGCCGACGCGCACTACGACGAGTTCGTGCTGCGCGGCCAGGTGCCGGCCGCGCCGGGGCCCGCGACGTTCAAGGTGCAGCAGCTGTGCGAGAAGGGCCAGTGGGACTGGGACACACCGCTGGACGTGCAGCCCAAGGCCGCCGCAGGCCACGCGCATTGAATCCACAATCCATCGCATCGAGACAGGAGACCCGCATGAACGCCATTCGCCGCACCCTCATCGCCGCCACGCTGCTGGCCGCTGCTGCCGCCCAGGCCCAGAACGCCGTCAAGGTCGAGAAGGTCTGGGCCCGCCCTACCGTCGCCGGCCAGTCCGGGGGCGGTGGTTTCCTCACCATCACCGGTGGTGCGGCGGCCGACAAGCTGGTGTCGGCCAGCGCCGGCGTCAGCAAGACCGTCGAGCTGCACAAGATGGAGATGGACGGCAACGTGATGCGCATGCGCCCGGTCGACGCCATCGACGTGCCCGCCGGTGCCACGGTGATGCTGCAACCCGGCGGGCTGCACATCATGTTCATCGGCCTGAACAAGACGCTGAAGGCCGGCGACAGCTTCCCGATGACGCTGAAGTTCGAGAAGGCCGGCGAGGTGAAGGTCGACGTGAAGGTGACCACCATGCGCGCCGACGCCGGCGAGCACAAGCACTGAGGCCGCGGGCCCTCAGCGGTTCAGCGCCTTCAGCGCCAGCTTGATGCCGTCGCTCACGCCCACGTCGGCGGGCAGCGCCTTCAGCGCGGCCTGAGCCTCGCGCTCGTTGTAGCCCAGGGCCTGCAGCGCCTGGGTGATGTCGGCCTGGGCGTCGCTGAGCGCGGTGGCGCTGGGCTGGGCCAGGTCGGGGCCGAGCTTGCCTTTCAGCTCCAGCAGCAGCCGCTCGGCCGTCTTCTTGCCGATGCCGGGCACCTTCACGAGCCGCGCGCCGTCCTGGCGGGTGACGGCCTGGGCCAGCTCGGCCACGCTCAGCCCCGACAGGATGGACAGCGCGGTGCGCGGGCCGACGCCGCTGATCTTCACCAGCTCGCGGAAGGTGCTGCGTTCGGTGGCGGTGAGGAAGCCGTAAAGCAGCTGCGCGTCTTCGCGCACGACGAAGTGCGTGAGCAGTGTCACCGGCTCGCCCAGGCCCGGCAGGTTGTAGAAGGTGCTCATCGGCACGTCGAGCTCGTAGCCCACGCCGTGCACGTCCACCAGCACCTGCGGCGGCGACTTCTCGGCCAGCAGGCCGCAGAGGCGGCCGATCACGGCCACACCCGCTGAATTGCCAGCGTGGCGCGGCGGCGTGCAAGATCGGGGCTGTTCAACGCAGAAGGAGATTTCATGGAGCGGCGCGATGTTACGGCAGCCCTGCTGGTGGCCGGCTGGCCCGGCTGGCTGTGGGCCGCAGCCAACGAGAGCGACGCCGCGGCGGGCATCCGCGCCGCGCTGGAGCGCGGCGCGCTGGCCGCGGTGGCGCAGCTGGGGCGCTCGGACGGCTTCCTGAAGAACCCCAAGGTGCGCATCCCGCTGCCGGGCTACCTCGAGGATGCCGCCAAGCTGATGCGCAAGCTGGGCCAGGGCAAACGCGTGGACGAGCTGGAAACAGCCATGAACCGCGCTGCCGAATCGGCCGTGCCCGAGGCCAAGTCGCTGTTCGTCAGCACCGCCAAGGCGGTGACCGTGGACGACGCGCTGAAGATCGTCAAGGGCGGCTCCACGTCCGTCACCGACTACTTCGCCGGCAAGACGCGCGCGCCGCTGGGCGAGCGCTTCCTGCCCATCGTCACCAAGTCCACCGAGAAGGTGCAGCTGGCCGACCGCTACAACCGCGTGGCTGCCAGGGCCGCCGACATGGGGCTCATCAAGGGCGACGAGACCAACGTGCAGAAGTACGTCACCGGCAAGGCGCTGGACGGCCTGTTCTTCATGATCGGCGAAGAGGAGAAGAAGATCCGCGCCGACCCGCTCAAGACCGGCAGCGCGATCCTGAAGAAGGTGTTCGGCGGCTGAACCCGATCAGGGGTTGCGCGACAGCTCGAACATCAGCGCCGCAGGCAGCGCTTCGATGATGGCGTCGCGGCCCACGCTGGCGAACTGGCGGCCGCCGAGATTCAGCACCTCGAAGGCCTTGCCCTGTTCGGCGATGCGGATGAAGGGCAGCGTGGGCACCTCGGCCAGCATCTCGGTGCGCAGGCGCTCGAAACGTTCGCCGGCCAGCGAGGCCTCGTAGATCATCGCGTGCGGCAGGCCGTCGGCGCAGAACTCGCGCGCTTCGTCCACCGAGGCGACGAAGTCGACCATCAGGCCCATGGGGCGCAGTGCTTCGCGCACCACGTTGCGCACCTCGCGCCGCGCGGCCAGCACGATGATGTGGCGGCCGGCCAGCGGCTGCGAGTTGTGGGCCTGGACGGATGAAGAGGCCACCGCCGGGTCGACCGAAGACTCCACCGAATCCAGCCCCGGCAGTCGCGCGGCCAGCGTGTCGGGGAATTCGAGCACCAGTTCGGTGGTGCCCGGCGTGTCCTTGCGCTGCACCACCAGGCCCAGCACCAGGGCTGTCTGCTGCAGCAGGCGCCAGGACATCGTGTTCAAGCGCGCCTCGCCTTCGGCGCCGGTGGTGGGCACGCTGCTGTCGGCTTCGTCGGGCTGGCGATGCGCGTAGGCGGCGGTGAGGCGTGCGTGCGAGGGCCAGCTCTTGATGTCGATCTTCAGGTCGATGCGCGAGACGGCGTGTTCGAAGCTCCAGTCCAGCAGCGTCTGCAGCAGCGAGAACAGCAGCGTGGCGTCGCTCATCACCTCGGCGGCGGTGAACACCTGCCGCACTTCGATGCCGCGGGCGTCGATCTCGCGACTGCGCTGCAGCAGGGCTTCACGCAGCAGGCCGGTGAGGTCGAGCCTTTCGCTGGCCAGCTGAACGCGGCCGTTGCACAGGCGCACCACCTGCTGGCCCATGATGCCGGCGCGGCGCGCCAGGTCGATTTCGTCGCGCAGGGCGCGCAGGCCGTCTCTGTCGATGCGGCCGGTGGCGGCCAGGGTGGCCACCCGTTCCAGGGCCGAGGACAGGGTGCTCGCAACCTCGCTGCCCAGCTGCGCGATCAGCGCCTGGGGGTCCAACGGCTCGACGTTCCGTGAGGTGGAAGCGCCAGCCGGACGGCCAAGGTCCGTCAGGTCCATCGATGCACTTTTCTTGTAGGTTTGTGGGTGCCGTGCCGCGCGTTTTGTAACCCGTCCCGCGGCGCCGGCATGGTGCGGATTTCAAACCCGCATCGGCATCCTAATTCAGAGGCCCATTCACCGAAAGCCCCATGGTGTGTGCCTGAGGCCGGGAGCTAGGGGGGCGTAACTAAGTCACGCCGAGCCGGTGACAAAAGGCCCGATCACACCCTGGGCGCGCAGTTGTGAGACCTCTTCCACGCCCAGCCCGGCCTCGGCCAGCACCTCGTCGGTGTGCTGGCCCAGCAACGGCGGCGGGTGGCGCAGCGTCACCGGCGTGGCCGACAGCTTCAGCGGGCTGGCCACCAGTTCCAGCTGGTCGGACAGGGGGTGCGCCACGGGCACGCGCATGCCACGGTGCAGCACCTGCGGGTCGGCAAACACTTCGGCCAGGTCGTTGATGGGGCCGCAGGGCACCTTGGCGGCGTCCAGGGCCGCGAGCCAGTCGGCGCGCGGGCGCTGTTTGAGCCGCTCGGCCAGCAGCGGCACCAGCGACGCACGGTGGCGTACCCGGCTGGCGTTGCGGGCGTAGCGCTCGTCCGCGGCCAGTTCGGGGCAGCCGGCCACGGTGCAGAAGCGGCGGAACTGCTCGTCGTTGCCCACGGCCAGGATCACGTGGCCGTCGGCCACCTCGAACACTTGGTAAGGCACGATGTTCTGGTGTGCGTTGCCGGCGCGACGCGGGGCCTGCTTCGTCACCAGGTAGTTGGCGCCCAGGTTGGCCAGCATGGCCACCTGGGTGTCGAGCAGCGCCATGTCGATGGCCTGGCCCTGGCCGGTGGTGTCGCGGTGGCGCAGCGCGGCCAGGATGGCCACGGTGGCGTACATGCCGGTGAAGAGGTCGGCCACGGCCACGCCCACCTTCTGCGGGCCGCCGCCGGGCAGGTCGTCGCGTTCGCCGGTCACGCTCATCAGGCCGCCCAGGCCTTGCACGGCGTAGTCGTAGCCGGCGCGCTCGCTGTAGGGGCCGGTCTGGCCGTATCCGGTGATCGAGCAGTAGACCAGGCGCGGCTGCCGGCCGAGCATGCTGGCGGCGTCCAGGCCGTAACGTGCCATGTCGCCGACCTTGAAGTTCTCCACCACCACGTCGCAGGTGGCGGCCAGGCGCTGGATCAGTCTCTGGCCCGCGGGCGTGGCGATGTCGACCGTCACTGATCGCTTGTTGCGGTTGGCGCCCAGGAAGTAGGCGGCTTCGGCGGTGTCGTGCCCCTCGCGGTCCTTCAGGAAAGGCGGGCCCCAGCCGCGTGTGTCGTCGCCGCCGGGGTGGCCGTCAGCGGGTGGTCGTTCGATCTTGATGACCTCGGCGCCCAGGTCGGCCAGGGTTTGCGTGCACCAGGGGCCGGCCAGAACGCGCGACAGGTCCAGCACGCGCACGCCCGCCAGCGCGCCGGCGGGCAGGACTTGTTTGGTTTCGCTCATGCGGGGTGATTCTCCGGCAGCGGCCCTGAATAATCGCCGGATGACACACACACACGGCCGCCACGCGACGCTGTTGCTGGCCGCGGCGCTGACCGCCTGCGCCCCGGCTCTGGATTGGCGTGATGTGCAAGCCGACGCCGCGGGCCTGCAGCTGCAGTTCCCCTGCAAGCCGGTGCGCCAGCAGCGCACGCTGCCGCTGGCCGGCTCACCCGTGGCCTTGGTGCTGCTGGTGTGCAGCGCCGACGGCCAGACCTTCGGCCTGGCCCATGCCGATGTGGCCGATCCTGCGCGTGTGCAGCCCGCGCTGCAGGAACTGGCTGCCGCCGCGGCACGCAACCTGGCCGGCGCGCCGATCCGTTCGCAGCCCCTGTCCTTGACCGGAGCGACACCCAATGAGGCCAGCCTGCGACAGCGCCTGAACGGGCGACTGCCCGACGGCAAGCCGGCGCAGATGGAGCTGGCGTTGTTTGCCATCGGCACCCGGGTGTTCCAGGCCTCGGTGCTGGGTGAGGCGCTGCGCGAAGAGGCGGCGGACACCTTCATTGCTTCGTTGCGTCCACCGCGATGAACATGGCTGCCGGGCGCGCGGCCCTCGTCTTTCTCGCGTTCGCTTTTGCCTACTTCCTGTCGGCGCTGCTGCGCGCCGTGACGGCCACGCTGGCGCCAGTCTTCAGCCAGGAGCTTGGCCTGCACGCGGCCGACCTGGGCCTGCTCGCCGGCGCGTACTTCTTCGGTTTCGCCGCGCTGCAGCTGCCGCTGGGACGCGCGCTGGACCGCTTCGGCCCGCGCCGCACCCTGCTCGTGCTGCTGGGCGTGGCCGTGCTCGGCTGCGCGGCATTCGCGGCGGCCACCGGCCTGCCGGCCTTGATCGCGTCGCGGGCGCTCATCGGCGCTGGCGTCGGCGCCTGCCTGATGGCACCACTCACCTGCTACCGGCGCCACTTCAGCGAAAGTGCGCAATTGCGGGCCAACTCCTGGATGCTGATGACCGGCTCGCTCGGCATGGTGGCCTCGACCATGCCGGTGCAACTGCTGTTGCCGGTGCTGGGCTGGCGTGGCCTGTTCTGGGCCGTGGCCGTGCTGCTGGCCGTGGCCGCTGCCGTCATCGCCGTCCTGGTGCCCGCCGACGCGCCAACAACGCCGGGGCAGGCGGCTGCGGGCGGCTACGCGCAGATCGCGCGCCACCCGGCGTTCAGGCGGGCGGTGCCGCTGGCCTTTTTCGTCTACGGCGGCCTGATTGCCGTGCAGGCGCTGTGGGCAGGCCCCTGGTTGACGCGTGTGGCGGGCTGGACGCCGCTGCAGTCTGCGCAGGGCCTGCTGGCCATCAACCTGAGCATGTTGTGTGCGTTTGCCGCCTGGGGCTTCGTGATGCCGCGCCTGTCCAGGCGCGGGCTCGACGCCTGGTGGCTGGTCACCTGGGGCCTGCCCTGGTGCTTCGTGGTGCTGGCGGCCATCGTCGGCCTGGGTTCGGCGGCCGGGGCGGCGCACTGGGCGCTGTGGTGCGTGGCCTGCACCTTCGTCTCGGTGAGCCAGCCGGCCGTGGGCGCGGCTTTCCCGGCCGAACTGGCCGGGCGTGCGCTGTCGGCCTTCAACCTGGTGATCTTCGCCGGCGTGTTCTGCATCCAGTGGGGCCTGGGGTTGGGCATCGACGCGCTGCGTGGGGCTGGCCTGGACGAAGCTGCGGCCTTTCGTTGCGCTTTTGCCGTGTTCGGTGCCTGCGGAGTGCTGTCCTACCTCTGGTTTCTGCGCGGGCGCGGGCTTGCTGCCCATAATCCGCGCTGAGCTTCGCCATGCCATCCATCCTGCTCGTCGCCCATGCCCCGCTGGCCAGCACTTTGCTGACCGTGGCGCAGCACACGTATGCCGATTGCGCGGTGCAGGTGAAGGCGGTCGATGTGCCGCCGCAGATGGGCCTGGAAGAAGCCACCGCCCGCGTCATCACGGCGTTGAAGGCGCTGCCCGATCCGGACGTGCTGGTGATGGTCGACACCTTTGGCGCGACGCCCTGCAATGCTGCACTGGCGGCGGTGGAGGGGGCTTCGGCGCGCGTCGTCACCGGCGTCAACGTGCCCATGCTGTGGCGCACCCTGTGTTACGCCCACCTCCCCCTGAGTGAACTGGTCACGCGCGCCGTGGACGGTGCGCGGCAGGGCATCATGCAGGTGGCGGTTGCCCGCCGCCAGGACCAGCCCCAGCGACCGCTCAGCGATGATCCAGACCCGCATTCAGATCAGTAACAAGCTCGGCCTGCACGCCCGCGCATCGGCAAAGCTCACCAAGCTGGCTGGCGGCTTCAAGAGCGACATCCACCTCAGCCGCAACGGGCGGCGCGTGAACGCCAAGAGCATCATGGGCGTGATGATGCTGGCTGCCGGCATGGGCAGCGAGATCGAGATCGAGGCCGTCGGCGAAGATGAGCAGCAGGCCGTGGATGCGATGCGCAGCCTCATCAACGGCAAGTTCGGCGAAGGCGAATAGCAGCGGCGCTGCCCGGGGTCACGCCTGGACAGCGCCGTTCACTGAACACTCACACTGCGCCCGTCGCGCTGGGCTACATTGGGCCCATGAGCATCCAGGTCTTCGGCTTGCCGGTTTCGCGGGGCGTGGCCATCGGCCGCGCCGTGCTGGTGGCGTCCAGCCGCGTTGACGTGGCGCACTACTTCGTGGCCATCGAGCAGATCGACCACGAGATCACCCGGCTGCGTGATGCGCGCAACTCCGTGGCCAACGAACTTGTCGCACTCAAGCGCGAACTGCCGGCCGAGGCGCCGCACGAGCTGGCCGCGCTGCTGGACGTGCACCTGATGCTGCTGCACGACGAGACGCTGACCGGCGCCACGAAGGTGTGGATCCGTGACCGTCACTACAACGCCGAATGGGCCCTGTCAGCGCAACTGGAAGTGCTGGCGCGCCAGTTCGACGAGATGGATGACCCCTACCTGCGCGAACGCAAGGCCGACGTCGAGCAGGTGGTCGAACGGCTGCTGCGCGAGCTGTCCGCAGGGGACGGCCGCAGCGCCGCCACCTCGCCGGCTGCTGCGCAGGCGGCGCGCGACTTCGCCGGCGAAGATCCGCTGGTGCTGGTGGCCAACGACGTCGCGCCGGCCGACATGATCCAGTTCAAGCGCAGCGTCTTCACTGGGTTCGTCACCGATGTCGGTGGGCGCACGTCGCACACCGCCATCGTCGCGCGCAGCATGGACATCCCGGCCGTGGTCGGCGCTCGCGAGGCAAGCCGGCTGATCCGCCAGGACGACTGGGTGGTCATCGACGGCGATGCAGGTGTCGTCATCGTCAATCCGACGCCCATCGTGCTGGAGGAGTACCGGTTCCGCCAGCGCCAGAGCGAGCTTGAGCGCGCACGCCTGAACCGCCTGCGGCATACGCCGGCGGTCACGCTCGACGGCCAGGCGGTGGAGCTGCTGGCCAACATCGAAATGCCCGGCGATGCGGCTGGCGCGCTGGAGGCGGGTGCCGTGGGCGTCGGCCTGTTCCGCAGCGAGTTCCTGTTCATGAATCGCGGCGACGACCTTCCGGGCGAGGACGAGCAGTTCGAGGCCTACCGCGACGCCGTGGTGGCGCTGCAGGGCCTGCCGGTGACCATCCGCACCGTGGATGTCGGCGCCGACAAGCCCTTGGAGCGCATGTCACAGCAGGAACTGCGACACGAACATGGCCTGAACCCGGCGCTTGGCCTGCGCGCCATCCGCTGGAGCCTGGCTGAGCCGGGCATGTTCAGGCAGCAGCTGCGCGCGATGCTGCGCGCCAGCGCCTACGGCAAGGTGCGCATCCTCATTCCGATGGTGGCGCAGATGGCCGAGGTCCGCTCGATCTTCGAGTCCCTGGCGCGCGCGCGCCAGCAACTCGACGAAGCAGGGCGGCCCTTCAGCCAGGTCGAAGTGGGCGCGATGGTGGAGGTGCCCGCGGCGGCCTTGATGATCGACCGCTTCCTGCAGCACTTCGACTTCGTCTCCGTCGGCACCAACGACCTGATCCAGTACACCTTGGCGATCGACCGTGCTGACGAGGCGGTGGCTCACCTCTATGACCCCTGGCACCCGGCGGTGCTGCATCTGCTGCACCAGACCATAGCCCGCGCGAATGCTAGCGGCCGCGGCGTCAGCGTCTGCGGGGAGATGGCGGGCGATTCGGCGTTCACCGAACTGCTGCTCGCAATGGGTTTGCGCAGCTTCTCGATGCACCCGGCGCGCATCGCGTCGATCAAGCAGCGCGTACTCAGGGCCGACACGCGCGTGCTGACCGCCGACCTTCCCGCCGTGCTGGCCTCGGAAGACCCGGCCGATGCCGTGCGGCGGATCATCGGTGCCCGATTGCCGCACTGAGTGCTGCCGGGTCCGCGAGGCAGCCTAGGACATTATTTCGGCCGATGCTTGCGGCCTCAAAAACTTCTGTGCTACAGTCGCAGGCTCTGCTCTTCGCAGCACAGAAAGCCGGCGCGACAAACGCCAGCGACGTGAAGCGAAAAGAAGAAAGCCCAAGTGCTTGACAGTGGTTTGAAAAACATGTCAGAATCTTGGTCTTCGCTGATCACTGATCGGCGGCGCAAAGCGGCAACGCAGAGCGAAGTTCTTTAACAACATACAGCCGATAAGCGTGGGCGTTTGAAGGCGAGTGCCAGAACCGGTGGCGACACTGGTTCAGGTCTCCTGACCTTAAACGCTCATGGATATTTGAAGTGAAGTTCACTTCAATTCCTAAGAGCAAATCAAGATCGAACTGAAGAGTTTGATCCTGGCTCAGATTGAACGCTGGCGGCATG
>CAYREA010000131.1:0-12915 GCA_964423075.1 uncultured Rubrivivax sp. | reverse complement strand
CTTCCACCGCGGCGTTGAGCGCCAGGATGTTGGTCTGGAACGCGATGCCGTCGATCACCGAGGTGATCTCTGCGATCTTGCGCGAGCTGGCGGTGATGGCGTCCATGGTGGACACCACGCCCTGCACCACGCCGGCACCGCGCTGGGCCACCGCGCTGGCCTGTTGGGCCAGGGTGGTGGCCTGCGTGGCGGCGTCGGCCGTGTGTTTGACGGTGCCGCTGAACTCTTCCATCGCCGACGCCGTCTGCTGCAGGTTGCCGGCCTGGCGCTCGGTGCGCTCGCTGAGGTCCAGGTTGCCGGATGCGATCTGCTGCGCGCCGGTGGCGATGAGGTCGCTGCTGGAGCGCACGGTGCCGACCATGTGCGTAAGGCTCTCGCACATGCGTCGCATGGCTGCCATGGCGCTGGTGGTGTCGCCTGGTGCCAGGGGTACGTGCACCGTCAGGTCACCCTGGGCCACGGCATTGGCGATGGCCGCGGCCTGCGCCGGCTCACCACCGGTGGCGCGCCAGATGTTGCGGCGGACATAGGATCCGAAACCCAGCAGCACGCCGGCCGTCGCGATCAGGCCTATCAGTCCGGCCCAGACCATCATCCGCTCCACGCGTGCCACCTCGTTCAACGCATCGTTGGCAAAGCCCGTGGCGACCTTGACGGTGTCGTCGACGCCAGCGCGGTGGGCCAGGTAGTTGTCGTGGGCCTGCGCCACGGCCTGCCGGGTGGCCTCCGCGTCCTTGGCCGCCACGGCCTTGAGCACGACCTTGGCGGCAGCCAGCAACTTCTCAGCCGCCTCGTGCTGCGCGCCCATCAGCTTCTTCTCCAGGCCCTGCAGCGGCCGCGCCTTCCAATACTCGATGCGGTCGCGGTACTCCTTCTCCAGGCGGCCAAGCTCCTTCTCAGCCTGGTCGACCGGCAGGCTGCCTTCGGCGGTCAGGGCCAGCACCAGGCGGAGTTCCACCAGATACAGGGGCGGCGGCAGGATGTCGGCCGTCAGGTCCTTCGCATCAAAGGTCTGCTGCACGGCGCGCTGAACACGCCATTCGCCCGCCAGGTTCACGAGGGCCAGGAACACGCAGGCCAGCAGGCCTGCACCGACGAGCATCAGCAACTGAAGACGCAGAGTTTTCATGGTTTACAGCAGTGGTTCTACGGACGCAGGAGCAGCCCAGACGCGGACACCTGGGTTTCGTCCGGTTTTATGGCCGCTTGAACAATTTATTGTTTGAAAGACAATTTCGAGCGCGAAGCGTGATGTGGTTCTCGAGGTCGGCATGCTTGTAGTGAAGGCGAAGACACGACGAGAATTCGGCGCATGTTTCCTAGAACCCTCGCCCTGGTCGACGACGACGCGGAGTACGGCCAGTACCTGGCCCAGCACCTGGTTGGCCAAGGCGTGGCCGTCACCGTGTTCGACCAGAGCCCGGTGTTCCTGGCCCACCCGAAGGCCTTCGAGTTTGATTTCTATCTGCTCGACCTGTCCCTGCCCGGCATCGACGGCATCGAGCTGATCAAGATCATCCGGCTGCGCACCAGTGCTGGCGTCGTCGTGGTGTCCGGCCGCGCCTCGCCCGACGTGTTCGCCAGCATCGTCAAGGCCGGCGCCGACATGTACCTGGCCAAGCCCGTCGAGTTCGACCAGGTCGCACTGGCCATCCAGGCGGTGCACCGGCGCAGCAGCCGCGGCACTTCCAGTGAACTGCCGTGGCGGCTGGACCGGCACGCACGCGATCTGGTGGCGCCCGACGGCACCCGCGTGAGCCTGAGCGACACCGACCTGGTGGTGATGAATTGCCTGGCCGAAGCCCATGGCGAGGCCGTCACGCGCGAGACCCTGCGCGTGGCGCTCGGCTACGGCACCGACGAAGGCTCGCAGTCCTCGCTCAACGCCACCATCTTCAGGCTGCGCCGGCGCATCGAACGTGCCACGCCGTTGCCGGTGCCTCTGCAGGCCAAGTCGCGCCTGGGCTACCAGTTCCGCGGGGCCCTGTCCGTGGTCTGAGGCGGCGCGCCCTCAGCCCTCGCGGATGTGCAGGCGCATCACCGTGCCCTGCGCGCCGGTGGCCAGCAGGCTGACACCGCCGCCCTGCAGTTCCATCGCCCGGCGAACGATGTACAGCCCCAGGCCGTGGCTGTCGCGCGTGCCGGTGGGGCCGCGCGCGCCGCGCTGGAACAGGCGCGGCTGCAGGTGCGCCGGAATGCCGGGGCCGGTGTCGATGACGTCGATCGTGAGGCCGCTGCCGGCGTCGTCCTCGGCCAGGCGCAGCACCACGGCCGCCGGCGGCGGCGAGAAGGCCAGCGCATTGGCCAGCAGGTTGCGCAAGGCCAGGCGCAGCAGGCCGGCGTCCACCCATGCGGTGCGCACCGGACTCAGGCGCTCGATGCGCACCCGCTCGCGGTCGCGCACGTGCATGTCGGCGATGACGATGCCCAGCAGCATGTCGATGTCCACGTCCACCGGCTCGACCTCGCCCGAGCCCACGAGCAGTGCCGACACCGCGAGTGTGTTGTCCACGCCGGCCATCACCTTGCGCAAGACCTCCTGCGCACGGCGCAGCGGCTCGGCCGCGCCGCCCTCGCCGCGGCCGGACAGCTGTGCGTCGACACTCTGCAGCGCGGCCGAGGCGTTGTTCAGCGGTTGCCGCACCTCGTGCGCCAGCACGTTCAGCATCTCGTTGCGCTCGGCCAGCAGCGCGGCCAGTTCCTCGGCATGACGTTCAATCTGCACGCGCAGCTGGTGCTCGCGGCGCAGTTCGGCCGTGCGTGCCACGGTCTCGGTCACGTCCTCGAAGGCGGCCAGCGCGCGGCGCTGGCCGGTAGGCGGCCCTTCCTCCACGAGCGCGGACATGAACACGTCGAGCCGGCGGCCGTCGCCGCAGACCAGGCGGAAGGGCACTCTCTCGCAGTGCCCGCTGGCAAACAGCTGGGCCAGCGCGCGTTCGGGTGAAGGCGCGCCTTCCAGCAACAGCGCCAGCGGCCGGCCGACGAGATCGGTGCGCTGGTGGCTGGCACGCTGCAGCAGCAGGTCGCTGCAGGCGACGATGGTGCCCGCGCTGTCCACCGACAGCAGCAGCGCCGGCGTATGCTCGTACAGCGAGCGCAGCTGCGCATTCGTGCGTTCCAGCGCCTGCTCCATGGCGCGGCGGGCGCTGATGTCCTGCACGGCGCCGAACAGCCGCACGGCGCGGCCCTTTTCGATGTCGACCTCGCCGATGGTGCGCACCCAGACCGGCCGGCCGCGCGCGGTGCGCAGCGGCAGTTCCAGGTCGTAGGCCTTGCCGTGGTCGATGGCTGCCTGCACCGCGCCGGCCATGGCCTCGCGGGAGGGCCCGGGTTCGAAGTAGTCCAGCGCCTCTTCCGTGCCGGGCTGGTGGCCCGGCTCCAGGTCGTGGATGCGGCAGGTCTGGGCCGACCAGTACAGCGCCTGCGTGCGCAGGTCCAGGCTGAAGCCGCCAACGCCGGCCAGCCGGCCGGCACGGTCGAGCAGCCGCTCGCTGGCGCGCAGGCGGTGCTCGACGCCGGCCTTGGCCAGCGCGACCTCGATGCCGGCCGTGAGCTCGCGCAACTGGTAGGGCTTGGTCAGGAAGCCGTAGGCAGCCACCGAGGCGGCGCGCTGGATGCTGGCCGGATCGCTGTGCGCGGTGAGGAAGATCACCGGCACTTCCTCGTGCCGTTCGCGGATGGCGCGCGCGGTCTCCACGCCATCCAGGGCGCCGCGGATGCGGATGTCCATCAGGATCAGCTCGGGAAGGTCTTGCGCCACCATCGCCAGCGCCTCGTCACCGCTGGCCGCCACGCCGCTGACGGTGTACCCCAGTTCCCCGAGCTGCAGCCTCAGGTCGAGCGCCACGATGGCTTCGTCTTCGACGATCAGGATCTTGGCGGCTCGCATGCTCTTGCGGATGGTGGCGCTCACGGGTGAGTCCCGGATGCCGGAGTATGGCGGGCGGGCGATGATCGGGCCAGCCGCCGCCCGAACGCCGAAGATGATTGCCTCGCCTCGCGCCCAGCCCTACCTGATCGCCGCGCTGGCGTGCCTGGCGCTGGGTGCCTCGGCCGGCTACGACCTCTACCGCGAGCGGGCGCAGCAGATCCAGACCGCCCGCAGCCAGACGGCGGCGCTGGTGCGTCTGCTCGAGGAGCAGGTGCACCAGCTGATGCGGCGTGCCGACGCGCAGCTCGAGCAACTTGCGCGACAGCCCCCGTCGGCGGCAGCCCCGCAGCCGGCCGACGAATTCCTGGCCGGCGCCGGCCCGCTGCTGCCCGGGGACGCCGGCGCGCACGACTGGGTCACCCGACTGCAGCAGGCCGAAGCCGGCACGATGCTGGTCGACCGCGCACGGCAGGACGCCGATGGCAAATGGCGCCTGGTCGTAGGCAAGCGCGTCCGCCTCGACGGTGGCGTGGCCGGGACCACCTGGCAGGCCCGCGTCGACCTGCGCCCGCTGCAGCGCCTGCTCGACACCGCGGACACGCGCAACAACGGCTTCGCCACGCTCTTCTCCTTCGACGGCTGGCTGCTCGCCACGGCGCCGCGCAACGACACCCTGTTCACCCGCAACTGGGGCGATACACCGATGTTCAAGGAACACCTGCCGCGCGCGCCCAGCGGCACGGTGCAGCAGGTGGTGGTGCGCGACCGCACCGAACGCCTGTACAGCTACCACGCCGTGCGCGGCTACCCGCTGGTGATATCGGCGGGCATCTCCATGACCGACGCCCTCGCCGCCTGGCGCCTGCGCGTCGGGTGGCACGGTGTGCTGCTGGCGGTGGTGTCGCTGGCCTTCTTTGCCGGCGCCCATGGCATGTCGCGCTCGATCCTGCGCCGCGAGCAGGCCCAGCAGGCCATGCTCGACGCGCGCGACGCCGCGCAGCGCAGCGAAGCCTTCCTGCGCACCGTCACCGACAACCTGCCGCTGCGCATCGCCTACGTGGATGCCGGCCTGCGCTACCGCTTCGTCAACCTGGCGCACTGCCAGCGTTTCGGCTTGCCGCGCGAGCAGATCCTGGGCCGCACCCGGCAGGAGCTGACGGGCCAGGAGCTGCCGGCGCCGCTGGCGCAGGCCCTCGAGCGTGTGCTGCAGGGGCAGGCACAGAGCTTCGAACTCGAGGAAACCGATGCCGCAGGCGGCCGCCGCGTGCTGGCCACCCTGCTGGTGCCGGAGCAGGGCACCGACGGCCGCGTCTCGGGCATCTACACGGCCAGCCTGGACGTCACCGAACGCTCGGAGCAGCGCCGCCGCCTGGACGCGGCTCTCAAGGAGCGCGAAACCCTGCTGCGCGAGGTCTATCACCGGGTGAAGAACAACCTGCAGGTCATCCAGAGCCTGCTGCGCCTGCAGCGCCGCACGGTGAGCGACGCGACGGCGCAACTGGCCCTGGACGAGAGCGCACGCCGGGTGCGCGCGATGGCGCTGGTGCACGAGAAGCTCTACCAGTCGGGCTCGCTGGAGGCCGTGTCTCTGCGCAAGTACACGCAGGAACTGCTCGGGTTCCTGGGTGAAGCCACGGGCGCCAACGCGCGCGGTGTGCACCTGCAGGGCGACGTGGTGGCGGTGGATGCCCGCCTGGAGGCCGCCATCCCCTACGGCCTGCTCGTCAACGAGCTCGTGAGCAACAGCCTGAAGCATGGTTACCCTGCAAATGCCCGTGGTAGGGTGCTGCTGACGGTCGAACACGCCGACAAGGGGCTGCGCCTGACGCTCCGCGACGACGGTGTCGGTCTGCCCGACGGCTTTGCGCTCGACAGCGACGCTTCGATGGGCCTGCAGCTCGCCGCCAGCCTGGCCGTACAACTGGGTGGCCAGCTGACGGCGCACAACGCCAGCGGCGCCGTCTTCGTGGTCGAGATGCCGGCTTTCGAATGATCCACCTTCGCGCCCTGTGAACCCATCCATCCTCATCGTCGAAGACGAAGGCATCGTCGCGCTCGACCTGAAGCTGCAGCTGCAGGATCTGGGTTATGGCGTGGTCGGCGTGGCCAGCAGCGCCGCAGAGGCCGTGGCGGCGGTGCGCCGGCACCGACCCAGCCTGGTCTTGATGGACGTGCGCCTGCAGGGCGTGGGTGACGGCATCGATGCCGCCGAACGCATCAACCGCGAGCTGCCCACGCCCTTGATCTTCCTCACCTCGCACAGCGACGCCGAGACGGTGCAGCGCGCGGCCCGCACGGCCCCCTACGGCTACCTGACCAAGCCCTACCAGCTCAAGGAGCTGCGGGCAGGCATCGAAGTGGCGCTTACCAAGGCCCGGCTGGAAAGCCAGCTGCGCGAGGCCGACCGCTGGTTCGCCAGCACCTTGCAGTGCGTGGCCGACGGCGTGGTCGTCACCGACCTGCAGGCCCGCATCCGCTTCATGAACCCGGCCGCTGAAAGCATGACCGGCTGGGCCAGTGAGGAAGCAACAGGCCGTCGCGTCGACGAGGTGGTCCGCCTGCAGCAGGACGCGGCCGAGCCGGCCCATGCGGCGGCCGAACTCGTGCAAAGCGTGATTGCCGAAGGCCGGCCCCGGCCGGTGGCACACGGCTGCCGCCTGCAACGGCGCGAAGGCGCCGACAAGCTGATCGACAGGACCGCAGGCCCGGTCAGCGGCGACGACGGCCAGCGACTGGGTGCGGTGCTGGTGCTGCGCGACGCCGGCGAACGCCTGGCGCACGAAGCGCTGCTGCGCACCAGTGAAGAGCGTTTTCGCAGCGCCTTCGACCACGCCCCCCTGGGCATGGCCCTGGTCTCGTTCGACGGCGGCTTCATCCAGGTCAACGACGCGCTGTGCCGTTTGCTGGGCCTGGAACGCGACCAGCTGCAGCGCAGCAACCAGACCAAGCTCACCGTCGAGGCCGACCGCGAGCACGAGGCCCTGCGCCTGCAGGAGCTGGCAGCAGGCCCGGCGCGCGTGGTGCAGTACGAGAAGCGCTACCTGCGCCCTGCACCGGCCGAGCCGCTGTGGACGCTGGTGAGCGTGTCGCGGCTGAGCGACGGGCCCAACGCGGCCTGCCACCTGTACCAGGTGCACGACCTCAGCGAGCAGAAGCAGGCCGCGGAACACCTGGCCGAGCTGGCCCAGGAACGCATGCGGCGCGAGGCCAGCGAGTTGGCCAGCGCGTCCAAGAGCCAGTTCCTCTCGCGCGTCAGCCACGAGATGCGCACGCCGCTCAACGCGGTGATCGGCTTCGCCCAGCTGCTGCAGATGGGCACCGGCACGCTCGAACCCCGGCAGCTGCGCCTGTACGTCGACCACATCCGCAGCGCAGGCGAACACCTGCTGGGCCTGGTGACCGACCTGCTCGACCTCAACCGCGCCGCCCAGGGCGCGCTGCGCATGGACCTGCAGCCCACGCCGCTGGGCCACGCCGTGCTGGAGGCCTGCGCCTTGCTGGAGGGCCTGGCCGCGACCCACGGCATCACGCTGGAGACCTCCATCCCCGAGGGTGTGCAGGTGGTGGCCGACCCGCAGCGCCTGCGCCAGGTGCTGCTGAACCTGGGCTCCAACGCCATCAAGTACAACCGCCAGGGCGGCCGGGTGCAGGTAGCGGCCCGATCCGACGCCGACGGCACCGTGACGCTCACCGTGCGGGACACCGGCATCGGCATGACGGCCGAACAACTGCAGCGGCTGTTCCAGCCCTTCGAACGCCTGGGCGCCGAGCGCACCCAGGTGCAGGGCACCGGCCTGGGCCTGGTGATCTGCCGTGGCCTGGTCAGCGAGATGGGCGGCAGCCTGATGGTGACCAGCGAGGTCCGCGCCGGCACCACGGCCACGCTCACCTTGCGCGCAGCAGGCTGAGAGGCTGAGCCCTCAGAGCCTGGGCAAGGCGGTGCTGAACCGCGCGCCTTGCGCCGAGGCGGCCTCCAGCCGGCCGCCCAGCTGTTGCGCCAGCGACGAGGCCAGCTGCAGCCCCATCGAAGCCGTGGCCGAGATGTCGAAGCCGGCCGGCAGCCCGGCACCGTCGTCCACGACCGACAGCACGTGGGTCTCGCCCTGCAGCGCCAGCCGCACCTGCAACAGGCCGCTCGTCCGGCCGACGAAGGCGTGTTCCATGGCGTTGGTCACCAGCTCGGTGAGGATGAGGCCGTAGGGGATGGCGCTGTCGGGCTTGCAGGTGAAGTCCGCCACCTCGGCCTGCAGCTGCACGCCCAGGCGCGACGCGCCCGTGGCCTCGTCGATCTGCCGCAGCAGATCGGCCGTGTACTGGCGCAGCGGCACAAGACCGAGATTGCCGGCCTGGTAGAGCTTCTCGTGCACCAGCGCCATCGCACGCACACGGCGTGAACTGTCCTGCAGGGCCCGCCGCGCCTGCGGGTCGGCCAGCGCGCGGTGCTGCAGGCTCAGCAGGCTCTGCACCACCTGCAGGTTGTTCTTGACGCGGTGGTAGACCTCCTTGAGCAGAGTCTCGCGCTCGGCCAGGGCGGCGCGCAGGCCCTCTTCAGCCTCGCGCTGCTCGGTGATGTCGCGCCCCACGGACTGGATGGCCTGCACCTCGCCGCCGGCCCCCAGCAGGGGGCGGTTGACCCAGGCCACCCAACGTGCGCCGCCCGCGGCCGAACGCATGCGGTTGATGCCCGACCTCGTGGCCTGCGACCGCAGCGTCGAAGCCAGGTGCTCGGCCACAGCCGCCCGGTCCAAGCCGTCGACGAAGTCCAGCAGGTTGCGCCCCACCATGTCCTGCGGAGCCTGCCCGAAGTGCTGCGCGTAGGCCCGGTTGACGAAACGCAAGGTGCCGTCGGGGTCGGCCACCGAGATCAGCTCGCTCTGGTCCTCGACGATGGCGCGGTAGCGGGTCTCGCTGTCGGCCAGCGCACGCGCCGTGCCCACGCGGCTGCGCCGGTCGGCCAGGGCCAGGCTGGCGATGCGGGCCAGGCCGTTCAACACCGTGCGCTGGGCCTCGGACAGCTGCCGCGGCTGGCGGTCGATCACGCACACCGTGCCCACACGCTGGCCCTCGGCCACCTCAATCGGGGCGCCGGCGTAGAAGCGGATGTCGGGCCGGCCGTTCACCAGCGGGTTGTCGCGGAAGCGCGGGTCGGCCTGCGCGTCGGGCACCTCAAAGAGCAGGGCCTGCCGGATTGCGTGGTGGCAGAAGGCCACGTCACGCGGGGTCTCGGCAACGCCCGGCAGGCCGACGTTGGCCTTGAACCATTGGCGATCGGCGTCGACCAGCGACACCAGGGCGATCGGCACCTCGCACACCTGGGCCGCCAGCGCGGTGATGGCGTCGAACACCGGCTCCGGCGGCGTGTCCAGCACCGCCAGCTCTGCCAGGGTGGCCAGGCGCCGCTCTTCATCGGCAGGGCTCATGGAAGGGTGTTGACGGGGCAGGGTCTCATGCGGAGCCTGCATTCTCGCGCGGCCCGGTCGACGAACTCGGGCCGCCGGGTCGAATTGATCATCCCGGCGGCGCTGCAGGCCGGCACCCTGCCCGCCACCAAGGCCAGGCTGCGCCTGGCGTGAAGCGGCGCTTCAGTGCAGCATCGCCCCCAGCGGCGATACCGCGCGCCAGCCGCGATACATGCGCACGAAATCGGTCAGCGGCCGCGGCGCCGAGACCAGGTAGCCCTGCACCTCGTCGCAGCCGGCCTGCGCCACCGCGGCCAGCTGCTGCTGCGTTTCCACACCCTCGCAGACGGTGCGCATGCCCAGGGCCACGGCCAGCTGGGCGATGGTCTGCACGATGGCCCGTGCATCGCGGCGCAGCAGCACCTCGTTGACGAAGGCGCGGTCGATCTTCAGCGTGTCGAAGGGGAAGCGGCGCAGGTAGGCCAGTGACGAGTAGCCGGTGCCGAAGTCGTCGAGGGCGATGCGCACGCCCAGGCCGTGCAGCGCATGCAGCTGCGCCAGCACGCCGGCGGCGTCGTCCATGAACACCGATTCGGTGATCTCCAGCTCCAGCCGAGCCGGTTCCAGCTGCCAGCGCCGCAGCGCGTCGCGCACGCGGTCGGGGAACTGACCGTCGCGCAGCTGCGAGGGCGACACGTTGACCGACACCACCAGGCCCGCCAGCGGGCCGACGGCGGCGCCGCAAGCTTCGTTCAGGGCCCACAGGCCGAGTTCGTCGATCAGGCCGCTGCTTTCGGCCACGGCGATGAACTCGCCCGGCGGCACCGAGCCCAGCTCGGGATGCTGCCAGCGCATCAGCGCCTCGGCGCCCACCACCTGCCAGCTGCCGATGTCCACCTTGGGCTGCCAGTGCAGCGCCAGCTGGTTCTTCTCGATGGCCTGGCGCAGGCCGGCTTCCACGGCGGCGCGGCGCCGGTTGCGTTCGCCCAGGGCCATCTCGAACAGCACATGCTGGCCACGCCCGGCTTCCTTGGCGGCGTAGAGCGCGGTGTCGGCCTGGATCAGCCATTCGTCCACGCCCACGCCGCTCTCGACGCGCAAGGCCACGCCCACGCTGCCGCCGATGCGCAGGCGGCGGCCGTGCAGGTCCAGCGGCTGCTGCATCGCGTCCACCAGGCGCTGCGCCAGCGCGGAAGCATCGTCGGCACGGCCGGAATGTGTCAGCAGCACCGCGAACTCGTCACCGCCCAGGCGCGCCACCAGGTCGCCCGGGCGCACGCAGGCGCGCAGGCGCTGCGCCACGGCCTGCAGCAGCTCGTCGCCCACGCTGTGGCCCAGCGTGTCGTTGACGGTCTTGAAGTGGTCCAGGTCCAGCATCAGCAGCGCCGCGCCGCGCTCCTGGCGCAGCACCTCGGCCAGCGCGTCGCGCAGCGTGAAGCGGTTGGCCAGGCCGGTGAGTGAATCGGTGTGCGCCAGCTGCCACAGGCTGCGCTCGGCCTCGACCTTGGCGCTGACGTCGGCGAGCACGCCGCGCCAGCCCTGCGTGCGGCCGTGGTCGTCGCTGAGGCGCTTGCCGTTGATGGCCAGGTGCCGGGTGGCCCCGCCTTCGGGCCGCTGCAGCATCAGGTCGCGGAAGGGGCGCCCCGCATCCAGGGCCCGCTGCAGTTCTTGCACGCCGTCGCTGCAGCGCGTGGCCAGCAGGGTCAGCAGGGGCTGGCCACGGGCATCGGCCGGGGCCACGCCCAGCATCTCGGCCAGGCGGGGTGACACATGGTTCAGGTGGCCGTCGAGGCCGGTTTCCCAGAGCGCGTCGCCGGCCTGCTGCTCGAAGTCGTGCAGCAGCACGGCCAGCATCTGTTCCTGGCGCACGGCGTGTGCCTGCGACAGCAGCAGCGCCGTGGCCTTGCGCCACATCGACAAGGAGCCGATGACCGACATCGAGGCGTAGAAGGCCAGCAGCAGCGCCACGGGCACATAGGTGGGCTCGCGCGCCAGCAACAGCGCCCCCAGCGACGAGGCGGTGTAGATGGCCGCATAGGCCATGCTGGCCAGCGGCAGCGGGCTCAGCATGAAGGTGCCCGCGCCCAGCATGCCGGTGAAGAGCGTGGCGATGACCAGCTGCTGTGTCGGCGCCAGGCCCGCGAACCACATCAGCGGCACCACGGCCCACACGCCGGCCAGCAAGGCGGCGTGCGTGGTGGCGCGGTGCACGGCGCGGACCGACGCGGTCTCGATGCGCTTCTTGCGGTGTTTCAGCCAACCCAGCAGGGCCAGGCCCGAGATCAGCATCAGCACGCCCCACCACACCCACAGGCCGATGGGCCGGTTGTCGCCGAAGGTCCACAGCACCATGGCCGCGCTGCAGACGTTGGCGGCCATCGCATGGGGCGTGAGGCCGGACACCTCGGACAGGTGCGCGCCACGGATGCGCGCGGCTTCGCGGTCGGCCGAGGCATACATGCTGCGTATGCCGGCGCGCAGGTTCGAAAGGTCAAATGCAGGGTTCGGCGCCATGGCTGCACGGTTATCGCCCAGCGCGCGCCCGGACTGAAGGCAAGCCCACGCTGCCGCGGCGCGGCGTGCCAACTAGTGCCGGCCGCCGTTGCGCGCTAGGCCGTCTCGGGCCCGAAGCACAGTGCGTGCTCGGTGCAGGACGCGCAGCTGGGGGACCGGCAAACGAACAAGGCCTCGCGCTCGCACAGCTGCTTGTAGAGGAACTTCTTCCACTTCATGTCGCCGCTGTTGCGCTGGACCAAGGTCGGGAACCAGTGCTGCAGCAGCGCCGAAAGTTCGGCGCGCGAACCCAGCTGCAGGTCTTGCCACAGGTGCTGGTCGCCCAGGCAGGCCACGGCGATGGCGCGGGCGACCTCGGTGGCGTCACCCGCGGCTGGGTTGGCGTGCTGCAGCAGCAGGCCGAGCACGTCGTCGACCTCGTCGCCCCGGGCCGCGCGGCGCCGCAGCGCCAGCGGCACCGGCGCCGGGTTCAGAGTGCCGCCGGCGCGTGCGTGTAGCACTTCTTGGGGCAGATCTTGGAGCATGCGGTGCAGCCTATGCACAACTCGCCGTGGGCGATGGTCATCACCTTCTTCTCGTACTCCTCGTCCTCGTCGCCGTCGGGGTCGAGCACGATGCGTTCGCCTTCCTCGTCCAGGCCCACCAGCTCAAGCACGCCGCGCGGGCAGACGCGGAAGCAGCGGCCGCAGCCGATGCACTTGCCCTCGTCGATGCTCTGCACGAAAGTGGGCGTCCAGCTGGCGCCCGAGGGCAGCTTGACGGTGAAGCTGCTCATGATGCGAGCCCCGCCAGCTGCGCGCGCGCCGCCACCAGCGCCGCATGCGCCTCGTGCGCAACACGGGCGACTTCCGGGATGCGCTCCCAGTTGACGGGCAGCTCCTCGCTGAGGTCGTGCAGGTCCATCTTGGCCTGCGTGGCGCGGGCGTTGAGCTTCTTGATCTCGGCCTTCAGCGCGTCGATGTCGGCGGTCTCAGCCATAGGTGGCCACCTCGCGGTACTGCTCGACCATGGCGATGCCTTCGGCCACCAGCTTGCTGCCGGCCTCGGACAGCTTGGCCAGCGAGGCGTAGCCGAAACGGTGCACGTCGCGCAGGTAGCGGTTGACGACGATCAGCCGGCCGGTGGTGAGCA
>CAYREA010000130.1:0-12927 GCA_964423075.1 uncultured Rubrivivax sp. | reverse complement strand
GCGCCCACGCTGCCCTGGCTGGGCACGCAGGGCACCAGGCCGGCGTTGTGCACGGCCAGCAGGGTGTCGATGACGACGGGCCGCACGCCCGAGTGGCCACGCGCCAGGCTGGCGGCCTTCAGCGCCAGCATCAGGCGCGCGACAGGCGGCGACAGCGGCTCGCCCACGCCCACGCTGTGGCTGCGGATCAGGTTGCGCTGCAGCGTGGCCAGATCGCTTTCGCTGATGCGCGTACTCGCCAGCTTGCCGAAGCCGGTGTTGACGCCGTAGACCGGCGCGTCACCTTCCGCCGCGCGGCGCACCACGGCGGCGCTGGCCTGGATGCCGGGCAGCGCGGCCGGGTCCATCATCAGCGGTTGGCCGCCGGCGTGGATGGCCTGCAGCTCGTCGAGCGTGAGTTGTCCGGGTCGCAGCAGCATCAGCGGCTCACCATGGGAAGGTTGAGCCCCTGCTCTTGCGCGCACTTCAGCGCGATGTCGTAGCCCGCATCGGCATGGCGCATGACGCCGGTGCCGGGGTCGTTCCACAACACCCGTTCGATGCGCTTCGCCGCTTCGTCGGTGCCGTCGCAGACGATCACCACGCCGCTGTGCTGCGAATAGCCCATGCCGACGCCGCCGCCGTGGTGCAGGCTCACCCAGGTGGCGCCACCCGCGGTGTTGAGCAGGGCGTTGAGCAGCGGCCAGTCGCTCACGGCATCGCTGCCGTCCATCATCGCTTCGGTCTCGCGGTTGGGCGAAGCCACGCTGCCGCTGTCCAGGTGGTCACGGCCGATGACGATGGGCGCCTTCAGCTCGCCGCTCTTCACCATCTGGTTGAAGGCCAGGCCGGCGCGGTGGCGCTCGCCAAGGCCGATCCAGCAGATGCGCGCCGGCAGCCCCTGGAAGGCAATGCGCTCGCCCGCCATGTCCAGCCAGCGGTGCAGGTGCTTGTTGGCCGGGAACAGCTCCTTCATCTTCGCGTCGGTCTTGCGGATGTCTTCGGGGTCGCCGCTCAAGGCCACCCAGCGGAAGGGGCCGACACCGCGGCAGAACAGCGGGCGGATGTAGGCGGGCACGAAGCCGGGGAAGTCGAAAGCGTTCTTCACGCCGGCATCCAGCGCCACCTGGCGGATGTTGTTGCCGTAGTCGACCGTCGGCACACCCATCTGCTGGAAGGCGAGCATGGCCTGCACGTGAACGGCGCAGCTCTGCGCGGCGGCCTCGCGCAGCGCCGCGTGCTGTCCCGCATCGGCCTGCGCGGCGCGCCAGCGTTCGACGCTCCAGCCCGCAGGCAGGTAGCCGTTGACGAGGTCGTGCGCGCTGGTCTGGTCGGTGACGAGGTCGGGCCTGACACCGCGCTTCACCATCTCGGGCAGCAGCTCCGCCGCGTTGCCCAAGAGGCCGATGGAGACCGCCTTCTTCTGCGCCGTGTACTTCGCGATGCGGGCCAGCGCGTCGTCCAGGTTCGTGGCCTGCTCGTCGAGATAACGCGAACGCAGCCGGAAGTCGATGCGGCTCTGCTGGCATTCAATGTTCAGCGACACCGCACCCGCAAACGTCGCCGCCAGCGGCTGCGCGCCGCCCATGCCGCCGAGGCCCGCCGTGAGGATCCAGCGCCCCGCCCATTCGCTGGCCCCTCGGTCGCCGAGTACGGCGCCCGATCCCCCAAGGGGATGTGGCTCGGCTTGGGACGGCCCGGCGCTCGAGCCGCCACCGTAGTGCTGCCGCCCGGCCTCCACAAAGGTCTCGTAGGTGCCCTGCACGATGCCCTGGCTGCCGATGTAGATCCAGCTGCCGGCCGTCATCTGGCCGTACATCATCAGGCCCTTGCGGTCGAGCTCGTCGAAGTGTTCCCAGGTGGCCCATTTCGGCACCAGGTTCGAGTTGGCCAGCAGCACACGCGGTGCGCCTTCGTGCGTGCGGAACACGCCCACCGGCTTGCCGCTCTGGATCAGCAGCGTCTCATCCGGCTTCAGGTTCTTCAGCGAAGACAGGATGGACTCGAAGCAGTCCCAGTTGCGCGCCGCCTTGCCGATGCCGCCGTAGACCACCAGTGCGTCGGGGTTTTCAGCCACTTCCGGATCCAGGTTGTTCTGGATCATGCGGTAGGCCGCTTCGATCAACCAGTTGGCGCAACTGAGCTGGCTGCCCCGCGGCGCGCGCACGGGGCGCGGTTGGGCCAGGTGGCGGACGGTGGACAGGTCGGTCATCACATCGCTCCAGGTCGGGAATGCCCGCAATGTACTTGTCTAGACAAGTCTACGCAAGTAGGATGGCCACCATGGTTTCCCCCGTCGCCGGCGCCCCGTACACACGCGTCAAGCAGCATCTCAAGGAAGGCCTGTCCACCGGCCGCTGGCCGCCGGGTGCGCTGATGCCCTCCGAGGCCGAACTGGTGGCCACCTTCGGCGTCAGCCGCATGACGGTGAACCGCGCGCTGCGAGAGCTGCAAACCGAAGGGCTGGTGATGCGCACCCAGGGCGTGGGCACCTTCGCCGCGCCGCTGCACCCGGTGAGCAGCACGCTCACCATCCACGACCTGCACGACGAGATCGTCACCCGCGGCCATGTGCACCAGGCGCAGGTGCATCTGCAGCGCGAGGAGCCCGCCGCTGCCGCGCTGGCCGCGCAGCTGGGCCTGGCCGCCGGCGCGCCGGTGTTCCACACGCTCATCGTGCATCTCGAGAACGGCGTGCCGCTGCAGTGCGAAGACCGCTACGTCAACCCCGCTGCGGCGCCGGGTTATCTGCGGGCCGACTTCTTGCAAGTGACGCCCACGCAATACCTGTTCCAGCACACCGCCCTGTGGCGCGCCCAGTACTCCATCGAAGCCGCCCGCCCCACGGCGCAGGAAGCACGCCTGCTGGGCGTGGCGGCCGACGCGCCCTGCCTCGTGGTGGTGCGGCGCACCTTCAGCAGCGAGCTGCCCATCACCATCGCGCGCCTGGTGCACCCGGGCTCGCGTTATGCCCTGCACGGAGATTTCCAGCCATGACCCTTGCCATCGTGCGCCATGACGACATGGCGCCGCAGCCCTGGAAGAACGGCGGCGGCATCACGCGCGACCTGCTGGCCTGGCCCGATGCGGCGAACTGGCAGCTGCGCATCAGCGTGGCCGAGGTGGCGCGCGGCGGGCCTTTCAGCGCCTACCCCGGCGTCCAGCGCTGGTTTGCCGTGGTGCAGGGCGCCGGCGTGCTGCTGCAGCTTCCCAGTGGCGCGAAGAAGCTCAACACCGACAGCGAACCGCTGTGCTTCGACGGTGCCGATGCACCCGGTTGCGAGCTGGTGGCCGGCGCCACGCTCGACCTGAACCTGATGGCGCAGCAGAACGCCGGCAGCGCCCACATGGCGCGCGCCCTGCCCGGCGTGGCCTGGGTCGACGCCGCACCGCTGCGCGCGCTGTTCTCGGCGCGGCCGGCAGACCTGATCGTCGACGGCCGGCTCGTGGCCAGCCTGCCGGCGATGTCGCTGGCCTGGACGGCCACCGCCACCGGCCGCACCTGGACCCTGGGCCCCGACAGCCGCGCGCCGGCTGCCTGGTGGCTGAGCTACACGCCGAGGCGCTGATGCAGGGGCCGCTCACGCTGTGGCGCCAGGCGCGCATCGCCAGCTTCGAGGGCACCGAGCCCTGGGGGTGGATCGAAGACGGCGCGCTGCTCATGGCCGGCGCCGCGCTGCAATGGGTGGGGCCGGCCTCTCAGCTGCCCACAGGCCTGGCCGTCGCGGCCGAGCACGACCTGCAGGGCGCGCTGCTGACACCGGGCCTCATCGACGCCCATACGCACCTGGTCTACGGCGGCGACCGCGCGGCCGAGTTCGAGCTGCGCCTGCAGGGCGCGAGTTACGAAGACATCGCCCGCGCCGGCGGCGGCATCCGCAGCACCGTGGCCGCCACGCGCGCAGCCAGCGACGAGATGCTCTTCACCAGCGCCGCGAAACGCGCCCTTGCGCTGATGGCCGAAGGCGTGACGACGATCGAGATCAAGTCCGGCTACGGCCTGGACGCCACCCACGAAGCGCGCTGCCTGGCCGTGGCGCGCCGCCTGGGGCGGGAGCTGCCGCTCACCGTGCGCACCACCTCGCTGGCCGCGCACGCGCTGCCGCCTGAATGCGCCGGCCGCGCCGACGACTACATCGATGCCGCCTGCACCTGGCTGGCCGCCCAGCAGGCTGCGGGCCTGGTGGACGCCGTCGACGCCTTCTGCGACACCATCGGCTTCACGCCGGCACAGACCGAACGCATCTTCAAGGCCGCACAGGCGCTGGGCCTGCCCGTCAAACTGCACGCAGAGCAACTCAGCAACCAGGAAGGCGCCGCGCTGGCGGCACGTTATGGCGCGCTGAGCTGCGACCACCTCGAGCACCTGTCGCCCAGCGGCATCGCGGCGATGGCGCGCGCCGGCACGGTGGCGATGCTGCTGCCCGGCGCCTACTACTTCCTACGCGACACGAAACTGCCGCCGGTGGCCGCGCTGCGCGAGGCCGGCGTGCCCATCGCCATCGCCACCGACCACAACCCCGGCAGTTCACCTGCACTCAGCCTGGTGCTGATGCTGAACATGGCCTGCACGCTGTTCCGCCTGACGCCCGAAGAGGCCTGGCGCGGCATCACCGTCAACGCGGCGCGCGCGCTCGGCCTGCGCGACCGCGGCCGCCTGGCCGCGGGCCTGCGCGCCGACTTCGCCGTGTGGGACGCCGAACACCCGCGCGAGCTGGCTTACCGCTTCGGCCACAACCCCTGCCGCCGCGTCGTGTGCGGCGGCGTGGAACGAGACCTGTCATGAGCCACGACATCTACGCCCTGCACCGCGGCACCGCGCCGCTGCTCATCAGCATGCCGCACGTGGGCACGCAGATCCCACCGCAACAGCGTGCACGCTACACCGAGCGTGCGCTGCAGGTGGAAGACACCGACTGGTTCCTCGACCGCCTCTACGCCTTTGCCGAGCCGCTGGGTGCCAGCCTGCTGGTGCCGGTGCACAGCCGTTATCTCATCGACCTGAACCGGCCCAGCGACAACCGGCCCATGTACGCCGGGCAGAACAACACCGAGCTGTGCCCCACGCGCCACTTCACCGGCGAGGCGCTCTACCGCGAAGGCCAGGCGCCGGATGAAGCCGAGATCCGGCGCCGGGTGGTCGCCTACTGGCAGCCCTACCACCACGCCCTGCGCGATGAGCTGGCGCGGCTGAAGGAAGCCCACGGCCATGCCGTGCTGTTCGACGCCCACAGCATCAAGAGCGAACTGCCCTGGTTGTTCGAAGGCACGCTGCCGCATATGAACCTGGGCACGGTGGGCGGCACCAGCTGCGCCACCACGCTGCGCGATGCGCTGGCCGCGGTGTTCGAAGCGCAGTCGGCGTACTCGCACGTGGTCGACGGCCGCTTCAAGGGCGGCCACATCACGCGCCACTTCGGCCGCCCCGGCGAGGATGTGCACGCGGTGCAGCTGGAGATGTGCTGGCGTGCCTACATGGACGAAAGCCCGGCGCGCTGGAACGAGGCCACGGCCGCCGGGGTCAGGCCGCTGCTGCAAGGGCTGGTGCAGGCGATGATAGACTGGCGCCCGACATGAGTGGCATCACGCTGTGGGCCGAACAGGCCTGGGTGGACGGCGCCTGGGCGCAGGACGTGCTGCTGCGCAGCGACGACACGGGCCACTGGGCCGCTGTCACACCCGGCGTGGCCGCGCCGCCTGAAGCCGAGCGCCTGAGCGGCCCCGCCCTGCCCGGCCTCGTCAACGCCCACAGCCACGCCTTCCAGCGTGCCTTCGTGGGCCTGGCCGAACAGCGCGACAGCGCCAGCGACGACTTCTGGAGCTGGCGCGACCGCATGTACGGCGTGGCCCTGCGCATCACGCCCGAGCAACTGCACGCCGTGGCCACGCACCTGTATGCCGAGCTGCTGGCCGGCGGCTACACCCAGGTGTGCGAGTTCCACTACCTGCACCACGCACCCGATGGCCGGCCCTATGCCGACCCGCTGGCGATGAGCCGTGCGCTGGCCCAGGCCGCGCAGGACGTGGGCATGGGCCTGACGCTGCTGCCCGTGCTGTACGAACGCGCGGGCTTCGCGCAGCCCGCGCTGCGCAAGGACCAGCGCCGCTTCGCCACCACCGTCGACGGCGTGCTGGTGATGCGCGACACCATCCGCGGCTGGCGACTGCCGCAGGTAACGGCCGGCGTGGCGGTGCACTCGCTGCGTGCGGCAAGGCCGGAATCGCTGCGCCAACTGGCGCAGGCCTTGAAGCACGACCCCGGTCCCATCCACATCCACATCGCCGAACAGACGGCCGAGGTGGACGACTGCCTGGCCGCCACCGGTGCGCGGCCCATCGAATGGCTGTGTGGCGAACTGCCGCTGGACGCACGCTGGCAGCTGGTGCATGCCACGCACGCGACAGCGGCCGAGATCGAGGCCGTGGCAAGGGGCGGCGCCGGCATCGTCATCTGCCCGGGCACCGAGGCCAATCTCGGCGACGGCCTGGCCGACCTGCCGCGCTGGCTGAAGGCGGGCGTGCCGCTGTCCATCGGCACCGACAGCCACGTGGTGCGCACGGTGAGCGAGGAACTGCGCTGGCTGGAATACGGCCAGCGCCTGCAGCTGCGCCAGCGCAACGTGGCCGCCGCACCCGGCACGCAGCCCAGCACGGCCGCGCGCCTGTTCGAGGCCGCGCTGCACGGCGGGGCGGCTGCGGCGGCCTGGCCGCAAGCCGGCCTGCGGGTGGGCGCGCGCGCCGATCTGCTGGTGCTGAACCCGCACGACGCCGCCCTGCGGGGTGTGCCGGCCTCGCACGCGCTCGACGCCCTGGTCTTCGGCGCGCCGGCCCAGCCGGTGGCTCGCACGATGGCGGCCGGGCGCTGGGCGGCGGCGCCACAGGACGGCGGCCGTTTCGAGGCCGCGATGTCCGCGCTGTGGGCCGAGCGCTGATCAGTCGCGCCGGCGCTCGCGTTCGCGCTGGCGCAGCACATCGATCATCACGTTGAAGGTGCGGCCGAGCTGGCCCACCTCGTCGCGGCTTTCCACCTTCACGACCGCGGCGGCGTAGTCACCCGCCTTCAGCGCATTGGCTGCCGCGGTGAGCCCGCGGATGGGCATGACGATGCGGCGCGCAAAACGCAGCGCCAGGCCGGTGAACAGCAGCCCCACCAGCGCCACGCTCCACAGCAGCGTGGTAGTCAGGCGCTGCAGCGGCGCTTCGAAGGCGGCACGCGGCTCGCTCACGCCCAGCACCCAGTCGTGCCCCGCCACCGGCGCATAACCGGTGATGAGGGGCTGGCCGCTGTGCACCGAGCGGTAGCTGACGGTGCCGCTGCGTTTGGCGCCCGCCATCGCCGCGGCCAACTCGGTTTCGTTGAGGCTCAGGATCTCGTTGCGGCGGAAGCGCTGGTCGGCGCGGATGGCGGCCAGCGCGCCGGCCGGCAGCGGCGTCAGACTGCGGTACAGCAGCTCAGCTTGCGGGTGGTGGATCACGACGCCGTCGCCGTCCAGCAGGAAGGGCGTGAGCGACGAGTCGCGCCGCACCTCGTCGACGATGGCCGCCACCGCGGCGCCGCGCATGCGCAGCGCGAACACGCCCACCACCTGCTCGTTCGCATCGCGCACCGGCTCGGCGTAGACCATGCCCGAGGCGCCGGCCACCGCACCCACCACCAGGCCGGTGGTGAAGGGCTTGCCCGTCATCGCCACCTGGAAGTACTGGCGGAAGGCGAAGTTCTTGCCCTGCACCGCGGGGTCGCTGGACGACACGGCGTTGCCGGCAGCGTCCATCAGCAGCATCAGCTGCACGTCGGGGTTGGCGGCGGTCAGGCGCTTGAGCTTGTCGGACAGCGCCGGCAAGGCCGCGCCGTCGGGCGCGGAGAGAAAGCCGACGAATACCGCGTCGGTGGCCAGTGCGCGCGTGAGGTTGCGGCTGTCGGCGATGAACTGGGCCACGCGGCCGGCCGTGCTGTGGGCCATCTGCTCGACGTAACGCAGCTCGGCGCCCGACACGGCGGCCAGGCTGTCGCGCTGGTTGTAGGCCGAGGTCATCAGCATCGGCAGCAGCGCCGTGGCCACCATCGCCAGCGCCAGCTTCCAGGCCAGCGGCCAGTCGCGCGGGCGCCAGCGCTGGCGCAGGTTGCGCAGGGCGCGCGCATGCCACCGCGCCTGCGGCGCGGCGGGGTTGTGCTCGGCGCCGTCGATCACCGTGTCGCCGCGCTGCAGCGCTTCGCTGATGTTCAGGCTGGCGACATGGTCGGCGCAGAGCGCGCGGCGGAAGTCCGTCATGCTCTGCGGGCGCTCGCGCGGGTCGGCCTGCAGCGCCCAGTCGATGGCCTGCAGGAACGCGGCACCGAAACGCCCGCCCCCCAGATCCGCGGCACGCTGGTAGCAGCGCGGATTGGCCGCACGCATCTCGGCGTCGGGCGGTTTCTTGCCGGTCACCGCCCAGTACAGCGTGGCGGCGAAAGCGTAGACATCGGTCCACGGGCCCTGCTGGCCCAGGCCGTACTGTTCGATGGGCGCGTAACCCGGCGTCAGCGCCACGGCGCCCTGGTCGGCCACGGCCACGGTCTGGCCGGCGCTGCCGAAGTCCAGCAGCACCAGGCGGCCGTCGGCGGCGCGCACCTGGATGTTGTCGGGCTTGATGTCACGGTGCAGGAAACCCGCGGCATGCACCGCGGCCAGGCCGTCCAGCAGCGGCAGCAGCAGTTCCACCAGGCCCTGTTCGCCCAGCGCGGCGGCGTGCTGCGGCCACCAGGTCTTGAAGGGCTCACCCTGTTCGTACTCGAGCACCATGTAGGCGGTGCGGTGGGCCTCGAAGAAGCGCGCCACGCGCACGATGGCGGGGTGGCGGAAGGCGGCCAGGGTGCGCGCTTCGACCAGGAAGCTCTCCAGCCCTTCGCGGTAGCGGTCGCGGTGGCGGCTGGCGTTGGGGCTGACGCTGCGGTCGCCGGCGCGGAACGCGATCTCCTCCGGCAGGTATTCCTTGATCGCCACCTGCGAGTTCAGGTTGACGTCGGTGGCCAGATACGTGATGCCGAAGCCGCCCTGCCCCAGCACACGCTCGATGCGGTACTCCAGCAGCCGGAAGCCCGGTGCCAGCGCGAGCTGCGGGGCGCGCGGCAGCGGTACATCGGGCAAGGGCGCGGCGGGCTGGGCAGACAGGATGACGGTGGCGTCCGGGTCGTCCTTCAAGGCCGAGAAGCGGGTGCGGCGCAGCACCGTGGCTTCGGGGTCGACGAAGCGCGCCGGCATGGGCAGCGTGCGCACGGCCGCAGCGGGTGCCGCGGGCGGGCGAACGAGGGTGATGTCTTCGTCGGACATGGCGGGCGCAGTGTCCCGCGCCCGGCCCTCGCGCGAAGGGCGGAAATGAGCCCCTATTCAAGCCGGCTCGCGCCGCATGGCCGTGAAGGCCGCGAACTCCCAGGAGCGCAGGCCGATGATCAGCGTGTAGCCGTCGCGGTCTTGCGGACGCAGGCGCTGGTCTTCCTGGTGCAGCCGCGCCAGTTCGGCCGCCAACTGCTGCACGCGCTGAACCAGCTCCTGCGCGCTGGCCACGCTCAGCCGGCCCAGCACGGTGTGCAGGGTCTCGCCGGGGGCGTCGAAGCGGCCGCTGAAGTAGTCCAGCACCACCTGGCCGCGGAAGAACTGCTGCACCGGCCCGTCGGGCTGCCAGCGGAAGGCACGCGAGACGCGCAGCCGGTAGCGGTTCAGCGGCTTCAGCTCGATCAGCCCCAGCCGGTCGAGCTGCACCAGCGCACGCACGCAGGCCGGCTCGTCGATGCGGTAGGTCTCGACGATCTGCTCCAGGCTCCAGTGCCCCAGGCAGCACACGGCCACCAGCAGCAACTGCGGGTCGGCCATCAGCGAACGTTCCTGCGCCAGCGTCAGCACGTCGGCGGGCGCGCCGGTGTCGGCCGCGGCGCGCAGCACGTCTTCCATCGACAGCCCTGCGGCCTGGCAGAAGGTGGCCAGGCGGCGCAGTGACAGGTCGCCCTGGCTGAACACACGCTTGATGCTGGATTCGCTCATGCCGACGCGCCGCGCCAGCTCGCGGTAGGTGACGCCAGCGGCCTTGAGCGCACCGCGCAGGGCGCCCATCACCAGCTCGGGGCTGCTCATGCGGAAGTTCCGTGAAGAAAGGTAGGTACCGGAATTCGATACCGAGTGACGCGCATTGTGGGTCAGTGGCCGACGAATCGGAACCATCCAGGGCCAGGCAGGCACTGTTGGCACGTTGGCGCGCCGCTGTTCGCAGCCGCCGACGAATCCCGCAACAACGCAAGAACCTCAATGAACAAGCTGTCCCTGGCCCTCACGACCCTTGCCACCATCGCCGCCGCAGCCGCGGCCGGAAGTGCCCACGCGGCGGAAGAAGCCTACGTCGGCGCCGGCATCGGCGTGCGCAGCCACACCGACCTGAACTGCGCTCCGGGTGCCGACTGCGACCGCAACGGCAACGGCAGCGGCAAGATCTTCTTCGGCAAGGACTACGGCGACACCTGGGGCGCCGAGGCCTTCGCCTTCCGCCTGGGCAAGGCCACCGGCACCGTCGGCAGCCCCGCGGGCGACGTGCCCGGCACCGTGAAGGCCGAAGGCCTGGGCGTGGCCGGCACGGCGCGCGCGCAGTGGAGCGACTTCACCTTCAAGGCGCGCCTGGGTGCCGCCTACGTGCACGGCCGCACCAGCTACGCCGCCGGCGGCAGCGACAGCAAGAACTCGCTGGCGCCCGTGGTGGGCCTGGGCGTGAGCTACGCGCTCAACAAGCAGTGGTCGCTGAATGCCGACATGGACCACGTGCGCGCCAAGTTCGGCGGCCAGGAAAAGGCCAGCACCCAGCTCTACACGGTGGGCGCGTCGTACCGCTTCTGAGTTCCGCATCCCTCGGCCGGGCCAGAGGCCCGGTTTTGGCGGTCGTGTCGACAGGCGCGGCCGCCTTTTTGCTTGCAGGGCCAGATTGCGTATGTCGACTGAAGTACGTATGATTCATGCATACCGATGCAGTCACACACCGCCATGGAAGCCACCGTCGCTGAACGCGGGCAGATCACGCTGCCCAAGGCCGTGCGCGACGCCCTGGGCCTGACCAAGGGCACGAAGCTGAAGGTCGAGCTGATCGACGGCCGCATCGTGCTGCGCAAGGACGTGGACGACGCCATCTCTCGCATGCGAGGCCGCATCAAGTTGCCACCGGGCGTGACCACCGACGACATCATGCGCGAGCTGCGGGGCCGTGCCCCGGGCGACCCCTTCCCGGCGCCCGACGACGCGGCATGATCGCCATCGACACGTCTGTGCTCGTCGACTACATCGGCGACGGCCCGGCGGCCGAAGCGGCCGAAGAGGCCCTGCGCATGGCGCTGGGCGCCGGGCCCGTGGTGGCCTGCGAAATCGTCGTCAGCGAGGTCGTGGCGGGCCTGGGCCACAGCGACGTGGTGATGGAGACGCTGGACGCCATCGGCATCGGCTTTTCGCCGCTGGAACTGCGCGCGGCCGTGCGCGCCGGCGAGATGCAACGCCGCTACAAGGAGCGCATCCGCGCCAGCGCCATCCCTGCAGCGGGCCGACGCACCGTGCCCGACTTCCTCATCGGCGCCCACGCCCTGCTGCAGTGCCAGGGCCTCATCACCCGAGACGCGGGCTTCTACCGCGACTACTTCAAAGGCCTCAAGGTCATCGTGCCCAAAGCCTGATGTCAGCCTGAGACCCGACCATTCACCCGTTCACCCCGGAGCCCCCACCATGCTTCAAGCCTACCGCCAACATGCCGCCGAACGCGCCGCGCTCGGCATCCCGCCGCTGCCGCTGGATGCGAAACAGGTCGCCGCGCTGATCGAACTCATCAAGGCTCCGCCTGCCGGCGAAGAGGCTTTCCTGCTGGACCTGCTCACCCACCGCGTGCCGCCCGGCGTGGACGACGCCGCCAAGGTCAAGGCCAGCTTCCTGGCCGCGGTGGCGCACGGTGACCTCACGGTCGGCCTGCTGAGCAAGGCCAAGGCCACCGAGCTGCTGGGCACCATGGTGGGCGGCTACAACGTGCACCCGCTGATCGAACTGCTGGACGATCCGGCCGTGGCGCCCATTGCCGCGGAAGGTCTCAAGAAGACCCTGCTGATGTTCGACTTCTTCAACGACGTCGCCACCAAGGCCAAGGCCGGCAACGCCAAGGCCGGCGAGGTGATGAAGAGCTGGGCCGACGCCGAGTGGTTCACCACCCGCCCCGAGGTGCCCAAGAGCATCACCGTCACCGTCTTCAAGGTGCCCGGCGAGACCAACACCGACGACCTGAGCCCCGCGCCCGATGCCTGGAGCCGCCCCGACATTCCGCTGCACTACCTGGCGATGCTGAAGAACACGCGCGAAGGCGCGGCCTTCAAGCCGGAAGAAGACGGCAAGCGCGGCCCGATGAAGTTCATCGACGAGCTCAAGGCCAAGGGCCACCTGGTGGCCTACGTGGGCGACGTGGTGGGCACCGGCTCATCGCGCAAGAGCGCCACCAACAGCGTGATCTGGGCGACGGGACAGGACATTCCCTTCGTGCCCAACAAGCGCTTCGGCGGCGTCACTTTAGGCGGCAAGATCGCGCCGATCTTCTTCAACACGCAGGAAGACTCGGGCGCCCTGCCCATCGAAGTGGACGTCACGGGCCTGGAGATGGGCGACGTGCTGGAGATCCAGCCCTACGCCGGCAAGATCCTCAAGGCCGGCGCGGTGGTGAAGGAGTTCCAGCTGCGCAGCGACGTGCTGTTCGACGAGGTGCGTGCCGGTGGCCGCATCAACCTGATCATCGGCCGCAGCCTCACCGCCAAGGCGCGTGAGTTCCTGGGCCAGCCGGCGAGCACCGTGTTTCGCCTGCCCGCGCCGCCCACGGCGACGAAGGCCGGCTTCACGCTGGCGCAGAAGATGGTGGGCCGCGCCGTCGGCCTGCCGGAAGGCCAGGGCGTGCGCCCGGGCACCTACTGCG
>CAYREA010000129.1:0-12948 GCA_964423075.1 uncultured Rubrivivax sp. | reverse complement strand
TTCCACAACGACTGGAACACGCTGATCTACAACTTCGGCCGCACCGAGGTGCGCAACTTCCTCGTCGGCAGCGCGCTGTACTGGCTGGAACGCTACGACGTCGACGGCCTGCGCGTGGACGCGGTGGCGTCTATGCTCTACCGCGACTACAGCCGCAAGGCCGGCGAGTGGATCCCCAACGTGCACGGCGGGCGCGAGAACCTGGAGGCCATCGCCTTCGTCAAGCGCACCAACGAAGTGATCGGCGGCGAACGCCCGCAGGCCGTGACGCTGGCCGAGGAAAGCACGGCCTTCCCGGCGGTGAGCCGCCCCACCTTCGCCGGCGGCCTGGGCTTCCACTACAAGTGGAACATGGGCTGGATGCACGACACGCTCCAGTACATGCGGCGCGACCCCATCCACCGCGCCTTCCACCACGGCGAGATGACGTTCGGCCTGGTCTACGCCTTCAACGAGAACTTCGTGCTGCCGCTCTCGCACGACGAGGTGGTGCACGGCAAGGGCAGCCTGCTGCAGAAGATGCCCGGCGACCGCTGGCAGCAGTTTGCCAACCTGCGTGCCTACTACGGCTTCATGTGGGGCCACCCGGGCAAGAAGCTGCTGTTCATGGGCTGCGAATGGGGCCAGGCCGGCGAGTGGAACCACGACCGCAGCCTCGACTGGCACCTGCTGCAGTATCCCGACCACCAGGGCCTGCAGCGCCTGGTGCGCGACCTGAACCGGCTCTACACCGACCACCCGGCGCTGTACCAGCAGGACTTCAGCGGTGACGGTTTCGAGTGGATAGACCACGACGACACCGCGCGCAGCCTGCTGAGCTTCGTGCGCAAGGCGCGCGACGGCTCGCTGATGCTCGTGATCTGCAACTTCGCCCCGGTGGTGCACCACGGGCTGCGCCTGGGCGTGCCGCGCGCCGGGCAGTGGCAGGAGAAGCTCAACACCGATTCGTCCTACTACGGCGGCAGCAACGTCGGCACGCCGCTGGCAGCCGCCAGCAGCGAGGCGGTGGCCAGCCACGGCCGCGCGCACTCGGTGGTGATCACCGTGCCGCCGCTGGCCACCGTGTTCATGGCATGGACCGGCTGAGCACCGCACCCGGCGACGCGCCCCCGTTTGCCGCGCTGCAGCCCGGCCGCCCCTGGCCCATGGGCGCCAGCTTCGACGGCACGGGCGTCAACTTCGCCGTCTTCTCGGCCCACGCCGTGCAGATGGACCTGTGCCTGTACGACGCCGAGGGCCGCGTCGAACTCGCGCGCCTGCCGCTGCCCGGCCACAGCGGCGACGTCTGGCACGGTTACCTGCCCGGTGCCCAGCCGGGCCTGCTGTACGGCCTGCGTGCCCACGGCCCCTGGCGGCCCGACCGCGGCCACCGCTTCAACCCGCACAAGCTGCTGCTCGACCCCTGGGCGCGCGAGATCGTCGGCCACTTCGACCCACGCGGCCCGCACGACGGTGCCGATCGCGACCACCCCGCCGCGCTGGACACGCGCGACAACGGCCGCGTGGCCTTGAAGGCACGCGTGGTGCACGACCGTTTCGACTGGCAGGGCGACCAGCCGCCCGCCACGCCGCTGGTCGACAGCGTGATCTACGAGATGCACGTGCGCGGTTTCACGCGCCTGATGCCCGGCGTGCCCGAGGCCGAGCGCGGCACCTACGCCGGGCTGGCCTCCGACGCCGCCATTGCGCACCTGCAGCGCCTGGGCGTCACCGCCGTGAGCCTGCTGCCGGTGCAGCAGATCCTGGACGAGCCGCGCCTGTCGGGCATGGGCCTGTCGAACTACTGGGGCTACAACACCCTGGGCTTCTTCACGCCCGACCCGCGCTACGCCGCCACCGTCGCACCGCGCGACGAGTTCCGCCGCATGGTTCAAAGACTGCACGGCGCCGGCATCGAGGTGCTGCTGGACGTGGTCTACAACCATACGCCCGAAGGCGACGAGCGCGGCCCCACGCTCAGCTGGCGCGGCCTGGACAACGCCAGCTGGTACCGGCTTTCCGGCAACCGCGCCCACTACGAGAACTGGAGCGGCTGCGGCAACACGGTCGACCTGCGCCACCCGCGCGTGCTGCAGATGGTGATGGACAGCCTGCGCTACTGGGTGCAGCACTTCCATGTCGACGGTTTCCGCTTCGACCTGGCGCCGGTGCTCGGCCGCGCCAGCCCCGGTTTCGAACGCGACGGTCCCTTCTTCAAGGCCCTGCTGCAAGACCCGGTGCTGCAAGGCGTGAAGCTCATCGCCGAGCCCTGGGACCTGGGGCCCAGCGGCTGGCAGGTGGGCCAGTTCCCCAATGGCTGGCTGGAATGGAACGACCGCTTCCGCGACACCGCGCGCGCCTTCTGGATGGGCGGCGACTGCACCCGCGGCGATCTGGCCCTGCGCCTGGCCGGCAGCAGCGACCTGTTCCAGGCGCGCCGCCGCTCGCCGCTGGAAAGCGTCAACTACGTGGTCAGCCACGACGGTTTCACCTTGGCCGATCTCGTCAGCTACGACATGCGCCATAACGAGGCCAACGGCGAGAACAACCGCGACGGCCACGGCCACAACCTCAGCTGGAACTGTGGCTGGGAAGGCCCCACCTCCGACCCCGCCGTGGTGCACAAGCGCGAGCGTCTCAAGCGCGCCCTGCTGGCCACCGTGCTGCTGGCCCAGGGCACGCCCATGCTGGCGGCCGGCGATGAACTCGGCCACACCCAGGGCGGCAACAACAACCCCTATTGCCAGGACAACCCCATCACCTGGATCGCCTGGGCCCAGGCCGACCAGGCGCTGATCAGCTTCACCGCCCATGTGCTGGCCCTGCGCCGCCGCCTGCTGCCGCTGGCGCCGCGCTGGTACACCGGCCTGCCCGACGCGCGCGGCCGCCACGACCTGGCCTGGCTGCGCCGCACCGGCGAGCCGATGGCGCCCGAACACTGGGACAACCGCATGTCGCGCATCCTGGGTGCCTACATCGGCGTGCCCGGGCGCGGCGGCGAGGCGCTGCTGCTGCTGGTGAACGGCCGCGACATGGACGCCAGCTTCCGCCTGCCGCCCGGCAACTGGGTGGCCGAACTCGACACCACGGTGCCCGACGGCCGCAGCACGTGGCGGCGCGGCCCGGGCGACGACCTCTTCATGCTGGCCTCGCGCAGCATCGTGCTGCTGCGCGACGAAGGCCGCTCCGCACCGCTTCCAATGGAAAGCCCGACGCCATGAGATTCCCCCGCGCCAGCGGCGTGCTGCTGCATCCCACCTCGCTGCCCGGGCCGCACGGTTCGGGCGACCTGGGCCACGAGGCCTACCACTACGTCGACTGGCTGGTGGCCGGCGGCCAGCGGCTGTGGCAGATCCTGCCGCTGGCCGGCATCGGCCCGGGCAACTCGCCCTACATGAGCAACTCGGCCTTTGCCGGCAACGTGCTGCTGATCGACCTGCAAGACCTGCGCGACCAAGGCTGGCTGGCCGACGCCGACCTGGCGCCGGTGCCCGGCCTGCGCGCCGACAAGGTGGACTACGCGGTGGTGCACCCCTTCCGCATGGAACGCCTGGCCAAGGCCGCGGCCCGTTTTGCCGCCGCCGGCAGCGCCGCGCAGCGCGAGGACTACGCGCTGTTCCTGCGCCAGCAGGACAGCTGGCTGTCCGACTACGCGCTCTTCATGGCGCTGTGCGAAAAGCTGCACTGGCGCGACTGGTGCGAATGGGAGCCGGGCCTGGCCCGGCGCGACAGCGTGGCGCTGGCCGCCGTGCGCCTGCAGCATGCCGAGCGCATCAACTTCTGGCAGTTCTGCCAGTGGCGCTTCTTCCGCCAGTGGGCCAAGCTCAAGGCCTACGCCAACGACAAGGGTGTCGAGATCATCGGCGACACGCCGATCTTCATCGCCTACCTCAGCGCCGAGGTCTGGGCCAACCAGCAGCTCTTCGACCTGGATGCCAAAGGCAAGCCGCGCGTGGTGGCCGGCGTGCCGCCCGACTTCTTCGCCGCCACCGGCCAGCGCTGGGGCAACCCGCTGTACAAGTGGAGCGAACACGCCAAGGACGGCTACGCCTGGTGGGTGGAACGGGTGCGGCGCACCTTCGAGCTGGTGGACATCGTGCGCATCGACCACTTCCGCGGCTTCGCGGGCTACTGGGAGATCCCGGCCAGCGAGCCCACGGCCGTGAAAGGCCAGTGGGTGCCGGGACCGGGCGAGGCGCTGTTCAAGGCCATCGCGAAGGCGCTGGGGCCGGTGCCCATCATCGCGGAAGACCTGGGCGTGATCACCCCCGACGTCGACGCGCTGCGCAAGAAGTTCCACCTGCCGGGCATGCGCATCCTGCAGTTCGCCTTCGCCGGTGATGCGAGCGACCGTTTCCTGCCGCACAACCACGAGCCCGACACCGTGGTCTACACCGGCACCCACGACAACGACACCGTGGCCGGCTGGTGGGCCACCGCCACCGACCACGAGCGCCACTACGCGCGCGGCTACCTCGCCACCGACGGCCACGACATGCCATGGACCATGATCCGCGCCGCCATGGCCAGCGTGGCCGACACCGCGGTGCACCCGATGCAGGACGTGCTGGCGCTGCCCACCGAATGCCGCATGAACTTCCCCGGCCAGGAAAGCGGCTGGTGGGGCTGGCGTTTCCAGTGGAACCAGGTGCAGCCCTGGCACGCCGGCCGTCTGGCCGAGTTGTGCCGGCTGTACGGCCGCGAGCCGAAGAACGAGTAGGCTCGGGTGTCATGAAGCCGCTGCTGCGCACCCTGCTGGCCACCGCGCTGGCCGGGTGCGGCGTGGCGTGGGCCCAGGCCGGAACCACCGAGATCGTCGTGGCCACCGTCAACAACGGCCACATGATTGAGATGCAGCGGCAGACGCGCGAGTTCGAACGCGCCAACCCGGGCATCCGCGTGCGCTGGGAAACGCTGGAAGAAGGTGTGCTGCGCCAGCGCGTGACCACCGACGTGGCCAGCGGCGGCAGCCGCTACGACGTGCTGACGATCGGCATGTACGAAACCCAGATCTGGGCCCGCCGCGGCTGGCTGCTGCCGCTGGAACTGCCCGCCGATTACGACGTCGACGACCTGCTGCCCACCGTGCGCAAGGGGCTGTCGCTGAACGGCAGCCTCTACGCGCTGCCCTTCTACGGCGAGAGCTCGATGCTGATGATCCGCACTGACCTCGCCACGAAGGCCGGCGTGAACCTGCCCGAGCGCCCCAGCTGGGCCCAGGTGCGTGAGGCGGCGGCGAAGCTGCACGACCCGGCCGCCGGCGTCTTCGGCATCTGCCTGCGCGGCAAACCCGGCTGGGGCGACAACATGGCGCTGCTGACGACCATGGCCAACGCCCACGGCGGCCAGTGGTTCGACATGGCCTGGAAGCCGCAGCTGGAAAGCAAGCCCTGGAAGGACGCGGTGGCGCTGTACGTCGAGCTGCTGGGGCGTTACGGCCCGCCGGGCTCGGCGGCCAACGGCTTCAACGAGCTGCTGGCACTGTTCCAGGAAGGGCGCTGCGCGATGTGGGTCGACGCCACCATCGCCGCGTCCTTCGTCAGCGACCCGCGGCGCAGCAAGGTGGCCGGGCGCGTGGGCTATCTGCAGGCACCGCAGGCCGTCACCGCCAAGGGCGCGAACTGGCTCTGGGCCTGGGCCCTGGCCGTGCCCTCGGCCAGCCGCCACCCCGCCGCCGCGCAGCGCTTCATCACCTGGGCCACCTCCAAGGCCTATGTGCAGCAGGTGGCGGCCAGCCAGGGCTGGACGGCGGTGCCCACGGGCACGCGCCAGTCCACCTACAACAACGCCGCCTTTGCGCGCAGCGCGGGCTTCTCGTGGGCCGAGAAGCAGGCCATCGACAGCGTCAACCCCGACGACGCCACGCTGCCGCGCAGCCCCTACAGCGGCGTTCAGTACGCGGCGATACCCGAGTTCCAGGCCATCGGCATCGCCGTCGGCCAGCAGATCGCCGCCGCGCTGGCCGGCCGCCAGACCGTGGCCCAGGCGCTGGCCGCGGCGCAGCTGGCCAGCGAGCGCGCCCTGTGCGAGGCCGGCTACTTCGGACGTTAGCCACCCGGGCTGTGGCCGGCCGCGGACCCTGTCGTAGCATCGTCCTTCCGCGTTCGACGCGACCCGCCCCGCCCCCGGCCTTGCACCTGCCCACCGCGCTGAATCCGCGCCGCAGCCTGCGTGCGCGCTTTGCACTCGTGCTGGGCGGCAGCGGGCTGGCCTTTGCGCTGCTCACCGCGCTGGTGGTCGACCGCTACCAGCGCGAGCAGCTGATCGACAGCCACGGCCAGGCGATGCGGCGCGAGGCGGTGCTCATGAGCCGCGGCCTCAACCTGGCCCTGCAGGAACGCCTGCAGCTGCTGCGCGACGCTGCCGCCACGCCCATCCTGGCCAGCGGGCTGATGGACCCGGGCGACGCGCGCCTGCTGCTCGAAACCCTGCGCAGCCAGCACCCCGCGCTGGCCTGGCTGGCCATCACCGACGCCCAGGGCCGCATTGTGGTGGCCACTGGTGCGCTGCTCGAAGGCAGCAATCTGGCCGGCCAGCCGGTCTTCGACCAGGCCATGCAACAGCCCTGGATCGGCCAGCGCCGCGGCGCCGGGCCGCTGGCCGCCCATCTGGGCCTGAGCGGCGGCGAGGCGCCGGCGCTGATCGACCTGGGCACGCCGCTGATCGACTTCCAGGGCCGCCGCCTGGGCGTGCTGGTGGCACGGCTGCGCTGGGATTGGCTGGACACCTTTCACGCCTCGCTGCAGGCCGGGGGGCGCCGCCTGGTGGGCAGCGAGACCTTCGTGCTCGACCGCGAAGACCGCGTGCTGCTGGGCCCGGCCGAATGGCTCGACCGCCCGCTGCCGCTGCCCGCCCTGGCCGTGCTGCGCGACGGCACCGAGGCCCGGCTGCTCGACTGGCCGCGCCAGGGCGGCTACCTCACGGCCTGGGGGCGCGAACACGACGCCGCCGCCGGCCCGCACGCCGGCCTGAGCGTGGTGGTGCGGCAGCCCGCGGCATTGGCCTTCCACGCCGCCAACGTGCTGCGCACGCGCCTGCTGATGATGGGCGGCGCCGGGACGCTCGCCTTCATCGCGCTGAGCGTGTGGATGGCCGGCCGCATCACCCGGCCCATCCAGGCCCTGTCGGAAGCCGCCTCGCGCGTGGGCGTGGGCGGAGCGCCGCAGTTCACCGCGATGGCGACACGGCGCAAGGACGAAGTCTCCGAACTGGCCTTCGTGCTGCAGAAGCTGCACCTGGAGCTGGCGCACCGCCTGGCCGAGCAGCAGCGCGCCAGCGAGCGCTACGAGGCCCTGTTCCGCCACGCGCCGGTGGCGGTGTGCGTGGTACAGGACCAGTGCGTGCGCATGGCCAACCTGGCCTTCGTGCAGCTGTTCGCCGCGCCCGACCTGGACACGCTGCTGGGCCGCTCGGCCCACGAGCTGGTGCATGCGGAAGACCACGCGCTGCTGGACGCCCGCATCGCGCTGGAGCAGCAGCGTGGCGCCCGCGCCGAGCCGCTGCCGATGCTGGAGTTGCGCATCCTGCGCCTGGACGGCCAGCTGGCCCGCGTGCAGACCACCGCGATGCCGATGACGCTGGGCGGCCGGCCTGGCGTGCAGGTGGTGCTGCTGGACATCACCGAGCAGCGCCGCGCCCAGGACCTGCTGCACCAGCGCGAAGCCCAGCTCGCGCACACCAGCCGCATGGCCAAGGTGGGCGGCTGGTCGCTCGACCTGGCCAGCGGCCAGGGCCGCTGGACCGACGAGATGGCGCGCATCTACGACCTGCCGGCGCAGACCGTGCCGACACCCGAACTGGCCCTGTCCTACTTCCACGGCGAGCACCGTGCCCGCCTGCAGGCGGCCGTGCGCGAACTGCTGGTGAACGGCACACCCTACGACCTGGAACTGCAGCTGCAGACGCCCGCCGGCCAGGTGAAATGGGTGCGCGCGCAGGCGCGTTCGATGCGCACCGAGAGCGGCCGTGCGCAAGCGCTGGAAGGCATCACCCAGGACATCACCGACCGCCGCGCCGCCGAGGAAGCGGTGCGCGAACTCAACGCCCGGCTGGAGCAGCGCGTGGCCGAGCGCACGGCCGAGTTGCAGGCGGCCAATGCCGAGCTGGACAGCTTTGCCTACGCCGTCTCGCACGATCTGCGTGCGCCGCTGCGCGCGATGAGCGGCTTTTCCGAGGCTTTGGTCGAGGACCATGGCCCGCGTCTCGATGCCGAGGCCCGCGGCTACCTCGACCAGATCATCCAGGCCAGCCGCCGCATGGGCGAGCTGATCGAAGGCCTGCTGGTGCTGTCCCGCAGCCTGCGCGGGCTGCTGCGCAACGACGACGTCGACCTCAGCGCCCTGGCCGCACGCGCCGTGGACGAGCTGCGGCGCAACGAACCCGGGCGCAGCGTGACGGTCGACATCGAACCGGGCCTGCAGGTGTGCGGCGACCGGCGCATGCTTGACGCCGTGATGAACAACCTGCTGGCCAATGCCTGGAAATACACTGCGCGCCAGCCGCAGGCCCGGATCCGTGTGGAAGGGCAGCAGATCGACGGCCAGCGCTGGGTCTGTGTGTCCGACAATGGAGCCGGTTTCGACATGGCGCATGCCGGCCGCCTCTTCAAGGCTTTCGCGCGCCTGCACCGCCAGGACGAATTCCCGGGCATCGGCATCGGGCTTGCTACCGTACAGCGCATCATCCACCGCCACGGCGGCCAGATCGCCGCCGATGCGGCACCGGGCCGGGGCGCCACCTTCCGCTTCACCCTGCCACAGAGCCGCAGCGCCGAACCGATGGAGCCCAGCCCGCCATGAACCCCCGCGTCATCCTGCTGGTGGAGGACAACGCCCAGGACGAAATGCTGGCCCTGCGCGCCTTGCGCAAGGCCAACGTTGCCAACCGCGTGGACGTGGTGCGCGATGGCCAGCAGGCGCTGGACTACCTGTTCCGCGACGGCGAATACGCCGATCGCGACGGTCCCGAACTGCCTACCGTGGTGCTGCTGGACATCGGCCTGCCGCGCCTGACCGGCCTGGAGGTGCTGCAGCGGCTGCGCGCCGACGACCGCACCAAGCTGCTGCCGGTGGTCATCCTCACCTCGTCCGACGAAGACGCCCACCGCCTGGCCAGCTATCAGAACGGCGCCAACAGCTTCGTGCGCAAGCCGCTGGCCTTTGCCGAGTTCGCCGAGACGGTGGCCCGCCTGGGCGTGTACTGGCTGGCCACGAACGAGCCCCTTTCCGCACGCTGAGATGGATGCCCGCGTCACCACGGCCGAACGCATCCTCATCGTCGAGGACGCCGACACCGACTTCCGCCTGCTGCAGCGCCACCTGCAGCGCGCCGGCCTGGGCACCACCTGCCGCCAGGTGCACAGCGCCGAGGCTCTCGACGCCGCGCTGGCCGACGGCCCCTGGCACGTGGTGCTGATCGACCACGCCCTGCCCGGCTTCGACTTCAACGCCGTGCTGGCGCGCCTGCGCAGCGGGCTGCCGGAGGTGCCCGTGATCCTGGTCAGCGGCACCATCGGTGAAGAACTGGCGGTCGACCTGCTGCGCCAGGGCGTGGCCGACTTCGTGCTGAAAGACCGGCTGGCGCGCCTGGTGCCGGCCATCGAGCGCTGCATCGGCGATGTGCAGCGCCGCCAGGCCAACGCCATCGCGGCGCGCGCGCTGGCCGACAGCGAGGCCTTCAACCGCACCATCGTCGGTTCGCTGGGTGACGGGCTCTTCGTCGCGCAGGACCGGCGCTTCGTCTTCACCAACCCCGCGCTGCCGGCCCTGCTCGGCCACACGCCCGAAGCCTTGGCCGGGATGGCCTTCGAGCAGGTGGTGGCGCCCGAATCGCTGCCGGTGTGGGACGAACGCTTCGCGCTGCGCGTGCTGCCCGACACGCCCGAGCCCGAGCGCCACTACGACGTGGCCTTCGTGCATGCCGACGGCCACTACGTCTGGATGGAACTGCGCGCCGCGCGCTTCCAGTTCCAGGGCCGGCCCGCCGTGCTGGGCCTGCTGCGCGACATGAGCGAACGGCGCCGCATCGTTGCCGAACTGCACCGGCACCGCGAGCACCTGGAAGTGCTGGTGGAAGAGCGCACCCAGAAGGCCGAGGCTGCCAATCGCGCCAAGAGCCTGTTCCTGGCCAACATGAGCCACGAGATCCGCACGCCGCTGAACGCCATCACGGGCATGGTGCACCTGCTCAAGCGCGACGCCGCCGACGAGTTCACGCGCAAGCGCCTGGACACGGTGGAAGACGCCGCACGCCACCTGCTGAGCCTGGTGGACGACGTGCTCGACCTGTCCAAGATCGAGTCGGGCAAGCTCACGCTGGAGATCATCGACTTCGACCTGGCCGCCCTGCTGTCGCGCACCTGCGCCCTGGTGGCCGACCGTGCGCGCGACAAGGGCCTGGCGCTGCTGGTGGACAACCGCGCCGCCGGCGCCAAGCTGCGCGGCGACCCGACGCGCCTGTCGCAGGTGCTGCTGAATCTGCTGGGCAATGCCGTCAAGTTCACCGAACGCGGCGGCGTCAGCGTGATCTGTTCGCTGGACGATGCCGACAGCGCCGCGCCGCTGCTGCGCCTGCAGGTGCGCGACACCGGCATGGGCATCGCGCCGGGCCGCATCGGCCAGCTCTTCAGCGCTTTCGAGCAGGGCGACAACTCCACCACGCGCCGCTACGGCGGCACCGGTCTGGGCCTGGCCATCACGCGCCACCTGGCCGAACTGATGCAGGGCGAGGTGGGTGTCGACAGCACCGAAGGCCACGGCAGCCTGTTCTGGTTCACCGCCCGCCTGCAGCGCGCGCTCGACCCCGAGGTGGCCGCCGTCGACACCCCGGTGCGCAGCGACGACGCCGAGCTCACGCTGCGCCGTGAACACGCGGGCGCGCGTGTGCTGCTGGTCGAGGACAACACCGTCAACCAGATGGTGGCCAGCGAACTGCTGCGCGGCGCCGGCCTGGAGGTGGACCTGGCCGACGACGGGCTGCAGGCCATCCAGCGTGCCGGCAAGCAGACCTACGCCCTGATCCTGATGGACGTGCAGATGCCCCAGCTCGACGGCCTGCAGGCCGCACGCGCCATCCGCCGCCTGCCGGGCCGGGACCGGGTGCCCATCGTCGCGATGACGGCGAACGCCTTCAGCGAAGACCGCGACGCCTGCCTGGCTGCCGGCATGGACGACCACATCACCAAGCCCGTGATGCCGCAGCGCATGTACCAGACGCTGCTGCACTGGCTGCGCCAGTCCGGGCATCAGGCGGCCGGCCCTGCCGTGTTGCCGCCGGCCGGCAGCGGCACCGACGCCGCGCTGATGCCGGCCCTGGCCGGCGTGCCCGGCCTGCAGCCCGAGACCGGGCTGAGCCAGTTCTCCGGGCGCGCGGCAGCCTACCGGCGCGCGCTGCGCCAATGGGTGGACAGCTACGCCCAGGGCTTGCCGGAAGTCGGGCCTGCGCCACTGGGTGTGCTGCCCGGGCCGCCGGCTGCGCTGCGGCGCCAGTTGCACACGCTGTACGGCTCGGCCGCCGCGCTGGGAGCGGCGCCGCTGGCGGCACAGGCCCAGGCGCTGGAGGCCTACATCGCGGCCTCAGGCGGTTTCGACGAAGCGGTGGCGCGCCAGCGGCTCGACACGCTGCTGGCAGACCTGGCGCGCCTGCTGCAGGCGCTGACGGCCGCGCTGGCGCGCAGCACGCCGCCATGAACCTCGCGGCTCAGCGGCGCACGGGCGGCAGGTCGGTGCAGCTGCCGTGCGCCACCTCGGCGGCCATGCCGATGCTCTCGCCCAGCGTCGGGTGCGGGTGGATGGTCTTGCCGATGTCCACCTCGTCGGCGCCCATCTCGATGGCCAGCGCGATCTCGCCGATCATGTCGCCGGCATGCGTGCCGACGATGCCGCCACCGAGGATGCGGTGGCTCTCGGCGTCGAACAGCAGCTTGGTGAAACCTTCGTCGCGGCCGTTGGCGATGGCGCGGCCGCTGGCCGTCCAGGGGAAGTGGCCCTTCTTGATGGCGATGCCCTTGGCCTTGGCGTCGTCTTCGGTGAGGCCGACCCAGGCCACCTCGGGGTCGGTGTAGGCCACGCTGGGAATGACGCGGGCGTCGAACTGCGCCTTGTCGTCACCCGCCGCGACTTCCGCCGCCACGTGGCCCTCGTGCACGGCCTTGTGCGCCAGCATGGGCTGGCCGACGATGTCGCCGATGGCGTAGATGTGCGGCACGTTGGTGCGCATCTGCACGTCCACCGGGATGAAGCCGCGCTCGCCGACGATCACGCCGGCCTTGTCGGCCCCGATCTTCTTGCCGTTGGGCGTACGGCCCACGGCCTGCAGCACCAGGTCGTAGAGGCCTTCGCTCTTGGTGCCGTCCAGGCCTTCGAACATCACGCGGATGCCGTCCTTCGTGGCCTCGGCGCCGGTGGTCTTGGTCTTCAGCATCAGCTTGTCGAAGCGCGGCGCGTTCATCTTCTGCCACACCTTCACCAGGTCGCGGTCGGCGCCCTGCATCAGTCCGTCGAGCATCTCCACCACGTCGAGCTTTGCACCCAGCGTCGAATAGACCGTGCCCATCTCCAGGCCGATGATGCCGCCGCCGATCACCAGCATCTTCTTCGGCTGCTGCCGCAGTTCCAGCGCACCGGTGCTGGTGACGATGCGCGGGTCGTCCTTCGGCAGGAAGGGCAGTTTCACGGCTTCCGAACCGGCCGCGATGATGGCGTTCTTGAAGCGGATGGTCTGGGCCTTGCCATCGGCCAGCGTCACCTTCAGGTGGTGCGGGTCGGCGAACTCGCCCGTGCCCTGCACCACCGTCACCTTGCGCATCTTGGCCATCGCCGACAGGCCGCCGGTGAGCTTGCCCACCACCTTGTTCTTGTGCGCCAGCAGCTTGGAGAGGTCGATCTGCGGCTTGGCGAAGGTGACGCCCAGGTCGGCGAAGTGGTTCACCTCGTCCATCACCGCAGCCACGTGCAGCAGCGCCTTGCTGGG
>CAYREA010000128.1:0-13078 GCA_964423075.1 uncultured Rubrivivax sp. | reverse complement strand
GCGACGCCGGCAACACGCTGGTGGTGGTGGAGCACGACCCGGCCGTGATGCTGGCGGCCGACCGCCTGATCGACATGGGCCCGGGCCCGGGTGAACGCGGCGGGCAGATCGTCTTCGACGGCACGCCCGAAGCCGCGCGCCACGCCGACACGCTGACCGGCGCGTATCTCGGCGGCCGCAAGCAGGTACACACGGGCTTTCGCAAGCTGGTGGCCGAGAACCAGCCCAAGCTGGTGCTGGAGGGCGTGCGCGAACACAACCTGCAGAACGTGAGTGTCAGCGTGCCGCTGCAGCGCCTGGTGTGCGTCACCGGCGTCAGCGGCTCGGGCAAGAGCACGCTGATCCAGGACGTGCTGTACCCCGCGCTGGCACGCCACTTCGGCAAGGCGACGGAAACGCCGGGTGAACACCAGCGCCTGCTCGGCGCCGACTTCCTGGCCGATGCCGTTTTCGTCGACCAGAGCCCCATCGGCAAGACCGCGCGCAGCAACCCGGCGAGTTACGTCGGCGCCTTCGACGAGCTGCGCAAGATCTTTGCGGACGCGCCGCTGGCGCGCGAACGCAGCTACAGCGCCGGCACCTTCAGCTTCAACGCCGGCGACGGCCGCTGCCCCACCTGCGGCGGCAGCGGATTCGAGCATGTGGAGATGCAGTTCCTGAGCGACGTGTACCTGCGCTGCCCGGACTGCGACGGGCGCCGCTACCGTGCCGAGATTCTCGACGTGAAGGTGGTGCGCGGGCCCATGCAGCTGAGCATTGCCGACGTGCTGGAACTCACCGTGGCCGAGGCCGCGCACTGGTTCCAGGGCGACCGCGAGGTGGTGGCGCGCCTGCAGCCCATCATCGACGTGGGCCTGGACTACGTGCGCCTGGGCCAGCCGGTGCCCACGCTCAGCGGCGGCGAGGCCCAGCGCCTGAAGCTGGCGGGATTTCTGGCCGAGGCCGCCAGCGGCCCGAAGCAGCCGGCCTCGAAGAAGGGCACGCTGTTCCTGTTCGACGAGCCCACCACCGGCCTGCACTTCGACGACATCGCCAAGCTGATGCGCGCTTTGCGCAAGCTGATGGACGCGGGGCATTCGCTGCTGGTGATCGAGCACAACCTGGATGTGATCCGCGCGGCCGACTGGATCATCGACCTCGGCCCCGAAGGCGGCGAGGCCGGCGGTGAAGTGGTGTGCACGGGCACGCCCGACGACGTGAAGGCCCACCCGAGCTCGCACACGGGCCTGGCGCTGCGCGACTACGAACAGTCGCTGGGCTTCGGCACGCTGAAGGCGGAAGAAGGCCGCGCGCTGCAGACCGTGATGCGCGCGGCACGTGCCGCGCGGCGCGCCGAGGACGACTCGATCCGCATCGTCAACGCCAGGGAAAACAACCTCAAGAGCCTGAACGTCGACATCCCGCGTGGCAAGTTCAACGTCATCACGGGCGTCAGCGGTTCGGGCAAGAGCACGCTGGCCTTCGACATCCTGTTCAACGAAGGGCAGCGGCGCTATCTGGAGAGCCTGAACGCCTATGCGCGCAGCATCGTGCAGCCGGCGGGGCGGCCGGAGGTGGACGCGGTGTACGGCATCCCGCCCACGGTGGCCATCGAGCAGCGCCTGAGCCGCGGCGGCCGCAAGAGCACGGTGGCCACCACCACCGAGGTGTGGCACTTCCTGCGTCTCTTGTGGGTGAAGCTGGGCCTGCAGCATTGCACCAAGGACGGCGCGCCGGTGAAGGCGCAAAGTGCCGAGAGCATCGCGGCGCAGCTGCTGCGCGACCACCGCGGCCAGCACGTGGGCCTGCTGGCGCCGCTGGTGGTGAACCGCAAGGGTGTCTACACCGACCTCGCCAAATGGGCCAAGGCACGCGGCCACACCCATCTGCGCGTGGACGGCGAGTTCCTGAGCCTGAACCCCTTTCCGCGCATCGACCGCTTCAAGGAACACACGCTCGAGTTGCCGGTGGGCGACATCGTCATCACGCCCGAGAACGAGGCCGAGCTGCGCACGCTGCTGAGCAAGGCGCTGGACCTGGGCAAGGGCGTGCTGCACCTGCTGCATCCACTCGACGGCCTGGACGACAGCATGGCGGACGGCGGCAACCAGGGCCGCGGCATCGGCGAGGTGAAGGTGTTCTCCACCAAACGCGCCTGTCCCGTCTGCGGCACCAGCTACCCCGAGCTGGACCCGCGCATGTTCAGCTACAACAGCAAACACGGCTGGTGCAGCGGCTGTGTCGGCACCGGCCTCACGCTCACGCGCGAGCAGCGCAAGGCCTACGACGACAGCATCCGCGACGAAGACAACAAGGGCCGCGAGCAGAGCTTTCCCAGCGAAGAGGCCGAGGTCGAAGGTCTCGTCGATGCGCCCTGCGCCGACTGCGGTGGCGCGCGCCTGAACCCGGCCTCACGCGGCGTCACCTTCGAAGAGAAGGCCATCAGCGACGTGGCGCGGCTGTCGGTGCAGGAAGCGCGGCGCTGGGTGGCCGCGCTGCAGCTGGTGGGCCGCGACGCCGACATCGCGCGTGACGTGGTGAGCGAGATCGCCAGCCGCCTGGAATTCCTGGAAGACGTGGGCCTGGGCTACCTGACGCTGGACCGCGCCGCGCCCACGCTCAGCGGCGGCGAGGCGCAGCGCATCCGCCTGGCGGCGCAGCTGGGCAGCAACCTGCAAGGCGTGTGTTACGTGCTCGACGAGCCCACCATCGGCCTGCACCCGCGCGACAACGGCATCCTGCTGGGCGCCCTGGGCAAGCTCAGCGCGGCCGGCAACACGCTGGTGGTGGTGGAGCACGACGAGGACACCATCCGCCGCGCCGAGCACATCATCGACATCGGCCCCGGCGCCGGCAAACGCGGAGGGACGCTCGTGGCGCAGGGCCAGGTGGCGGCGCTGTCGGCCGAGCCCACGTCGCTCACCGGCCGCCTGCTGGCGCACCCGCTGCAGCACCCGCTGGTGCCGCGTCGCAGCATCGACTGGGCCGCCCCCGCCCTGATGCTGCGCGGCGCCATGCTGCACAACCTGCAGGACGTGGACCTGCGCGTACCTCTTGGCCGCCTGGTGGCGGTGACGGGTGTCAGCGGCTCCGGCAAGAGCACGCTGGCGCGCGACGTGCTGCTGGCCAATGTGCAGGCGGCCATTGCCGGCAGCCGCAAGTGGGCCGGCTGCATCAGCGTCGAAGGTTTCCAGCACATCGACCGCGTGCTCGAAGTCGACCAGACACCCATCGGCAAGACCCCGCGTTCCTGCCCCGCCACCTACATCGGCTTCTGGGACGCCATCCGCAAGCTCTACACCGAGACGCTGGAAGCGCGCGCGCGCGGCTACGGCGCCGGCCGCTTCAGCTTCAACACCGGCGACGGCCGCTGCCCGGGCTGCGAAGGGCAGGGCATGAAGACCATCGAGATGAGCTTCCTGCCCGACGTGAAGGTGCACTGCGACGTGTGCCATGGCGCGCGCTTCAACGCCGAGACCCTCGCCGTCAGCTGGCGTGGCAAGAGCGTGGGCGACGTGCTGCGCATGGAGGTGGACGAAGCCGTGGGCTTCTTCGCCAGCATGCCCAGCATCAGCCACCCGCTGCAGCTGCTGGCCGACGTGGGGCTGGGCTACCTGACGCTGGGCCAGCCTTCGCCCACGCTCAGCGGCGGCGAGGCGCAGCGCATCAAGCTGGTCACCGAGCTGAGCAAGGTGCGCGACGACGTCACGCGCCGCGGCCAGAAGCCGCCGAAGACGCTCTACGTGCTGGACGAACCCACCGTCGGCCTGCACATGGCCGACGTGGAGAAACTGATCCGCGTGCTGCACCGGCTGGTGGACGGCGGGCACAGCGTGGTCGTCATCGAGCACGACCTGGACGTCATCGCCGAAGCCGACTGGGTGGTGGACCTGGGGCCCGAAGGCGGCGGCGAAGGCGGCCGCGTGGTGGTGGCCGGCACGCCCGAGGCGGTGGTGGCCGCGGGCTCGCACACGGGCAAGGCGTTGGCGCCCGTGCTGGCGCGCAAACCGGGCTGAAATGACAAACGCCGCCCGAGGGCGGCGTTTTCAGCAGCAAGGCTCTGGAAGTCAGGCCTTGCGGCGCTTGAAGGCCAGCAGCGCCAGGCCCAGGCCCATCATGGCGTAGGTGCTGGCTTCGGGCACCACGGCGGCCGGGGTGAAGGTGATGTTGTCGACGCCGACCCAGTCGTTGAACGAACCCGGGCGGATGATCACGCTGGTGATGTTGGCCGAGGCCAGGCTCAGCGTGAACTGGCCGGTGGTGATGCCGGAGATCAGGCCCACCTGAGTGGCGCCGTTGAAGGCCCACATCGTCACATCGGCACCGGTGGTGACTCCGGCGAAGGTGGCGGCGAACGAGTTGATCGGCGCAGCGAAGCTGATGCGGAAGCTGGGATCGCCGTCTTCGTTCAACCAGCCCGCGAAGCTGCGCAGGATGTTGCCGCTGACCAGCGACGGCACGCCGAGGCCGCCGACATCGGCACCGGCGCTGTCCACGATGGTCATGTCGGTGTTGCTGGCCCAGTCTTCGCCCGAGGTCGAGGAGCCGGGGCCCGAGAACGGGCTGGGGGCGAAGGTCACACCGGCGAACTGGTTCGACAGGGTCGTGCCGACGGCCAGGGTCTCGAAGGTGATGGTCTCGGCGCTGGCCTGGCCGGCGGCCAGGAACAGACCGGTGGCAGCGACGGCCAGGGTAGTCTTCAGGTTCATGCAGATCCCTCGTATGGTGGGCCGGCGGAACCGCCTTACGCCCTGATGGTTTTGACGATATACGCCTAACTGCGGAAAAGGGACCCGCATCCACGGGGGGCAGGCCGCCCATCCTTCACGGTTTCACCACCCGGTCACGCGGGCCGGGCTGCGAGTTTTCTGCAATGTCGGTGCCGGCTGCGGCACCGCACAATCCGCGCTTCCCACCGTGCCGGAGCTTCAGATGCCTTTTGCCCCCTTGGCCCGAATCACCCTCCTGCTTGCCGCGGCGCTGGCCGCCCTGCCCGCGCAGGCCCAGGTGGTGCTCACCGCCTCGTCCTGGCTGGCGCCCACCCACGCCTTGAGCGAAACGCAGAAGGCCTGGTGCGCCAAGCTGGAGGAAAAGACCGCCGGCAAGGCCCGGTGCAACATCCTGCCGCGCAGCGTGTCGGCGCCGCCGGCCACCTTCGATTCGGTGCGCAACGGCCTGGCCGACCTGTCCTTCACCGTGCACGGCTACACCCCGGGCCGTTTCACCACCACCCAGATCGCCGAGTTCCCCTTCCTGGGCGATGCCAGCGAGGCGGTGTCCGTGGCTTTCCAGCGTGTCTACGCCAAAACCCCGGCCATGGCCGAAGAGCACAAGGGCGTGAAGGTGCTGGCCGTCTTCACCCACGGCCCGGGCATCGTCTTCAACACCAAGCGGCCCGTCACCAAGGGCGACGACCTGGCGGGCCTGAAGTGGCGCGTGGGCGGCGGCATGGTCAACGAGATCAGCAAGGCGCTGGGCATGAACGTCACGCTCAAGCCGGCGCCGGAAAGCTACGAACTGCTGTCCACCGGCGTCATGGACGGCACGCTGTTCCCGGCCGAGAGCGTGGAGAGCTTCAAGATCGACAAGGTCATCAAGTACGGCACCACCTTCCCGGGGGGCCTGTACAACACCAGCTTCGTGTTCATGATGAACCAGGCCAAGTACGACGCCTTGCCGGCCGACGTGAAGAAGGTGGTGGACGAACTGTCGGGTGAGGGCGCTTCGCGCATGTTCGGCCAGGCCTGGGACAAGGTTGACCGCCGCGGCCTGGCCTTCATGCAGGCCGCCGGCGTGCAGCTGAGCAAGGCCGACCCGTCCTTCGTCAAGCTGGTTACCGACAAGGTGGCCCCGCTGGTGGACAACTGGGCCAAGGCGGCCGAGGCCAAGGGCATGAAGGATCCGAAGAAGGCGCTGGCCGACATGCGCGCCGAGATCACCCGACTGCAGTGACGGCGCCGGCCGCGTCTTGAAGAAACTGCTCTCGGCGCTGTGCGGCCTGGTGGCCGCCACGGCGCTGTTCGGCATCATGGTGCTCACGCTGGTGGACGTGGCCGGTCGCAAGCTGCTCAGCACCTCGGTACCCGGCTCGCTGGAGCTGACCGAGCTGCTGATGGTGGCCGTGATCTTCGCCGGCCTGCCGCTGGTGTCGCTGGCCGGCGAGCACGTGGTCTTCGATTCGCTGGACCCCTGGCTGCCGCCCTGGCTGCGGCGCGTGCAGCTGCTGGTGGTGGATGCGCTGTGCGCGCTGGCGCTGGCCGGCATGGCCTGGCTGATGTGGACCAAGGCCGCGCAGATGGCGTCCTACGGTGACACCACCGCGCAGCTGAAGATGCCGCTGGGCCCCTTCGTCTACCTGATGAGCGCGCTCCTGGCCCTGACGGCCGCCGTGCACCTGGTGCTGATGGCGCAACCTGAAGCCGAGCACCACCCCGGGGTGCCCCCGTGACCGAGGCCCTGCTCGGGTTCGGCGCCGTCTTCGTCCTGGCCCTGCTGCGCATTCCCCTGGCCTTTGCCATGGGATTCGTCGGCTTCGTCGGCCTGGGCCTGCTGCGCGGCTGGGCGCCGACGATGGCCAATGCGGCGCAGGTGGTCTACGACACCGGCTTCGCCTACACGCTGAGCGTGGTGCCGCTGTTCATCCTGATGGGCAACTTCGTGGCGCGCGCCGGCCTGGCGCACGAGCTGTTCCGCGCCGCCTACGCCTTCATCGGTCACCGCCGCGGCGGGCTGGCCCATGCCACGGTGCTGGCCTGCGCCGGTTTCGGCGCCATCTGCGGCAGCAGCATCGCCACCGCCGCCACGATGAGCAAGGTGGCCTACCCGCCGATGAAGAAACTGGGCTACGCCGACTACCTGAGCACCGGCGTCATCGCCGCGGGTGGCACGCTGGGCATCATGATCCCGCCCAGCACGATCATGGTGATCTACGGCATCGTCACCGAGACCCACATCGGCAAGCTCTTCGCCGCCGGCGTGCTGCCCGGGCTGCTGTGCGCCGGCCTGTTGATGGCCGGCGTGGCCTGGATCACCTGGCGCGACCCCGCCGCCGGCCCGGCCGGCGAGCGCACGCCCTGGCCGGCGCGCTGGCAGGCGCTGCGCGACATCTGGGGCGTGGCGCTGCTGGTGGTGGTGGTGCTGGGCGGCATCTACGGCGGCGTGTTCACCGCCACCGAAGGCGCGGGCATCGGCGCCGCGGGCTCGTTCTTCTTCGCCCTGGCGCGGCGTGCGCTGACGCTGCCGGTGCTGCACCAGGTGCTGGTGGAAAGCGCGCGCACCACGGCGATGCTGTTCACCATCCTCATCGCGGCGATGCTGTTTTCCAGCTTCGTCAACTTCACCACCATGCCGGCCGACCTGAAGCAGGCCATCCTGCAGGCGGGCCTGTCGCCCTTGATGGTGGTGGGCGCGATGATGCTGATCTACGTGCTGCTGGGCACCATCATGGAAGAGCTGTCGATGGTGCTGCTGACCATCCCGGTCTTCTTCCCCATCGTCACCGGCCTGGGTTTCGACCCGGTGTGGTTCGGCGTGCTGATCGTGCTGGTGGTGCAGATCGGCCTGATCTCGCCGCCGGTGGGCATGAACCTGTTCGTGCTGAACGCGCTGCTCAAGGGCGTGACGCTGCGCGAGATCTTCCGCGGTGTGTGGCTCTTCGTGCTGATGCTGGTGCTGGCCCTGGTCATCGTGCTGGAGTTTCAGCCGCTCAGCCTGTGGCTGCCCGGCTTCATGAAATAGCGCTTCCAGACGCGCCAGCCCAGCAGCGCGAAGACGATGGCGGCGTACACCGCCACCTCGGCGAAGTTCTGCTTGGCCGCGCGCATCCAGAAGAAGTGCAGCACACCCAGCAGCGCCACCGCGTAGACCACCTTGTGCAGCGCCTGCCAGCGTGCCGCACCCAGCGCCTTGATGGCGCGGTTGAACGAGGTCAGCGCCAGCGGCAGCATCAGCAGCAGCGCGGTGGTGCCCACCAGGATGAATGGGCGCTTGGGGATGTCCTTCACGATGGCCTCGAGGTCGAAGCCCATGTCCAGCCAGGCGAAGCACAGGAAGTGCAGGCAGCCGTAGAAGAAGGCGTAGAGGCCGATCATCCGGCGCAGCCGCGCCAGCGCGTGCCAGCCGCTGATCTGGCGCAGCGGCGTGACGGCCAGCGTCAGGCACAGGAAACGCAGCGTCCAGTCGCCGGTGCTGCGGATCAGCGCCTCGGCCGGGTTCGCACCCAGGGTGTTGGCGATGGCGCCGTAGAGCAGCCAGGCAAAGGGCAGCAGCGCGGCCATGAACAGCGCCGGCTTGGCCAGCGGCTTCAGCAGCCAGCGGTTGATGTCCAAGCGCGCGGCCGGCACGCGTTCAATAGAACTTCTTGAGGTCCATGCCGGCATAGAGCTGCCCCACTTGCGGCTCGTAGCCGTTGAACATCAGCGTCGCGCGCTTCTTGGCGAACAGGCCGTCTTCGCCGATGCGGCGCTCGGTGGCCTGGCTCCAGCGGGGGTGGTCCACCTTCGGGTTGACGTTGGAATAGAAGCCGTACTCGCCGGGGATGGCGCTTTCCCAGCTGGTCTTGGGCTGCTTCTCGACGAAGCGGATCTTGACGATGCTCTTGCCGCTCTTGAAGCCGTACTTCCAGGGCAGCACCATGCGCACCGGCGCGCCGTTCTGGTTCGGCAGCACCTCGCCATACAGGCCGAAGGCCAGCAACGCAAGCGGGTTCATGGCCTCGTCCAGACGCAGGCCTTCGACGTAAGGCCAGTCGAGCACGCGCTGGCCGATGCCGGGCATCGTGGCCTTGTCGGCCAGGGTCACGAACTGCACGTACTTGGCGTTGCCGGTGGGTTCCACCTTCTTGATCAGCTCGGACAGGGAATAGCCCACCCACGGGATGACCATCGACCAGCCTTCGACGCAGCGCAGCCGGTAGATGCGCTCTTCCATCGGCGCCAGCTTCAGCAGCGCGTCCAGGTCGAAAGTGCCGGGCTTCTTGACCTCGCCTTCGATGGCCACCGTCCACGGCCGGGCCTTCAACGTGTGCGCGTTGCGGGCCGGGTCGCTCTTGTCGGTGCCGAACTCGTAGTAGTTGTTGTACGAGGTGATGTCGGCGTAGGCCGTCGGCTTGTCCATGGTCACCGCGCCGGCCACCGTGCTCTTGCTGCCGGCCAGCGCGGCCAGTTTGCCCGGCCGTGCCACCTGGGCCTGCTGGGCTTCCACTGCGGGCAGGCCGGCCAGTGCGGCACCGGCGGCCAGGCCCTGGATCAACCGGCGCCGCTGCTGGTACACGCCCTGCGGCGTGATCTCCGACGTCACGGGGTGGACAAAACCACGGTCCTTCAGGAAGTGCATGGATGCTCCAGATTCGACAAGACGACAGTCGGTGGTCGCACGGGCTTCTTACACCGATGCAGCGCCGCAAAGCATACGGGCCGGTGCAAGACCGGCCCGTGGGCATGGGAGCCTGAAGTAAACCTCAGCGCAGGCCGGCCATGTAGTCGGCCACGGCCTTGATCTCTTTGTCGGTGAGCTTGGCGGCGATGGCGCTCATCTGCACGCTGTTGGCACGTGCGCCCGAGCGGAAGGCCAGCAGTTGCGCTTCGGCGTAGTCGGCATGCTGGCCGGCCAGGCGCGGGTACTGCGCGGGGATGCCGGCGCCGTTGGGGCTGTGGCAGCCGCTGCAGGCGGGCACCTGCTTGGCGAGCACACCGCCGCGGTAGATCTGCTCGCCCAGGGCCACCGTGTCCTTGCTCTTGGCGAAGCCCGGCTTGGCCGACTTCGTCGCGTAGAACGCGGCGATGTGCTTCATGTCGTCTTCGCTGGCGATGCTGGCCGCCATGCCTTGCATCACCGCGTTCTTGCGCTTGCCGGCCTTGAACTCCGTGAGCTGCTTGACCAGGTACTCCGGGTGCTGCCCCTGCAGGATGGGGTTGGCGGGCGCACCGCGCGAACCGTCGCTGGTGTGGCAGGCGCCGCAGGCTGCGGCCAGCTGGCCGCCCTTGGCGGGGTCGGCCTTGAAGGCGGGTTTGGCCTCGTTGGCCAGCGCGGAGCCCGCGAACAGGGCCAAAGTGGCCGAAGTCAGGGCGGAGCAGAGGAACAATGTCGAGCGCGGCGTCATGCGGAAGGCCTTCGGTGGTGAGCTACAGCCGGGTGCAAAGCCTCGAATTTTACAATGCCCCATGACGACCAGCTTTCAGGCCCCTCCAGTTCCACCTTCCGGTGCCGCCGTTTCCGCCAAGGCCGCCCTGGCCTGGGCCCATGGCGCGCGCTTCCTCACCACCGCCAGCCAGCTCGACCAGTTGCCCACCGGCGAGCTGCCGGAGATCGCCTTTGTGGGCCGCAGCAACGCCGGCAAGTCCACCGCGATCAACCGCCTGGCCCAGCAGAAACGCCTGGCCTTCGCCTCGCGCACGCCAGGGCGCACGCAGCACATCAACCTGTTCGAGGTTGGCCCCAAGGACGCGCCCGATACGCTCTTTGCCGACCTGCCCGGCTACGGCTACGCGGCCGTGGAGCGCAGCGCCAAGCTGCGCTGGCAGGCCGTGATGGCCGACTACCTGCAGCTGCGCCGCCCGCTGCATGGCGTGGTGCTGATGGTCGACTCGCGCCTGGGCTTCACCGATCTCGACCGCCAGCTGCTGGGGCTTCTGGCCCCGCGTTTTGCCAACGGCGAGGTGCGCCTCTTGGCACTGCTGACCAAGGCCGACAAGCTCAACCGCAGTCAGGGCCAGCTGGCACTGGCCAAGGCACAGGAGGTGCTGGGCGAGGTGTCGACCGAAAGCGCCGACATCGGCGTGACCTTGTTCTCGGCACTGTCGCGCCTGGGGCTGGAAGACGTGGCGCAGACGCTGCACGGCTGGACGCATCCGGCCTGAACCGGCGGCGTCGGACGGGGCCGATTCAGGCCGCGCTGGCGGCGATCTGTTCCTGCACCTTGGCTGCCGCGCTGCCGACGATGGAGCGCTGCCGCAGCGTCTTGGCCAGCCGTTCGGCGTGCATGTTGAGCAGCGCGCCGCGGCGGATGGCCCAGGTGGCGTCGGAAGCCCCGTCACCGAACAGCCAGACCTCGCGCCGGTCGCCCGGCCACAGCAGGCGCGCCTGCACCCAGCGGCCCTGCAGGAACATGCGCACCCAGTCGCCGGGCTTGAGCGTGTCGAGCCAGTCGTCCTTGGCCGGCGAGCGGGTGGCCATGGCTTCCTCGTCCAGCAGCTCGGCCGGCACGGTGTCGATGTCGGACACGTCCAGCGTGCCCTGGAAACCCGTGGGCATGGGCTGGCCGGCGGCGATCTTGTCTTCCAGCTTCTGCAGCGCGCCGATCTGGCTGGCCGCCGAAGTGAGGTGCCGCGTCAGGCGCTTCTGCAGGTAGCCTTCCAGCCGCTCCAGCGCCCAGCGGTACACGCCGTTGTTCTGCTCGGGCTCGTTGGCCAGCTGGTCGACCGTGGCGAACGCGCTCTTCAGCAGCAGGATGCGATCAGGGTCGGCCGGGTCGGGCGCCATCTCGGCTTCGTAAACCAGCCGGTTGATGAAGCGCCACAGCGGGTGCTTGTCCTGGTCGAGCATGCCGCCGTCGCGCAGCGCCAGCCGCATGGCCGGGCCGTGCAGGCGCGCGATGACCTGGCTCACGTCGGGTGGCACGCGGTCGTCGTTGATCATGGCCTCGAACAGGCGGCTCACGAGTTCCACGCTCTGGCGGTCGACCCGGTTGGTGGTGCCGCGCGCGATGTCGCGCCAGTTCTCGCGCCGCGGGCCCTTGTGGCCGATGGTGCTTTTGTCCTGCCCTTCGTAGCTGAGCGGGGCGTCGTCCAGCGGCGCGGGCATGGTCTCGCGCATGCTGTGCAGGTCGGGCACGAACGTGGTCTCGTTCATGCGGCTGCCGCGGCGCGAGTTGCCGTGCAGGATCATCGTGCGGTGCGCCGCCGGCTCCACACCCAACGATTCCAGCCGCGACGACGCCGCCGCATAACTCTTGCGCAGCAGCTGGGCCAGCGGCAGGCCGGCGTGGCGCATGAAGGCGAGTTGGTGCCCACGCGACAGCGGCAGGCCCTGCGCCGAAGCCCACACGGCGCGGGCGTAGACCTCGGGGCGGAAGGGGTTGTGGTCGGTGCTGACATCCATGTCGCCCACCAGCGACGAGATGTAGGTCTGCAACTCGCGCAACTCGTATTCGGCCGTGCTCTTGATCGTTTCGATGGTGTGCGACAGCTCCACGTCCATCGCCACTTCTTCTTCGTCCACCAGCGCCAGCGACATCTTCTTGGCCGGCTTGGCCGCCATGCCGGGCGTGCGGCGCGAGAGGTCGCTGTCGACCTGCTCGCGCAGCGAGCGCACGAAGTAATCGGCGATGCGGGCCCGTTTCGTCAGCAGCGCCTGCATCAGGTCGCCGAAGGTGGCGCGCTGCGCAGGGGGCATCAGGGCCAGGTCTTTGCGGGCGCGGTCGATGGCGCCGTCGACGATCTGGTCGAACAGCAGCGGTGCCCGCAGCATCTCGTCGTCGACGTATTGCAGCAGCGCAGCGTGGGTGGGCCGGGCGGACATGGCCCGATTATTCCCTGTAACAAACGTGCCGATCAAAGAAAAAGGCCTGCGGAAACCCCGCAGGCCTTTCGTTAGGCAGGCAATTCCGGCGGCCATGCCGCCGGAGCCGGACTTACATGTCCATGCCGCCCATGCCACCCATGCCGCCCATGCCGCCGGGCATGCCGCCGCCGCCGGCCGACTCTTCCTTCGGAGCCTCGGCCACCATGGCCTCGGTCGTCAGGATCAGGCTGGCCACGGAAGCTGCGTTCTGCAGCGCCGTACGGGTCACCTTGGTCGGGTCGAGGATGCCCATCTCGATCATGTCGCCATAGGTGCCATTGGCGGCGTTGTAGCCGTAGTTGCCCTTGCCTTCCAGCACCTTGTTGATCACGACGCTGGGTTCGTCGCCAGCGTTGGCCACGATCTCGCGCAGCGGCTGCTCGATGGCGCGCAGCACGATCTTGATGCCGGCGTCCTGGTCGTGGTTGTCACCCTTGAGGCCGCTGATGGCCGCACGGGCGCGCAGCAGGGCCACGCCACCACCGGCCACGATGCCTTCTTCCACCGCCGCACGCGTGGCGTGCAGGGCGTCTTCGACGCG
>CAYREA010000127.1:0-13100 GCA_964423075.1 uncultured Rubrivivax sp. | reverse complement strand
GCCTGGCCTACTTCCGCAACCGCGTAAGCCAGGCGCGGCGCGACGTGGAGCAGGGGCTCGAGATCACGCTGGCGCACTTCACCACGCGGGCGCTGCAGGAACGGGCGCTGGAGGTGCTGCAGTTCAAGCTCGACATCCTGTGGGCCATGAATGACGCGATGGCGCTGAAGTACGGCGTGACGGCATGAGTGCAGAGCCGACACCACATTGCCGCCCGGCCCTGGGCCCGGGCTTCCGCCTGCAATGGGAAGAAGCGCAGGGCTGCCATGTGCTGCTCTACCCGGAAGGCATGGTCAAGCTCAATGGCAGCGCCGGCGAGATCATGAAACGCTGCGACGGGCAGCGCACGCTGGCAGAGATCGTGGCCGAGCTGGAGGCCGCCTTCTCGGCGCAGAACCTCACCGGCGACGTCACCGGCTTCGTGGCCCTGGCCGCCGGCAAGCGCTGGCTGCGCTGGGCATGAGCGCCGCCCCGCGCCCCGGCCCGCCGCTGTGGCTGCTGGCCGAGCTCACCTATCGCTGCCCGCTGCACTGCGTGTTCTGCTACAACCCGGTGGACTACGCCACCGAAGGCCCCGAACTCGACACCGAGGACTGGCTGCGTGTGCTGCGTGAAGGCCGCGCACTGGGCGCCGTGCAATGCGGCCTGTCGGGTGGTGAGCCGCTCCTGCGCGACGACCTGGAGGTGATCGTCGCCGAAGCCCACCGCCTGGGCTACTACACCAACCTGCTCACATCCGGCGTGGGCCTCACGGCCGAGCGCGCCGAAGCCCTGAAGGCCGCGGGCCTGGACCATGTGCAGCTGAGCTTCCAGGACAGCACGCGCGAGGTCAACGACTTCCTCTCCCACACCAAGACCTTCGAGCTGAAGAACCGCGTCGCCGCCATCATCAAGTCGCAAGGCTGGCCGATGGTGATGAACGTGGTGATCCACCGCCTGAACATCGAGCATGTCGGCCGCATCATCGAGATGGCGGCCGAGCTGGGTGCCGAGTACATCGAGCTGGCCAATACGCAGTACTACTCCTGGGCTTTCATCAACCGCGACCAGCTGCTGCCCACGCGAGAACAGCTCGTCCGCGCCGAGGCCGTCACCGACGCGTGGCGCACGAAGCTCGGCGACACGATGCGCATCTTCTTCGTCGCGCCCGACTACCACGAGGGCCGTGCCAAGAAGTGCGTCAACGGCTGGGGCAGCATGTTCCTCACCGTCACGCCGCAAGGCCTGGCCCTGCCCTGCCACACGGCCAAGATGCTGCCGGGCCTGGCCTTCCCGAACGTGCGCGAGGCCTCGCTGAGCGAGATCTGGTTCGACAGCGAAGGCTTCAACCGCTACCGCGGCACCGGCTGGATGAAGGAGCCCTGCGCCAGCTGCGACCAGAAGGAGCAGGACCTGGGCGGCTGCCGCTGCCAGGCCTTCCTGCTGGCGCAGGACGCCACGGCGGCCGACCCCGTCTGCGCCAAGAGCCCGCACCACGAGCGCGTGCGCGCCGCCGTCGCCGCGGCCGAAGCCGGCGGCGTGAAGGCACAGCCGCTGGTCTTCCGCGAGCCGGCGGCTTCGCGCCGCCTGGCCGGTGGAGTCGCTGGCAAGCGCTAGAGCGTCGCGCCTGAAAACCGGGCTCCGGGTCTTCGCCGGCCGAGGCAGAATGCGGCCCCGTTGCGACAGCCCCAAAGCCTAGCGATGCCCTACACCCTGTTCTCCAACCGCCGCCTTAACGCCTGCGCCTGGCACCTGCTGGCCAGCCTGCTGCTTGCCCTGGCCGCCTCGGCCCTGGTGTTCGGCGTCTGGTACCCCTCGCCCTACGCGCAGGTGGCCGGCGGCACGGCCCTGTTCTTCATCCTCATCTGCGTGGACGTGGTGATGGGCCCCGCCCTCACCGCCGTGGCCGCCAACCCGGCCAAGCCGCTGGCCGAGTTCCGGCGCGACCTGGCCGTGATCGTCGTGCTGCAACTCGCGGCGCTGGGTTACGGCCTCTACACGATGGCGCTGGCGCGGCCGGTGCACCTGGTCTTCGAAGTCGACCGCTTTCGCGTCGTGGTGGCGGCCGACATCGATCCCTCTCTGATGGCCGACGCACCGCCCGCCCTGCGCGACCTGCCGTGGTTCGGGCCTGGGCTGATTGCCGCGGTCAAGCCCACCGATCCCGCCGAACAGGTCAAGTCCATCGAACTGGGCATGGCCGGCATCGACCTGGCCATGGTGCCGCGCAACTGGCGCGACTACGCCAGCCAGGCACCGGCCGTCTGGGCTGCGGCGCGGCCGGTGTCGGTGCTGCAGGCCCGCTACCCGGCCCTGGCCCCCGAACTGCAGGCCATCGCCGGCCGCGCCGGGCAGCCGGTGGAGGCCTTGCGCTTCCTGCCGCTGGTGTCGCGGCACGCGAGCTGGGCCACGGTGCTGGCCGAACCCGGGGCGCGTGTCGTCGGCCACCTGGCCGTGGAAGGCTTCGACTGAGCCCGTTCAGGCCGCGCCGGGCGTGCTCGCGGCCGCCTTGGCCATCATCGCCTCGCGCAGCTTCTTGAGCCTCTCGCGCGGGTCTTCCTTGTTCTTCACTTCGTCGAGCTTCATCTCGGCGATGAAGCGGCTGGGGACGGCCTGCACCGTGTCGCGGCCCTTCTTGCGCCGGCGCAGCGTGCTCACCACCAGCGTGCTGCGGGCGCGCGTGATGCCCACGTACATCAGGCGGCGCTCTTCCTCCAGGCGTTCGGGCGTCATGTCCTCGTCGCCGCTCCTGAAGGGCAGCAGCCCCTCGTTGACGCCGGCCAGGATCACGTGTGGCCACTCCAGCCCCTTGGCCGCGTGCAGGGTGGACAGGGTCACCACGTCCTGCTCGTCGGCCCGTTCGGCCAGGCTGATGATGACGGCGATGGTCTGCGCCACCTGCAGCACCGTTTGCGCTTCGGTGCCGCCTTCGGGGTCGCCGCCGCAGCGCTTGCTGATCCAGTCCACGAAGTCGAGCACGTTGGCCCAGCGCGCGGCGGCCAGCTTTTCGCTGTCTTCGCCGTCGTGCAGGTGCTGTTCGTAGGCGATGTCCTTGAGCCAGCCCAGCAGCAGCGCACGTGCGTCGTCGACGCCGGTGGTGTGGCCGGCGCGATGCTGCAGATCGTTGATCAGGCGGCCGAACTCGTGCAGCGCGTCGATGGCCTTGCCCTTCAGCACGCCGGGCAGGCTGGGCGCGAACAGGGCTTCGAAGAGGCTGATCTTCCACTTCGCCGCGAACTCGCCCAGCGTGGCCAGCGTCTGGTGGCCGATGCCTCGCTTGGGCGTGGTCACGGCACGCAGGAAGGCGGGGTCGTCGTCGACGTTCACCAGCAGGCGCAGCCAGGCGCAGAGGTCCTTGATCTCGGCGCGGTCGAAGTAGCTCTGCCCGCCACTGACCTTGTACGGGATCTGCGCCGCGCGCAGCTTCTGTTCGAAGACCTTGGCCTGGTGGTTGGCGCGGTACAGCACCGCGAAGTCCTGGAACTTGTTGCGGCCGTCCTGGGCCCGCAAGGCCTGGATGCGCGACACGGCGCGCTCCGCCTCGTGCTCTTCGCTGTCGCACTCGGCCACGCGCACCGGTTCGCCGTCGCCGAATTCGCTCCACAGCTTCTTTTCGAAGAGCTTGGGGTTGTTGGCGATCACCGCGTTGGCCGCGCGCAGGATGCTGCCCGTGCTGCGGTAGTTCTGCTCCAGCGGAATGACGGTGAGCTGCGGGAAGTCCTGCGGCAGGCGCTTCAGGTTCTCGATGGTGGCGCCGCGCCAGCCGTAGATGCTCTGGTCGTCGTCGCCCACGGCGGTGAAGAGCGCGCGTTCGCCCACCAGTTGCTTCAGCAGTTCGTACTGCACGGAATTGGTGTCCTGGTACTCGTCCACCAGCACGTGCTTGAACATCGCCTGCCACTTGGCGCGCGCGTCGTCGTCGCGCTGCAGCAGGGCCAGCGGCAGGCCGATGAGGTCGTCGAAGTCCACCGCCTGGAAGGCCGACAGGCGCTCCTGGTACAGCCGCATCACACGCGCAGCCACCTGCTCGTCGGGGTTGGCTGCAGCGGCCTCGGCCCCTTCGGCATTGAGGCCCTGGTTCTTCCACAGGCTGATGGTCCATTGCCAGCGCCGCGCGGTGTTGTTGTCGGTGCTGCCGCCGGCGTCGCGCAGCACGCCCAGCACGTCGTCGCTGTCCAGAATGCTGAAGTTGGGTTTCAGGCCCACGCGTTCGCCGTCGCTGCGCAGCATGCGCACGCCCAGCGAGTGGAAGGTGCTGACCACCAGGTCCTTGGCAGCCTTCGGGCCCACCAGGGCCTTGGCGCGCTCGCGCATCTCGGCGGCGGCCTTGTTGGTGAACGTGATGGCGGCGATCTGCCTGGGCAGCAGGCCTTCCTGCAGCAGCCGCGCGATCTTGTGCACGATGACGCGGGTCTTGCCCGAGCCGGCGCCGGCCAGTACCAGGCAGGGGCCGTGCAGGTGGTGCACCGCCTGCATCTGGGCGGTGTTGAGGGAGACCGGGGGCGCGTTCATTTCAGAGGGCCGCGGATCATATCCGCGGCCCTCTGTGCCCTTAGAAGCGTGCCGCCGGCGTGGTGAAGAAGCCCAGGTCGCGCACGCTGGCGTTGAAGTTGGCCAGGTTCGGGAAGATGCCCGCCAGCGTGGTGTCCGACAAGCCCATCCAGCGCCCCAGCGTATTGCCCAGCTGGTCCACGCTGATGCCCGGCAGCAGCGAGCCATTGCCGAGTTGATCGGGGCTGCCGTCGAAGTTGTTGTTGTTGGTGTTCTTCAGCGCCAGCGTGGGGAAGCGGCCATACAGGTCGCCACCGTTCACCGCCCCGCCCATCACGAAGTGGTGGCTGCCCCAGCCGTGGTCGGTGCCGTCGCCGTTGCTGGTGAAGGTGCGACCGAAGTCGCTGCCGGTGAAGGTGGTGACCTGGTTGCGTGCGTTCAGGCCGCCCAGCGTGTCGTCGAAGTACTTCAGCGCCTGGGCCAGGCGCGCCATCAGGTCGGCCTGGTTGCGGTTCTGGAAGTCGTGCGTGTCGAAGCCGCCCAGGCTGACGAAGAACACCTGGCGCTTGGCCTGCGTGGCACCGCGCAGGCCGGCGTCGATGAGGCGGGCGACGATCTGGAACTGCTGCGCCAGGCCGTTCGCCGCCAGGTTGCCGGTGAGCGGGTTCAGGTACTGCAGCTTGGGGTCGTTGTTGGCGTTGTAGCCGCCGCTGGCCGGTGGCGTGCCGAACGCCGGGTCGCTGGCGGCGCGCAGCGCGGTGCGCAGCGTGAGTTCGGCGTCGATGGAGCGGCGTGCCACGTCGGCCAGGTCGGCGTCGTAGGGGTGGGTGTTGCGCGGTGTCTTGACGATGCGCAGCAGCGCCGCGCCGACGTCGGCCGAGCCATACACCTGCCCGGCCGTGTTCACGCCCAGCGGCACCGCGCCGCCGGTGTTCACCTGGTACTGCAGCGTGCTGTTGCCCGACAGGAAGACGGCGTTGCCCGCCGCCGAGATGGCGGTGAAGATGGGCAGGCTGTTCTGGCTGGCCAGCACGTCGCCCATCAAACCGCCCCAGCCGCGCGTGGTGCCTTCGGGGCCCAGCGCCTGCCAGGTGGTCTGCTGGTCGTTGTGGGAGAAGAGGCGCGGCGGTTTGGGGTGCGTGGCCTGCCCGTACTGCACCTTGTCGGTGGGAAGGATCAGCGGGCCGATGTTGGGCAGGATGGCCAGGCGCTTGTCGGTGTCGAACAGCGTGCGCAGCGTGCCCAGCAGCGGGTGCAGCGCGAAGGTGCGCGCCTGCGGCCGCGCCGGCAGGATGGGCAGCACGCCACCCAGCCGTGCGGGCGAGCCGGCCGGCGCGGTGGGCACCGGCGCCGTGCCGGGCGCCAGCAAGGCGATGGGGTCGGGCGCCTGGGTGCGGGTGACGCTGTAGGCGTTCCAGCTGCTGGCGTCGGTGGGCAGCACCATGTTGTAGGCGTCGTTGCCGCCGTACAGGAACAGGCACACCAGCGCGCGGTATTCGCCCGCGGCCTGGGCCGAGGCGGCGCCGAGCGCTGCCAGGTTCAAGGCCAGCGGCGCGGCCCCGGTGCCCACCAGGGCCGACATGGCGCCGGCCTGGCGCAGGAAGTGGCGGCGCGAGGGATTGTCGAAGTGCTTCATGGTCGAGGTCCTTCCGCTGCTACTTCTGGGCCAGGAACTCGGGCGAGGCCAGCGTCAGCAGCACGGCCGACTTGACGCGGTTGAACTTCGCCGCGTCGATCTGCGCCTGGTTGCTGCCATTGGGTGCCGGGATGTTGATGCGGCTGATCGCGCCGAGGATCTCGCTGCGCAGCGCGTCGGCCGGCTGGCCGTAGAGCAGCTTGTCGGTGACCGAGCTCACCAGCTCGGCCGGCCGGTTGGCCAGCGCCATCTCGGGCGCCCAGTTGCGCTGCAGGTCGCGGCGGTTGAACACCACGCCGCCCACCGTGCTGTTGAACTGGCCGACACCGCTCGTCAGGTTGTCGCGCATGTAGTTCACCCAGGCCGAGACGCTGCTCTCGTTGACCAGCTGCATCTCGGGCGCCACCAGCCCGGCCGCGGCCGTGAGCGTGCCCGGCGGCACGTAGCCGGGCCGGTAGAAGTTGAAGACCGAGGGCGAACGCAGCGGCGTCTGGCCGAGCGAGGTGGCCACGTTGTCGGTATTGCCCACGCGCCAGTTGCCGGTGTCGCTGGCATGCGGAAAGGCCCGCAGGTAGGCCGACAGGCGCAGCACGGGCTCGCGCACCTTGCCCTGGGTGTTGGAGAGGATCTTCGTTTCCGGGTGCGTGAGGATCGCGCGCAGCACCGCCTTCAGGTCGCCGCGCACGCCGGCGCCGTTGTTGTTCCACACCGTGGCCACGTCGCGCACGTAGCCGGGGCTGGGGTTGCTGGTCACCAGGCGCTGGATCAGCTGCTTGCTGATGAACGGGCCGACGTTGGGGTGGTTGGCCAGCGTGTCGAGCGCGATGCGCAGGTCACCCAAGGCGTCGGGCGTGGTCTGCACCGGGATCGTCACGCCCAGGAAGCTCTTGGCGATGGTGCTGTGGTACTGCGGGTAGGCCACCATGGGCTTGAAGTAGCGGTCGGGGTCGCTCACGCCGCCGCTGCTGCCGTTCAGGAAGCAGTTGTTGTTGGGCGCCGCCGGGCAGGACCAGCTGAAGCCGGTGAAGACGTTCGACAGGCCCGCCACGTCGGCCGGGCCGTAGGTTTCCACCGGCTGGCCGCCCACCAGCTGCGGCGTGCCGTCCAGGTTCAGCTTCACCAGGCCGATGGAGAACAGCTGCATCGATTCGCGCGCGTAGTTCTGGTCGGGGATGCGGCCGGTCACGCTGTCGGGCTTCTGGTTGCGCAGGTGGGACAGGTACAGGCCCATCATCGGGTGCAGCGTCACCGCTTCCAGCAGCTCGCGGTAGTTGCCGAAGGCGCGTGCGCCCAGCATGTCCAGCCAGGCGGCCAGGGCGCGCGGCTGGTTGCCCAGGTTGCCGTCCACCGCCGACACCACGAAGATCTGCGACAGCGCGAACACCATGCGCTGGCGCACCTGGTCTTCGCTGCCGGCGGCCTGCTTCCAGAAGCTCTCCCACACTTGGTCCTGGTTGGCGCCCGAGGTGGGTGTTTCCAGCCGGATGGCCGCGTCGCGTGCTTCCCACCAGGCGCGGTGCGAGGTGGCGGGCAGGTTGAACTGGCGGTCGAGCCAGGCGCTGGTGCCGCGCTTCATCAGCAGCTCGACGTCGTAGTCGATGGGGCCGAAGGTGGCCTGCGTGAGGAAACGCGCGGCTTCGTAGCGCGTGGCGGGGCTGTCGCCGGCGCGCGAGGCCAGCGCCCGCGCGGTGGCGCCGCCGTCGTCGAAACCCGCGTTGCTGTAGGCGGCATCACTGCCGCTGCCGCCGCAGGCGACCATCAGAACGGCGCTGGCGACTGCTGCCAGCCATCTCTGCTTGCTCACGGCGTTCCCCTCGTTTGGCGAGTTCGGTGAAGGCCGCGAGTCTTGCACCGGCCCACGCGGCCGGGTGCAAGCAAGTGTCTCGCCTGGCAAGTTACCCCCTGATCGGGGGCGCGTCATCGTCAGGTCATGAAACCCAGGTTCCGTTTGGCCGCGTCGAACTGCGCCAGGTTGGGGAAGATGTCGAGCAGGCCGGTGTCGCTGACGCCGAACCAGCGCCCCAGCGTGGCGCCGAGCTGGTCCACCGACACCTCGGGCAGCATGGCGCCGTTGCCCAGCTGATCGGGGCTGCTGTCGAAGTTGTTGTTGTTGGCGTTCTTGGCACCCAGCACCGGGTGGCGGCCATACAGGTCGCCGCCCTTGACGGCGCCGCCCATCACGAAGTGGTGGCTGCCCCAGCCGTGGTCGGTGCCGTCGCCGTTGCTGGTGAAGGTGCGGCCGAAGTCGCTGGCGGTGAAGGTGGTCACGTTGGCGCGCGCGTTGAGCGCGCCGAGCGCGGTGTCGAAATAGCGCAGGCCATGCGCAATGCGCGCCATCAGGTCGGCCTGGTTGCGGTTCTGCAGGTCGTGCGTGTCGAAACCGCCGAGGCTGACGAAGAACACCTGGCGCTTGACGCCGGTGGTGCCGGCGATGCCGGCTTCGATCATGCGCGCCACCACCTGGAACTGCTGGGCGACGCCGTTGAAGGTCTTGGCGCCGTTGTTGAGCGGGGCGTCGTACTGCAGCTTGGGATCGTTGGCCGGGTTGTAGTTGCCGCTGGCGGGGGCGGTGCCGAAGGCGGCGTCGCTGGCGGGCTTGAGTGCGGTGCGCAGCGCGATCTCGGCGTCGATGGAGCGCTGCGCCACCGCGGCCACGTCACCTTCGAGCACATGCGTGCCGCGTGCGCGCCCGGACACGCTCAGCACCGCGTCGGCCAGGGCCGTGCTGCCATACAAGCGGCCGTTGCTGTCGGCGCCCATGCGGATGGCACCGTTGGTGCTGACCTGGTACTGGCGGATGGTCTGCCCCGACAGCCACACCGCATTGCCCGCGGCCGACACCGAGGTGAAGGCCACGCGTGTGTTCATGCTGGCCAGCGCATCACCCATGCGCCCGCCCCAGCCGCGCGTGACGCCTTCGGTGGCCAGCGCCTGCCAGGTGTTCTGCTGGTCGTTGTGCGAATACAGGCTCGCCGGCTTGGGATGCGAAGACTGGCCGTACTGCGCCTTGGTGGTGGGGCGGATCAGCGGGCCGACGTTGGGCACGATGGCCAGGCGCTTGTCGGTGTCGAACATCGTCTGCAGCGTGCCCATCAGCGGGTGCAGCGCAAACGTGCGGCCGGTGTTCAGCGCATTGGCGTTGGCGGGGGTGATCGGCAGCACGCCGCCCAGCCGCGCCGGCGAGCCGGCGGCGGCACCCGGCACCGCGGCGGTGCCCGGCGCCAGCAGCGCGATGGAATCGGGCGCCTGGTTGCGCGTGGCGGTGTATGCGGCCCAGCTGGCGGTGTCGGTGGACAGCACCATGTTGTAGGCGTCGTTGCCGCCAAAGAAGAACAGGCACACCACGGCCTTGTAGTCGGGTGCGGTCTGCGCGATGGCCGAGCCGGCGGCCAGCAGGTTCAGCGCGGCGGGCGCGCCGGCACCGGCCAGCACGCCCAGCGTGCTGGCGTGCTGCAGGAAGACCCGGCGCGATGCGGCGGACGGCGGAAGCTTGGATTGCAGGGACATGTTGGTTCCGCCTTGGTTTACTTGAGCACCTGGTATTCGGGCGTCGCCAGCACCAGCAGGATGGCGGCGTTGACGCGCGTGCGCTTGGCGGTGTCGATGGCCGCCTGGTTGCTGCCGGTGCTGTTGAGCACCGGGATCGCGACCGTGCCGACGGCGGTGGCGATCTCGGCCTTCAGCGCCGTGCCGATGCTGCCGTAGGTGAGCCGCGTGGCCACCCGTTCGACCAGCGCCGTCGCGTCCGTGGCCAGCGCCAGTTCGGCCGTGAAGTCAGGCCGGATGTCGCGCCGGTTCAGCACCACGCCACCCACCGTGCCGTTGTTCTGGCCGACGCCCGAAGACACGTTGTCGCGCATGTAGTTCACCCAGGCCGCGGCCGTGGTCTCGTGCGAGATCTGCATCTCGGGCGACACCAGGCCCGCGGTGGCGGCGCCGGTGCCCGGTGCCACGTAGCCCGGGCGGTAGAAGTTGAACACCGAGGGCGAACGCATCGGCGTCTGGCCCAGCGAGCTGGCCGCGTTGTCGGTGTTGCCCACCTTCCAGTTGCTGGTGTCGCTGCTGTGCGGGAAGGCGCGCAGGTAGGCCGCCAGGCGCAGCACCGGTTCGCGCACCTTGCCCGAGGTGTTGGAGATGACACGCGCCTCGGGATGCATCAGCACCGCCTTGACCACCGCCTTCAGGTCGCCGCGCACGCCGCTGCCGTTGTTGGCCCAGGTCTGCGCCACGGCGCGCACATAGGCCGGGCTCGGGTTGCTGGTGACCAGGCGCTGGATCAGCTGGCGGCCGATGAAGGGGCCGACGTTGGCGTGGTTGGCCAGCGCGTCGAGCGCGGTCTTCAGGCTGGCCGTGGGGTCGGCCGGGCTCTGCACCGGCACCGTGGCGCCGAGGAAGGTCTTGGCGTCGATGCTGGTGTGGTACTGCGGGTAGCCCTGCATCGGCTTGAAGGTGCGGTCGGGGTCGCTCACGCCGGCCAGGCTGCCGTTGAAGAAGCAGCTGTTGTCGGGCCAGTCGGGGCAGGCCCAGCTCCAGCCGGTGAAGACCTTGGCCAGGCCGGCGATGTCGGCCGGCGTGTAGGTGTCGACCGATGCGCCGCTCACCTGGCGCGCCGTGCCGTCGTCGTTGAGCTCCACCAGGCCGATGGAGAACAGCTGCATCACCTCGCGCGCATAGTTCTCGTCGGGCACGCGGCCGCTGCGCGGGTCGGCCTTCTGGTTGCGCAGGTGCGAGAGGTAGACGCCCATCATCGGATGGCGCGACACCTGCTCGATCAGCTCGCGGTAGTTACCCAGGCCCTTGTCGCCCAGCATGTCCATCCAGGCCGCCACCGCGCGCGGGTTGTTGCCCACGCCGTCGTCGACCATCGAGATCACGAAGATCTGCGACAGCGCGAAGGCCACGCGCTGGCGCAACTGGTCGGGGCCGGTAACGGCCTGCTTCCAGAAAGATTCGAAGACCTGGTCCTGCCCGGCGCTGTTGGCGGCATTGGCGGCCTTGATCTCGGCGTCGCGCGCTTCCCAGTAGCTGCGGTGCGAGGTGGTGGGCAGGGCCAGCTGCTCGTCGATCCAGGCGGCGTAGCCGACGGACATCAGCTTGTCGACCTCGCTGTCCACCGGCCCGAAGCTGCTCTGGGCCAGGAAACGTGCAGCCTGGTCGCGCGTGGCGGGCTTTTCCACCACTGGCGCCGGCGGCGGCGCGGGCGGCGGGGGTGCGCCCGTGTCGCCGTCACCACCACCACCGCCGCCGCAGGCGGCCAGCGCGCAGGCCAGCATCAAGGCGCCCAGGGCGCGTGTTCGAATCAAGGACATCGTGGATCCCCCGGCGGCGGTGGCACGAGGCACCTTGCCGCACAGAATGGCTGTTATTCGCAAGCCGTGCGATGGCTCACGTTCCAAACCATTCTCGGCAGCGCCGGCCCGCACTGAATGCCAAATTGTTGGCACTTCACGGTGCACTTACGGGCGGATGCAGGAGATACGGGAATCGCTCCTGCATCCGCGGGGTAGCGGCCACACGGCCGCCTTGACCGTCTTCAGCCCAGCGCGGGTGCCAGCAGGCGGCGCGCGTCGCCTTCGGCCAGGGCCTGGCGCGCGGCCCAGTCGGCCAGTTGGTCTTCACCGATGCGGCCGACGTTGAAGTAGGTGGCTTCGGGGTGGGCCATGTAGAAGCCGCTCACGCTGGCGGCCGGCGTCATGGCCAGGCTCTCGGTCAGGCCCATGCCGATGGCTTCGGCCTGCAGCACGCGGAACATGTCGCGCTTGATGCTGTGTTCGGGGCAGGCCGGGTAGCCGGGCGCGGGGCGGATGCCGCGGTACTGCTCGGCGATCAGCTCGTCGTGCGACAGCGCCTCGCCCGCGGCGTAGCCCCACAGGTCGGTGCGCACACGCTGGTGCAGGCGCTCGGCGAAGGCTTCGGCCAGGCGGTCGGCCAGGGCCTTGAGCATGATGGCGCTGTAGTCGTCGTGGTCGTCGGTGAACTGCTTTTCCTTCTTCTCGACGTTCAGGCCGGCGGTGACGGCGAAGAGGCCGATGTAGTCGGGCTTGACGCCCTTGGGCGCGATGAAGTCGGCCAGGCTGCGGTTGGGGCGCTTCACCCCTTCCACCACCGGGCGCTCGGTCTGCAGGCGCAGCGGGCTCCAGCGCAGGGCCACGTCGCTGCGGCTTTCGTCGGTGTAGATCTCGATGCTGTCGTCGTCCACCGTGTTGGCCGGCAGCAGCGCCACCACGCCGCTGGCCTGCAGCCAGCGGCCTTCGATCAGGCGCTGCAGCAGGCGCTTGCCGTCGCTGAACACCCGTTGCGCTTCGTGGCCGACGACCTCGTCGCGCAGGATGTCGGGGAACTTGCCGGCCAGGTCCCAGGTCTGGAAGAAGGGGCCCCAGTCGATGGCGCTGGCCAGGTCGGCCAGGTCGTAGTTGCGGAACTCGCGCCGGCCGATGAACTTCGGCACCGGCGGCGCATAGGCCGCCCAGTCCACCTGCTGCTTGTTGGCGCGGGCTTCGGCCAGCGTCACCAGCGGCGTGGCCTTCTTGGCGGCGTGCAGGCGGCGCACCTCGTCGTAGTCGCTGCGCAGTTCCCGGATGTACTTCGCGGCGCGTTCGTCGCTGATGAGGTCGCTGCACACGCCCACGCTGCGCGAGGCGTCGGGCACGTAAACCACCGGGCCTTCGTAGTGCGGCGCGATCTTCACCGCCGTGTGCACGCGGCTGCAGGTGGCGCCGCCGATCAGCAGCGGGATCTTCTTGATGCGGAAGTAGTCGTCGCGCTGCATCTCGGCGGCCACGTGCTGCATCTCTTCCAGGCTGGGCGTGATGAGGCCGCTCAAGCCGATGATGTCGGCGCCTTCCACGCGCGCCTTCTCGAGGATGTCCTGGCACGGGACCATCACGCCCATGTTGACGACCTCGAAGTTGTTGCACTGGAGCACCACGGTGACGATGTTCTTGCCGATGTCGTGCACGTCGCCCTTCACGGTGGCGATGACGATCTTGCCCTT
>CAYREA010000126.1:0-13133 GCA_964423075.1 uncultured Rubrivivax sp. | reverse complement strand
TGTAGCTGTGGCCGACGACCCAGCCGATGTCGCTGGTGCTGAAGTAGGTCTCGCCCGCATTGCCGCAGAAGATGTGCTTCATGCTGGCGGCCAGCGCCACGGCGTAGCCGCCGGTGTCGCGCTGCACGCCCTTGGGTTTGCCCGTGGTGCCGCTCGTGTAGAGCGTGTAGCTCGGGTGCGTGGCGTCCACCCACTCGCAGGGCACGGTGGTCTGCTGGTGCTGCTCGCGCCAGGCGGCGTAGTCCTCGTCGCGGCCGGCCACGCGGCTGAAGGCGGCCAGGCCGCGGTCGACCATCAGCACCTTGGCGGGCTTGTGCGCGGCCAGCGTGATGGCTTCGTCCAGCAGGGGCTTGTAGGCGACGACCTTGCCGCTGCGGCTGCCGGCGTCGGCGCTGACGATGACGGTGGGCTCGGCATCGTCGATGCGGCTGGCCAGGCTCACCGCCGCGAAGCCGCCGAACACCACCGAGTGCAGCGCGCCGATGCGGGTGCAGGCCAGCATCGCGAAGGCGGCCTCGGGGATCATGGGCATGTAGACCAGCACCCGGTCGCCCTTCTTCACGCCCAGGCTCTGCAGGGTGGCCGCCATGCGCTGCACTTCGGCGTGCAACTCGCGGAAGCTGTAGGCGCGCTCCTGGTGGGTCTCGGTGCTGACGAAGATCAGCGCGTTCTGCTCCGGCCGCGTGGCCAGGTGGCGGTCGACCGCGTTGTGGCACAGGTTCGTGGTGCCGCCGACGAACCACTTGGCGAAGGGCGGGTTGCTGTAGTCGCACACCTGTTTCGGCGGCTCCTGCCAGTCGATCAGCGCGGCCTGTTCGCCCCAGAAACCCTCGCGGTCCTGGATCGAACGGCGGTGGAAGTCTTCGTAGCGCGTCATCGCTTGTCTCCTGGGCTGTTTGAGCGCGATTCTGTGGCGCGTGGTTTTCTGCTGGCTGACGCGCATCAAGGCGGTGGCGCTACAGTGCCGGCATGAGAACGCCCACCCTCTTTGCCGCGCTGCTGCTGGCGGGCAGCGCCCAGGCGGCCAGCAACTGCGACAGCATCCGCGACCAGATCGACGCCAAGATCCGCGCCGGCGGCGTCAGCCGCTACACCTTGACCGTCGTCGACGCCGGCAGCACCGCCGCCGGGCGCAACGTGGGCAGCTGCGAGCGCGGCAGCAGGAAGATCATGTACGTGCAGGAGGGCAAGCCCGCGGCCGCTGCCGCGGCCAGTGCCGCGAGCGCCGCCAGGCCAGCCCACAAGCGCGCGCCCGACGGCGTGCTCACCGAATGCAAGGACGGCCGCGTCAGCCTGGGCGGCGACTGCGGCAAGTAGGCCGCTTCAGGCGGTCGTCACCACGATCCGGCCCCGCACTTGGCCGGCCATCAGGCGCCCGGCGGCTTCGAGCGCACCTTCCAGCGGCACGTCCTCGACCATGGTTTCCAGCAGCGCCGGGTCGAGGTCGCGCGCCAGGCGCGACCAGGCTTCCTCGCGGCGGGCGCGCGGTGCCATCACGCTGTCCACGCCGGCCAGCGTCACGCCGCGCAGGATGAAGGGCGCGACGCTGCCCGGCAGGTCCATGCCCTGGGCCAGGCCGCAGGCGGCCACCACGCCGCCGTAGCGCGTCTGCGCCAGCGCATTCACCAGGGTGTGGCTGCCCACGGCGTCGACCACCGCCGACCAGCGCTCCTTCTGCAGCGGCTTGCCCGGCGCGCCGAGTTCGGCCCGGTCGATCACGCCCACCGCGCCCAGGCGCAGCAGGTATTCGGTCTGGTCGCGTTTGCCGCTGGCGGCCACCACGCGGTGGCCCAGCCCGGCCAGCAGGGCGATGGCCACGCTGCCCACACCGCCGGTGGCGCCCGTCACCAGCACCTCGCCGTCGCCGGGCTTGAGGCCGTGGCGTTCCAAAGTCACGACGCACAGCATGGCCGTGTAACCGGCGGTGCCGATGGCCATGGCCTGGCGCGGCGTGAAGGCCGCGGGCAGCTTCACCAGCCAGTCGCCCTTGAGCCGGGCGCGCTGCGACAGGCAGCCCCAGTGGGTTTCGCCCACGCCCCAGCCGTTGTGGATGAAGTGATCACCCGGCTTCCAGCCCGGGTGGCTGCTTTCCAGCACCGTACCGGCGCCGTCGATGCCGGGCACCATGGGCCAGCTGCGCACCACAGGCCCGCGGTTGGTCAGCGCCAGGCCATCCTTGAAGTTCAGCGTCGAATGGCTGGGGGCCACCAGCACGTCACCGGGCGGCAGGCGGCTCTCGTCCAGGTGGGCCAGGCCGGCGCGGAAGCCGGCGTCGTCCTTTTCCAGCAGCAGGGCCTTGAACATTTGGTAGCGGTGGGGGTGGCGGGGGCAGGCATCCTGCCACGGGTTTGCCAAATTGACGCCTGTGCAGGCGCTGATATCCTCCGCCGCGCCGATGACCGAAGCCAGAACATCCATCCAGGCCCTTGCCGCCCTCGTTGTTGCGCTGCTGCTGGCGCCGGCCTGGGCTGCACCTGACGCCGCCCCGGCGGCGGCCGCCCCGGCGTCCGCCGCCGCATCGGGCGACGCCATCCTCCAGCTGCTACACGACAAGGGCCTGCTGCCCACCAACCCGGCCCACATCGCGGCCCAGGTGACGGCCGAGGCCGATTCCAGCCCGCTGGTGCAGCAGGTGCGCGACACCGCCACCGAGATGGTGGTCTCGGCCATGAACTTCCTGGGCGTGCGCTACAAACGCGGCGGCAATACCGCCGAAACCGGCTTCGACTGCAGCGGCTTTACCCGCTACGTCTTCGAAAACAGCCTGGGCCTGGTGCTGCCGCGCCGCTCCGACCAGCAGGCCAAGAACGCCGGCCTGCTGGCCGTCAAGAAGGAAGAATTGAAGCCCGGCGACCTGGTGTTCTTCAACACCATGCGGCGCGCCTTCTCGCACGTGGGCATCTATGTCGGCGAGGGCAAGTTCATCCACGCGCCGCGCACCGGCGGCCAGGTGCGCATCGAGGACATGCGCGCCAGCTACTGGGCCAAGCGCTTCAACGGCGCACGCCGCGCCGAGTTGCCCGCCACCGAGGCGACCACGCGACAGTAGCGGGCTGCGGCTGGCGCCACAATGGCGGCATGGGCGAAAGCATCATTCCGCTGGCTGACCTGCGCTACGCCGCCGCAGTGCCGCGCGTGCCCGAGCACGCCGCGCCGCCCAGCGGCCTGCTGGCCGACCGCCTGGGCCGCCCCTTGCGCGACCTGCGCATCTCGGTGACTGACCGCTGCAACTTCCGCTGCAGCTACTGCATGCCGAAGGACGTCTTCGACAACCAGTACAAGTTCCTGCCGCAGACCTCACTCCTGAGCTTCGAGGAGATCACCCGCGCCGCCCGCCTCTTCGTCGCCCACGGCGTGGTGAAGCTGCGCCTGACCGGCGGCGAACCGCTGCTGCGCAAGCACCTGGAAGCGCTGATCGAGCAGTTGGCCGCGCTGCGCACGCCCCAGGGCGACGCGCTCGACATCACCCTCACCACCAACGGCTCGCTGCTGGAGCGCAAGGCCCAGGCGCTGTTCGACGCCGGCCTCAAGCGCGTGACGGTGAGCCTGGATGCGCTGGACGACGGCATCTTCAGGCGCATGAACGACGTCGACTTCCCGGTGGCCGACGTGCTGCGCGGCATCGAAGCAGCGCTGCGCGTGGGCCTGGCGCCGGTGAAGATCAACATGGTGGTCAAGCGCGGCACCAACGACCACGAGATCGTGCCGCTGGCGCGCCACGTGCGCGAACACTACGGCCCGGCCGTGGTGCTGCGTTTCATCGAGTACATGGACGTGGGCGCCACCAACGGCTGGCGCATGAACGAGGTGCTGCCCTCGGCGCAGGTGGTGCAGCGGCTCTCGGCCGCCTTCCCGCTGGCGCCGCTGGAGGCCAGCGCGCCGGGCGAAACCGCGCAGCGCTGGCGTTATCTCGACGGCGGCGGCGAGATCGGCGTGATCAGCAGCGTCACGCAGGCCTTCTGCCGCGACTGCAACCGCGCCCGCCTGTCCACCGAGGGCAAGCTCTTCCTCTGCCTGTTTGCCAGCCGCGGCCACGACCTGCGCGCGCTGCTGCGCGGCACGGCGCCCGGCGGGCAGCCCTGGACCGATGCCCAGATCGCCGCCGCCATCGGCCTGGTCTGGGGCGAACGCGATGACCGCTACTCCGAACTGCGCAGCGCCGCCCAGGCCGACACCGGCAGTGGCGAGCGGCGCGTCGAGATGCACTACATCGGCGGCTGAGCCCGGCTCGCTGCCACGCGAAGGTTTGTTCATGACTATCCAAGCCCGCCATGGAGACCTCGCTCTACTGCCTGCTGGCCGCGGCGCCCGACGCCGCGCCAGCACCCACCGCCCCGGGCCGCGCGGTCCTGTCGCATGAGGCGCTGCGGTGCCTGATGCGCGGCCTGCGGCACGGCCACGGCGCCGCTGAACCCGGGCTACCTCGGCGAGAAGATCAGCCCGCGCGAGGTGAACGAGATCCTGATGGACCACACCGCCGTGGCGCAGGTGGTGTGTTTCGGCATGCCGCATCCCAAGCCGGGCCTCGCCTAAAGTCGAGCCCTGCAATTCCCGGGTCAGCCAGCCGCCGGCCCGCATTCCCCAGCCCTTAAATCCCACCGTTGGAGACCCCGAGCATGTTCAAGCGCCACGTCCAGACCGCCCTTGCAGCCGCAGCCGCCTTCGCCCTGCCGCTACCCGCGACGGCCTGGGAACCCACCAAGCCCGTGGAATTCGTCGTGCCGGCCGGCACCGGCGGCGGGGCCGACCAGATGGCCCGCTTCATCCAGGGCATCGTGGCCAAGAACAAGCTGATGCCGCAGCCCATCGTGGTGGTCAACAAGAGCGGCGGCGCCGGCGCCGAGGGCTTCCTCGACGTGAAGGGCGACAAGGGCAACCCGCACAAGATCGTCATCACGCTCTCCAACCTGTTCACCACGCCGCTGGCCACCGCCGTGCCCTTCAACTGGCGCGACATGACGCCGGTGAGCATGCTGGCGCTCGACCAGTTCGTGCTGTGGGTCAATGCCGAATCGCCGCACACCACGGCCAAGGCCTTCTTCGATGCGCTGAAGAGCGGCCCCGACAAGGCCGTCAAGATGGGCGGCACCGGCAGCAAGCAGGAAGACCAGATCATCAGCGTGCTGCTGGAGAAGGCGGCCGGCAGGAAGATGACCTACATCCCCTTCAAGGGCGGCGGCGAGGTGGCCGTGCAACTGGTGGGCAAGCACATCGACGCCACCGTCAACAACCCCATCGAGGCCGAAGGCCACTGGCGCGCCGGCAAGCTGCGCCCGCTGTGCGTGTTCGACAAGGTGAAGATGCCCTACCCCGAGAAGATGGCCGGTGGCATGAGCTGGGCCGACATCCCCACCTGCCCCTCGGCCGGCATCCCGGTGGACTACCTGATGCTGCGCGGCATCTTCATGCCGCCCGGCGTGACGCCCGAGCAGCAGAAGTACTACGTCGACTTCTTCGCGAAGCTGCGCGCGTTGCCCGAGTGGAAGGACTTCATGGCCAAGGGCGCCTTCAACACCACGGCACTCACCGGCCAGCCCTACGTCGACTGGCTGGGCAAGAACGAGCAGATGCACCGCGAACTGATGAAAGAAGCCGGCTTCATCGCGAACTAGCCCCCCCGGAGCGCCTTCGGCGCACCCCCCCAGGGGGGCGACGCTGACGGACCGGCAGAGCCGGATCCGTGGCGACCGCTTGATGGACATGCCGTGCCCTTAGCTGGAGAACGTGGTGAGTCAACCTTCCGAAGATGCCGACGCCGTGGGCGTGCGCTGGCCCGAACTGCTGATCGCCCTGCTGCTGGCCGGCATCGGCACGCTGGTGATCGTCGACAGCCTGCGCGTCGGCGTGGGCTGGGCCGACGACGGGCCGCAGTCGGGCTACTTCCCTTTCTACATCGGCATCGCGCTCTTCGGTGCGGCGGCGTGGATCGCCCTGCAGCAGCTGCTGACCTGGCGCCAGGAAGCCCCGTTCGCGGCGCGCGCCCAACTGGCCAGCGTGTGGGCCATCCTGTGGCCGATGGTGGTGTACGTGGGCCTCGTCGCGACGCTGGGCTTCTACGTCGGTTCGCTGCTGCTCATCGCCTACTTCATGCGGCGCCACGGCAGGCACCGCGTGCCGCTCACCGCGGCGGTGGCCGTGGGCGTGCCGCTGGCCTGCTTCCTGGTGTTCGAACGCTGGTTCCTGGTGCCGCTGCCCAAGGGCCCGCTCGAAGCCATGCTGGGGCTCTGAATGGACGAGATACAGAGCCTCTTCGGCGGCTTCGCCGTCGCGATGACGCTGCCCAACCTGGGCTACATGCTGATCGGGATCACGCTGGGCGTGCTGATCGGCGTGCTGCCCGGCCTGGGCGGCGCCAACGGCGTGGCCATCCTGCTGCCGCTCACGTTCAGCATGAACCCCACCTCGGCCATCATCATGCTGAGCTGCATCTACTGGGGTGCGCTGTTCGGCGGGGCGATCACGTCGATCCTGTTCAACATCCCCGGTGAACCGTGGAGCGTGGCCACCACCTTCGACGGCCACCCGATGGCGCAGCAGGGCAAGGCCGCGCAGGCGCTCACGGCGGCCTTCACCTCGTCGTTCGTCGGCGCCATGTTCGCGGTGCTCTTGATCACCTTCCTGGCCCCGCTGGTGGCCAGCTTCGCGCTCAAATTCGGCCCGGCCGAGTTCTTCGCCGTGCAGCTGCTCACCTTCTGCAGCTTCGTCGGCATGAGCAAGGAGCCGGCGGCGAAGACGCTGGCGGCGATGATGCTCGGCTTCGCGCTCGCGGCGGTCGGCATGGACAGCGTGACGGGCCAGCTGCGCATGACCTTCGGCGTGCCCGAGCTGCTGAAGGGCTTCGACTTCCTGATCGCGGTGATCGGCCTCTTCGGCATCGGCGAGATCCTGCTGACGATGGAAGAAGGCCTGGCCTTCAAGGGCAAGAGCGCACGCATCAACTTCAAGGTGGTGTGGCAGACCTGGGGCGAACTGCTCAAGCACTGGAAGCTGTTCCTGCGCTCGGTGGTGGTGGGCTGCTGGATGGGCATCACGCCCGGCGGCGCCACGCCGGCCAGCTTCATGAGCTACGGCATGGCGCGCCGCATGTCGAAGGATCCATCCAGCTTCGGCAAGGGCAACATCGAAGGCGTGGTGGCGCCCGAAACCGCGGCCCATGCAGCCGGCACCAGCGCGCTGCTGCCGATGCTCACGCTCGGCATTCCCGGCTCGCCCACCGCGGCGGTTCTGCTGGGTGGCCTGCTGATCTGGGGCCTGCAGCCCGGGCCCATGCTCTTCGTCGAGAAGAAGGACTTCGTCTGGGGCCTGATCGCCAGCATGTACATCGGCAACATCGTCGGCCTGATCGTGGTGCTGACCACGGTGCCGTGGTGGGCGGCGATCCTGCGCATCCCGTTCTCGATCATCGCGCCGGTGATCATCGTCATCTGCGCGATCGGCGCGCACACGGTGCACAACTCGATGTTCGACGTCTGGTTGATGCTGGTGTTCGGCGTGCTGGGCTACTTCTTCAAGAAGCTGAAGTACCCGCTGGCGCCGCTGGTGCTGGCGCTGGTGTTGGGCGACATGGCTGAGAGCAGCTTCCGCCAGGCCATGCTGCTGAGCCAGGGCAGCCTGGCCATCTTCTGGAGCAACCCGCTGGTGGGCAGCATCGCCGGCCTGGCCGTGGTGATGCTGGTGTGGCCGCTGGTGGGCAAGGCCAAGGCGCTGCTGATGGCGAGGCGCAGAGCCCATGAACCAGATGCCGGATAACGTCCGCGCAGTGACCAACGGCTTCGAAGCCCTGGTCACACGCCGACCGCGCAAGGCGCGCCGCCGAAGCAGGTCTAGGTCGGTCGGGTGAACACGATCGGGACCCGGCCTCCTTGACTCGTGGTGCCCAACGTGGCCAACATTGCGTCCCCCACGATCAGCGCGCCTTGGCCACCGCCGTCAGCGCGTTGATCGAGAAGGTGTAGCTCGTCTTGTCCAGCGGCTTGTGGCAGGCCAGGCACTCCGCCTGGTTCACGCCCGGCCGCATGGCCTTGTCGGCGGTGAAGACGGCGTAGTTCCAGTCCTCGTTGCGCAGCAGGTCCGGGATGTCCTTGCCCCAGCCGGCATCTCGCGCCATCACGGTGTAGGCCAGGAAACGGTCGGGCTCGTAGAAGCCGTTGGCGCCGGCCACCGGCTTCTTGTCGGCGCCCATCTTGGCGGCGTACTGCTCCAGCACCAGCACCGAGCCGTCGGGCAGCGGCTTGCCGTCCTTGGCGGCAGCCATCGCCACCGGGTTGGCGTAGAGGTAGCGCACCTGGTTGATGTCGGGCCGGTTCACGGTCTGGTACAGCGTGTAGGTGGCGCGATGGTTGTCGGGGAAGGCGACGTTGGTCTTGGCGAGCTGGGGCAGGAAGTCGGACTTCGCCGCCGCCATGCCGGCGCCCGGCAAGGATGCGAAATGGGCCGCGACGTTGGCGATGTCGTCGGCGCTCAGCTGCGCGGCGATGGCGCCCATCACGGCGTTCTTGCGCGAACCGTCCTTCAGCGCCCGCAGCTGGTTCTGCAGGTAGGCCACCTTCTGGCCGGCCAGGTTGGGAATGGCATCGGCCACGCTGACGCCGTTGGCGCCGTGGCAGGCGGCGCACACCTGCTCCGCGCGCGCCTTGCCGGCGGCCAGGTCGGCCGCGGTGGCGCTGGCGGCCAGGGCCATGAGGGACAGACTGGCAATCACTTGGTGCATGCGGGCTCCTCGGGTGCCGCGCTTGGCGGCCTGGTTTCGGGGTCGGGGTCGGGGCAGTCGGGCCGGACCCCGGGTTTCTTACGTATCAGCGGTACGCGGCATTCCCTGCGCCGGATGCACCAGGTGCACGATCGAATTGGCGTAGTAGTGCAGCAGCGCCGATTCGGCCGCGCGCGGCGTGTACAGGCCATCGGCTTCGTCCACCAGATGGCGCTGCACCAGCATGCGCAGGCCGGCGCTGATGGCGTAGTCCCAGTCCTGGCGCGGCACGTACAGGCGCGCGCCTTCGGCCTGCAGGCGCTGCACAAGGGCGCCCACCTCGGCCTTGATCTCGAACTCGCTGCGTGCGCGCTGCAGGTCCTGCACCATCAGCGTGGCCACCAGCGGCACCGGCAGCACAGGCACCAGGCGGCCCACCTCGTGCATCAGGTGCTTGCCGAGCGTGGCCACTTCGGCCTGGCGGCCGGGTTTGTCCAGCTGCTCCATCACCAGCCCGCGCGAGGCCGTCCAGGCGCGCACCGACACCGGGCTGCCGAAGTTGACGCAGGCATAACCGAAGCGGTGCCAGCGGCTGCGCAGCAGCAGGCCGAGTTGCCCGCCGACGAAGGCCAGCGTGCGGCCCAGCGCAGCCAGGCGGCCCACGCGCGGCGCTGCGGCATCGGCGCTGCGCAGCTGCGTGCGGTCTTCCAGCACGCGGTCGTAGTTCAGGCCCAGCGGCACGAACACCAGGTCGCGCGGGCCGTCGTGGTGATAGCCGCGCAGCATGTAGTCGATGACGCCGAAACGCGGCTCGCGCAAGGCGCCGTCTTTCGTCAGCCCACCTTCGGGGTACACGGCCTGCGTCACGCCGGCCTCGGTGGCCATGGCGATGTAGCGTTCCAGCACGCGGCGGTAGAGCTCGTCCTTGGCATTGCGGCGCACGAAGTAGGCGCCCATCGCGCGGATCAGCTGCTGCAGCCCGATCACCTGCGCCCATTCGCCCACCGCGTAGCTCAGCGCCGCGCGTTCGGCGGCCAGGTAGCTGGCGACGATGTAGTCCATGTTGCTGCGGTGGTTCATCACGAACACCACCGTGGCGTTTTCCGGAATCGCTTCCAGCCCCGCGTCGTCGGTGTAGCCGATGCGCACGCGGTACAGCGCCTGGCTGATGCGCTTGCCGATCCAGTAGCCGATGCGGAAGTAGACGTAGGCGTTGAAGGCCGGCACGATCTCGCGCGCGTAGCGCTGCACCTGGGCCAGCGCCACCTCGCGCGGCATCGCTTGCGCGTCGGCAAAGGCGGCTGCGGCCTGCTGCACCTTGTCGTCGAAGATCAGGCGGTCGATCAGCGCCTGGCGCTTGATCTGCTGGAACGGCCGCACGTGGATCTTCAGCCGCTGCCCCACTTCGGCCAGCACCTTGGCGGCGCGGTTGCGGATGACCCAGCGCGCCGAAGGCCACAGCAGCCGGTCGAGCAGCGCCCAGACCGCCAGTACCCCGGCCACCAGCGCCAGCCACAAGGGGACTTCGACGCTGGTGTTCAAGGCGGCGGGGCTTCTCAGTCCGCGCCGGCTTCGGCCAGCGCGGCGGTCTTGATTTCGCCCGGCACCGCGCGGCGTGCGAACAGGGTATAGACCGTGGGCACCACGAAGATGGTGAGCAGCGTGCCCACGCTCATGCCGCCGACGATGACCCAGCCGATCTGCTGCCGGCTCTCGGCGCCGGCACCGCTGGCCAGGGCCAGCGGCAGAGCACCCAGCACCATGGCACCGGTGGTCATGAGGATGGGGCGCAGGCGCAGCGTGGCCGCTTCCACCACCGCTTCCACCACGCTGCGGCCCTGCTGGCGCAGCTGGTTGCTGAACTCGACGATCAGGATGCCGTGTTTGGTGATCAGGCCCACCAGCGTGATGAGCCCGATTTGCGAGAACACGTTGAGCGTGCCGCCGGCCAGTTTCAGGGCCGCCAGCGCGCCCACCATGCTCAGCGGCACCGCGAGCAGGATGACGAAGGGGTCGATGAAACTCTCGAACTGCGCCGACAGCACCAGGAAGATGAACAGCAGCGCCAGCACGAACACCACGCCCAGCGAACCCGACGAGGCGCGGAACTCCCGGCTCACGCCGTTCAGCTCGGTGGCATAACCCTGCGGCAGCACGCGGGCCGCCGTGTCGTCCATGAACTTCAGCGCCTCGCCCAGCGAATAACCCGGTGCCAGGTTGGCCGACAGCGCCACCGAGCGCCGCTGGTTGAAGTGGTTCAGCTCGCGCGGGCTCACCGCCTCGCGCACCTGCACCAGCGAAGACAGCGGCACCATGGTCTCGCCCCGCCCGCGCACGAAGATGCGGGCGATGTCCTCGGGCGTGGCGCGGCCGCCGGCGGTGGTCTGCACCAGCACGTCGTACTGCTCGGCGTCGCGCTTGTAGCGCGTGACCACTCGGCCGCCCAGCATGGTCTCCACCGTGCGCGCCACGCTTTCCACCGACACGCCCATGTCGGCAGCACGCGCGCGGTCGACGTCGATGAAGATCTCGGGCTTGTTCAGCTGCAGGTCGCTGTCGGGCTGCACGATGCCGGGGTTCTTCTGCATCTCGGCCAGCATGGCCTGGGCGGCGCGCGACATGTTCTCGTAGCTGTCGCCGCTGACGATGACGTAGTTGATGGCGCGCTCGCGGAAACCCTGGCCCAGGCTGGGCGGCGTGACCGGGAACACGCTGATGCCGGGCAGCGACATGAACTGCGGCAGCAGCCGGCGCGCCAGCTCGGGCGTGGTGACGCTGCGTTCGGTCCAGTCGACCGTGCGCAGCACGCCGAAGGCGCTGGACACCTGGCCACCGCCGATGAAGAGGAAGCGGCGGTCGAACTCGGGGTACTGCGAGGTGATCTTCTCCAGCGCGTCGAGGTAGCGCGCCGTGTATTCGAGCGAAGCACCATCGGGCGCGCGGATCGGCATCGCGATCACGCCGCGGTCTTCCAGCGGCGAGAGTTCGCTCTTGGCGTTGAGGAACAGCGCCGCGCTGCCGCCGCCGGAAGCCAGCATCACCAGCACGATCAGCCAGCGGTGCGCCAGCGTCCAGCGCAAGAATCTCGTGTAGCCGCTGGACAGCGCGCCCAGCCCGCTTTCCACCACGCGGTCGAACACATTGGGCTGCGCCTTGTGCCGCAGCAGCTTGCTGCACATCATGGGCGTGAGCGTCAGCGCCACGAAGCCCGACACCAGCACCGCACCTGCCAGCGTCAGCGCGAACTCGCCGAACAGGCGCCCGGTGCGGCCCGGCGTGAATGCCAGCGGCGCGAACACGGCGGCCAGCGTCAGCGTCATGGCCACCACGGCGAAGCTGATCTCGTGCACGCCCTTGATGGCGGCCTGGAAGGGCGACATGCCTTCTTCGATGTGGCGGAAGATGTTCTCCAGCACCACGATGGCGTCGTCCACCACCAGGCCGATGGCCAGCACCAGGGCCAGCAGCGTGAGCGTGTTGACGGTGAAGCCAGCCAGTGCAATGAGCCCGAAGGCGCCCACCAGGCTGACCGGGATGGTGATGAGCGGAATGATGGACGCACGCAGCGTGCGCAGGAACACGAACACCACCAGCGCCACCAGCACCACGGCTTCGATCACGGTGGTGTAGACGGCCTTGATCGAACGGTCGATGAACACCGAGTTGTCGTTGGCCTGCACCACGCGCACGCTGGCCGGCAGGTCGCGCTGGATCTGCGGCATCAGCGCGCGCACGCCGGCGGCCACCTCCAGCGGGTTGGCCGTGGCGTTGCGGATGACGCCGGTGCTGATGCTGGGCACGCCGTTCAGGCGCACCCGGCTGCGTTCGCTGGCGGCGGCCTCTTCCACGCGCGCAACGTCGCGCAGGCGCACGGTGTAGCCGGCCGCGGTCTTGAGCGCGATGTCGTTGAACTGCGCCACGGTGTTGAGGTCTGTGCGCGCGGTGACGCTGAACTCGCGCTGCTGGCTTTCGATGCGGCCGGCCGGCACCTCCAGGTTCTGGCGCCGCATCGCGTCTTCCACGTCCTGCACGGTCAGGCGGTAGGCGGCCAGCTTGTCGGGGTCGAGCCACACGCGCATGGCGTAGCGGCGGTCGCCGCCGATCTGCACGTCGGCCACGCCGGGCACCGTCTGCAAGCGCGGCTTGACGACGCGGTTGATGATGTCGGTGAGCTCCAGCGTGCCCATGGTCTCGCTGGTGTAGGCCAGCCAGATGGTGGGCGTGGCGTCGGCTTCCACCTTGGCGATGACGGGCTCGTCGGCGGCTTCGGGCAGGCGCCCGCGCACCCGCGCCACGCGGTCGCGCACCTCGGCGGCGGCGGTGTCGGGATCTTTCGTGAGCTTGAAGCGCACCGTGATCTGGCTGCTCTCGGTGCGCGACACCGAGGTGATGATGTCCACGCCGTCGATGCCGGCGATGGAGTCTTCCAGCGGCTTGGTCACCT
>CAYREA010000125.1:0-13139 GCA_964423075.1 uncultured Rubrivivax sp. | reverse complement strand
GGATGAGTTCAGCAAATACTGGACCGAGGAACGGTCTTTGCTCGACTACCAGTCCAGCCAGCACCCCGGGCCCGAGGCCTACAAAGGCAAACACTGCGTCGTGCTTGGCAGCAACAACTCGGCGCACGACATCTGTGCCGCGCTGTGGGAACACGGCGCCGACGTCACCATGGTGCAGCGCAGCTCCACCCACATCGCGCCTTCAGACTCGCTGATGGAGCTGGCGCTGGGCGGCCTGTACTCCGAGCAGGCCGTAAAGAACGGCGTCACCACCGACAAGGCCGACCTGATCTTCGCCAGCATCCCCTACAAGATCATGGCGCCGCTGCAGGTGCCCGTGTACGAGGCGATGAAGCAGCGCGACGCCGACCTGTACGCGCGGCTGGAGAAGGCCGGCTTCCTGCTCGACTTCGGCGTCGACGGCTCGGGCCTGTTCATGAAGTACCTGCGCCGCGGCTCGGGCTACTACATCGACGTGGGCGCGTCCGAACTCGTGGCCAACGGGAGCATCAAGCTCAAGAGCGGCGTCAGCTTCGAGCACCTGAACCCGAAGAGCGTGACGCTCACCGACGGCACCGAGCTGCCGGCCGACCTGGTGGTCTACGCCACCGGCTACGGCTCGATGAACCAGTGGCTGGCCGACCTGATCTCGCCCGAGGTGGCCGACCGTGTGGGCAAGGTCTGGGGCCTGGGCAGCGACACACCCAAGGACCCCGGCCCCTGGGAAGGCGAGCTGCGCAACATGTGGAAGCCCACCCAGGTGCCGCAGCTGTGGTTCCACGGCGGCAACCTGCACCAGAGCCGGCACTACTCGCAATTCCTGGCGCTGCAGCTGAAGGCACGCTACGAAGGCCTGGCCACACCCGTTTACAGACTGGCGCCCGTTCACCACACGAAGTAGGGCGCGCGGCGCGGCTTCCTGATCCAGGTCAAAGGCTTGCGCCGGCCAGGCCGGCTCCGGGCTTGTGAACGCTAGATGTAGTGCTTAGCCTTCACGGTTCACACTACATCTAGCGTCATGAAGGACGAACCGCCCTACACCCACCTGATCAAGCGCGACGGCGCCCTGCGGCCTTTCGACGCTGCCAAGATCGTCAGCGCCCTGGCCCGCGCGGGCGCCGCCAGCGGCGAGTTCGGCGCCGACGTGGCGGCCCGGCTCACGCACGGCATCGTGCTGCCCAGCCTGCGCGCCCTGGGCCCGATCACACCGCATGTCGAGCAGGTGCAGGATGCTGCTGAGGCCGCGCTCTTCGAAGCCGGCTGGCGCAGGACGCTGCGCGCCTACACCGTCTACCGCGAGCAGCACCGCAAGCTGCGCGACGCGCGCCGCACGCTGGTGGACGTGGAAGCGTCGATGACGGAGTACCTGCAGCAGCGCGACTGGCGCGTCAACGCGAACGCGAACCAGGGCTATTCGCTCGGCGGGCTGATCCTCAACGTGTCGGGCAAGGTGGTGGCCAACTACTGGCTCGACCATGTCTACCCGCCGGAAGCCGCGGCCTCGCACCGCAACGCCGACCTGCACATCCACGACCTGGACATGCTCAGCGGCTACTGCGCGGGCTGGAGCCTGCGCACGCTGCTGCATGAAGGCCTGAACGGCGTGCCGGGCAAGGTGGAGGCGGGGCCGCCCAGGCACCTGTCGAGTGCCGTCGGGCAGATCGTCAACTTCCTGGGCACGCTGCAGAACGAATGGGCCGGCGCGCAGGCCTTCAGCTCCTTCGACACCTACCTGGCACCCTTCATCCGCAAGGACGCGATGAACTACGACCAGGTGCGCCAGTGCATCCAGGAACTCATCTACAACCTCAACGTGCCCTCGCGCTGGGGCACGCAGACGCCGTTCACCAACCTCACCTTCGACTGGATCTGCCCCGAAGACCTGCGCGAGCAGGTGCCGGTGATCGGTGGCAAGGAGATGCCTTTCACGTACGGCGAGTTGCAGGCCGAGATGGAGCTGATCAACCGCGCCTACATCGAGGTGATGAGCGCGGGCGACGCCAAGGGCCGGGCTTTCACCTTCCCCATCCCCACCTACAACATCACCAAGGACTTCGACTGGGACAGCCCCAACGCCGAACGCCTGTTCGAGATGACGGCGCGCTACGGCCTGCCCTACTTCCAGAACTTCCTCAACAGCGATCTCGAACCGAACATGGTGCGCAGCATGTGCTGCCGCCTGCAGCTCGACCTCCGTGAACTGCTCAAGCGCGGCAACGGCCTGTTCGGCTCGGCCGAGCAGACCGGTTCGGTGGGTGTGGTCACCATCAACTGCGCGCGCCTGGGCCACCTGTTCCCGGGCGATGAAACCTCGCTGCTGGCGCGGCTGGACCTGCTGCTGGAGCAGGGCAAGCAGACGCTGGAGATCAAGCGCAAGCTGATCCAGCGCCTCATCGACCAGGGCCTGTTCCCCTACACCAAGCGCTACCTGGGCACGCTGCGCAATCACTTCAGCACGCTGGGCGTGAACGGCATCAACGAGATGGTGCGCAACTTCAGCGCCGACGCCTACGACATCACCGACCCGCGCGGCCACGCACTGGCGGTGCGCCTGCTCGACCATGTGCGCGCACGCATGGTGACTTTCCAGGAAGAGACCGGCCACCTCTACAACCTGGAAGCCACGCCGGCCGAAGGCACCACCTACCGCTTCGCCAAGGAAGACAGGAAGCGCTTCCCCGCCATCCTGCAGGCCGGCACGCCGCAGCAGCCCTACTACACCAACTCGTCGCAGCTGCCGGTGGGGTTCACGCAGGATCCCTTCGAAGCGCTGGAGCGCCAGGACGAGCTGCAGCGCAAGTACACCGGCGGCACCGTGCTGCACCTGTACATGAACGAGCCGCTGCCCAGCTCGGCCGCCTGCCGCGACCTGGTGCGGCGTGCGCTCACGCGCTTCCGCCTGCCCTACCTGACGGTGACGCCCACCTTCTCGATCTGCCCCACGCACGGCTACCTCAGCGGGCACCACGAGTTCTGCCCCCAATGCGATGCCGAACGCCTGGCCAAGAAGCGCCTGGCCATGGCCTGAGACCAACAACAGAAAGGCACTGACATGAGCGAAACCCAGACCCCCATCCGCACCGAAACCGCCCCCGTGCTGCTGCGCGACGACGAACGCCAGCGCTGCGAGGTGTGGACGCGCGTGATGGGCTACCACCGCCCGGTGGCCTCGTTCAACATCGGCAAGCAGGGTGAGTTCCACGAGCGCGTGCACTTCGTGCTGCCGGCCGGGTCCGCACCTGCGCGATGACGGTGCTGCGCATCGGCGGCCTGGTTCCCTTCTCGTCGGTGGACTGGCCGGGCCAGTTCGCCGCGGTGGTGTTCGTGCAGGGCTGCCCCTGGCGCTGCGCCTACTGCCACAACCCGCACCTGCAGCAACGCGGTGCGCAGCCCGAAGGCCAGATCGACTGGCCCGGATTCCTCACCTGGCTGCGGCGCCGCAAGGGCTTGCTCGACGGCGTGGTGTTCAGCGGCGGCGAACCCACGGTGGACGCCGCGCTGCCGGCCGCGATGGCCGACGTGCACGCCCTGGGTTTCCAGGTCGGCCTGCACACCGCGGGCATCTACCCGCGGCGCCTGCAGGCCCTGCTGCCCTTGCTCGATTGGGTGGGCCTGGACGTCAAGGCGCCGCTGGCCGACGGCGCCGCGCACACGCGCATCACGGGCGTGCCGCAAGGCCACGAAGACGTGGCGCAGAGCCTGGCCCTGCTGGCGGGCAGCAAGGTGGCCTTCGAATGCCGCACCACGGCCCACCCGCAGCTGCTGGACGAGGCCGCGCTGCTTGCCCTGGCCGACGAGATGGCCGCGGCCGGTGCCAGCCGCTGGGTGCTGCAGATCTACCGCGACACCGGCTGCGCGAACAGCCTGGAGCCCGTGGGCCCCGACTACCCCTCGGCCGCCACCCTGGCGCAGCTGCAGGCGCGCGCGCCGGGCTTCAGCGTGCGGCGGCATTGAGGGCCTGCCGCGATGGCATGATGCCCGCATGCAGGAACCGAACGAACGCGCACGCACACAGACCCGCGGTGAAGAGATCGCCAACGCCCTGAGCCACGGCCTGGGGCTGGCCCTGGCCGTCACGGCGCTGCCGCTGCTGGTGATGGCCGCGGCCCAACGCGACAGCGCGGCCGGCATCGTCGGCGCCAGCCTGTTCGGGGCCACCGGCATCATCCTGTACCTGGTGTCCACGCTGTACCACGCGGCGCCGGCGGGCCGTTTCAAGGAGTGGCTCAATCGCCTGGACCACGCGGCCATCTACCTCTTCATCGCCGGCAGCTACATGCCCTTCATGCTGGGCGTGCTGTACGGTGCCTGGGGCTGGGCGCTCTTCGGCGTGGTCTGGGGTGCGGCCACGGTGGGCGTGGTGGCCAAGCTGCTGAACCTGCTGCGCCACCCTTTCTGGTCCACTGGCCTCTACGTCGCGATGGGCTGGGTGGCGGTGGTGGCCGCGGTGCCGCTGGTGCAGCGCATGGCGCCCGAGGGCCTGGCCTGGCTGGTGGCGGGTGGCCTGGCCTACACGCTGGGCGCGCTGGTGTTCCTGTTCGACCACCGCGTGCGCTACGCACACTTCGTGTGGCACCTGTTCGTCATCGCCGGCAGCGCCTGCCACGTCATGGCGGCGCTGCGGCAGGTGCCGCTCGCAGCCTAGAGCTGCACACCCTTCGTCAGCGCGCCGTCTACCACCAGGTTGGTGCCGGTGATGAAGCTGGCCGCCGGGCTGGCCAGGAACACCGCGGCGTTGGCCATCTCCTGCGGCGTGCCCATGCGGCCGGTCGGGTTCAGGGCCAGCGCGGTCTTGTACAGCTCGGGGTTGCCGTGCTCGATCTGGTTCCAGACACCGCCCTCGAAGTAGGTGTTGCCGGGCGACACGCTGTTGGCGCGGATCTTCTTGCCTGCCAGGTGGTAGGCCAGGCCCTGCGTGTAGTGCACCAGCGCCGCCTTGAAGGCGCCATAGGGCCCGGCGGCGAAGTCGATCTCGCGGCCCGAGACGCTGCTGATGGTGACGATGCTGGCGTGCGCGCTCTTCTCGAGAAACGGCATCGCGGCGTTGACCAGCCGCACCGTGCCCATCATGTCGACCTCGAAGCCCTTCTTCCACGCTGCCTCGTCGTTGGCGATGGCCAGCGCGCTGACGTTGGCCACCACGATGTCGAGGCCGCCGAAGTCGGCCGCCGCGGTGTTCACCCAGCGTGCCAGCGCGTCGGCGTCGGCCACGTCCAGCGTGGTGCCGGTGACGGGCACGCCATGCACCGACAGCGCCTGCACCGTCATCGCCACTTCGCCCGCGGTGCGGGCGCAGAAGGCGACGCCGCAGCCTTCGCGCGCCAAGGTTTCGGCGATGGCGCGGCCGATGCCCTTGGTGCCGCCGGTGACCACCGCGCGCAAGCCTTTCAGTCCCAGATCCATGTGTGCTCCTTGTGGCAGTGATTCAGGCGAGATACTTCTTCTCGATGCCCGCACCCACGGTGTACTTCGGGTCGACGAAATTGCCCAGGCGCACCAGGCCGCACTGGCTGAGCATCATGTAGGCGTCCCAGCGGTCGAAGCCGAACTCGGCCTCCATCCACAGCACCAGTTCCTTGTAGGCGATGCGCGCCGCGTCTTCCAGCGGGCGTGCGCTGCCGATGCACAGGATGCGGGCCTCGTTCTCCAGCCGCGGCCATTCGAGGTTCCAACCCTTGATCAGGTCGACCTGGATGGTGGTGGTGCTGGGGTACTCCACCGCGGTGCCGCAGACCTCGCCGTCGCCCTGGCAGGCGTGCGCGTCGCCGATGAAGAGCCGTGCGCCGGCGGTGCGCACCGGCAGGTAGGTGATGCTGCCGGGGCCCATGTCGGGCAGGTCCATGTTGCCGCCGTGCGAGTCGGGCGTCAGCGTGTTGATGCTGTCGATCTCGGGGCTGCAGCTCAGCGTGCCGATGTGCGGGCGGTAGGGCAGGGTGACCCGCTTGCTCCAGTACACGCCGTCTTCGTCGACGTCGATCTTGCGCACGATCTCGGGCAGCGAGTCGGCCAGCAGCGCGGTGAGGCTGGTGCCGCTGAGCGCACCGAACTGCGGAATCATCGCGCAGGTGCCGCGCGGGTTGGGGCCACGCGGCGCCATGCTCTCGATGTGCACCGCCAGCACGTCGCCCTTCTCCGCACCTTCCACCAGGATGGGCCCGTTCTGCGGGTTGACGAAGGGCATGGTCAGCACTTTGGAAGGCAGGTCCTGCTCGGTCTTGACCTTGCCTTCGAAGGCGTCGCGCGTCTCCACCACGATGCGGTCACCCGGCCGCACCTGCAGCACCGGCTGCGAGTAGGGGCCGATGGTGTAGTGGTAGGTGCCTTGTTTGGCTTCGGCGAGCTGGTGGGTGTCCGGGCTGCGGCCCTGCGCGACGCCGCGCTTGCGCATGATGGAGGTGTCCAGCCAGCTCATCGAAGACTCCTGTCGCCTGGGGGTGCGGCGCAGTTTAGGGTCTACAGCGCCAGTTCGAGCTGCACTGCAGCGCCCTGCGTCAACACCGCCGCACGAGCGGGGCGCGCATAGATGCCCAGGATCGACGGCTGGCCGGGCCGGCGCCGGGCACTGAGCTCGGCCACGGTGGGCCCCGGTTCGGCCCCCGCCGCGCCGGTACGCGGATCGACGTTGGGCACGATGCAGCGCACGCAGGGCTGCGTGGCCTGCAGTTCACCGCCGTCGCCCCAGCGCAGGCGCGTGATCTGCTCTTCGAGGAAAGGAACGAAGCCCTCGCCGTCGAGCACGATGTTCGGCCGGAAGCGCTGCACCTCGGCGGCCGCCAGGCCACGTGACCGCAGCGCCTGGTTCAGTTCGTCCAGGCTGGCCCGTGACAGCAGGTGCACCGGGTTCACGCTGCTGCGGGCGAACGCGGCTTCGTCCAGGCGCACCAGGCGCAGGTCGGCGCCCGTCACGGCGCGCAGGAAGGCGCTCGCCGCGGGGCCTGCATCAGGCCCCGCCTCGCCGCGCGGCACCCGCAGCAGGGCGGCATCGGGTGCCTGCAGCAGCAGGCTCAGCCCGTCGAAGGCCGGCTGTACCAGTGCCAGCCGCGGGTGTTCGCCCTGCCAGGTAGGCTGGCCGGCGGCGTCGGTGATGGCCCACTCGCGGTCGCCCTCGATGAACCCGGCCTCGGTGAAGACCAGGCGGTTCACGGCCAGCCCTGCGCAGGCCTTGACCGGGAAGATGAAGAGCGACGCGACGCGCGCGAGCATGGGGCCCGCCAGCGGCCTTCAGGTGGCCGCAGCGATGAAATCGTGCAGGTGCTCGCACTGCGCGATGGACATCGCCAGTTCCCAGCTGCGCTCGGTCTTGGCGCTGCCCAGGACCGGCTCGCTCTGGCCGCTGAACTTGGCGTGCAGCTGCTCGTCGCTCATCGGTTTCTGCAGGCTGCCGACGGCATGTTCGACGTGGACGCGGATCTCGCGCCCGTCGACGGTGGTCAGCAGCAGCTCGGCCGCGGCTTCGTCGATGCGGTCGTCGACCACGGCTTCCACCTTGGCGCGCAGCGCCAGCACCTCGGGCCGGTTGACCACCTCGTCGGTGTACTCGTGTTCACCGGCCTGGCCGTACAGCAGCCCCGCGGCGCAGGAGTGGTAGACGCTGAACTTGGCTTCCAGGCCCGTGCTGGGCGTCTTCTTGCCGGTGAGTTCCAGCACCAGCGAGTGCACTTTCAGCTGCAGCCTGGCCACGTCTTCGGGCTTGATGCCGTGCTGCTGGCGCATCTGCACGCAACCGTCGATGGCGGGGTGGATGACGATGCCGCAGGCGAAGGGCTTGTAGGTGTTGAGCGCGATCTCCCACCTCTGGCCGAGACCTTCGGTGACTTCGAGCCAATCGGTCTTGTCACTGAACACCTGCAGCAGCCCGCGCGGCGCTTCCAGCGCGCGCTTGCTGGCGGTGAAGCCGTGTTTGGCCATCAGCGCCGACATCAGCCCCACGCGCGCCGCGCCGCCGGGGTGGAAGGGCTTGGTCATGGTGCCGAACTGCTCGCGCAGGCCGATGGGCTGCGAGGCCGCCAGGCCCAGTGCCATCTGCGTGCGCGCGGTGTCCAGGCCCAGCAGGCGCGAACAGGCCGCCGCGCTGCCCAGCATGCCGGTGGTGCCGGTGATGTGCCAGCCGCGGTCGTAGTGGTCGGGGTAGATGGCGTTGCCGATGCGGCACGAGACTTCCACGCCCAGTACCAGCGCGTCGATCAGCTCGCGGCCCGAGAGCCCCAGGTGCTCGGCCAGCGCCAGCGCGGCGGGCGCCACCGGGCCGGCGGGGTGGATGATGGTCTTCAGGTGCGTGTCGTCGAAGTCCCAGGTGTGCGAGCTGATGCCGTTGATCAGCGCGGCGCTGGCGATGTCCACCTTCTCGGCGCGGCCCAGCAGGCTGGCCTGCTGCGCGGGCTGCAGCTCGTGCACCGCCGTGAGCGCGGCTTCCACCGCGTCTTCGCCCGAGGGGCCGATGGTGCAGCCCACCCAGTTGGCGAAGGTGCGGTGGGCTTGCTGCTCGACCGCGTCGCTCCAGCCGCGCGAGGGGTGCGTGGTGACGAACTCGGCCAGCTGGGCGGTGATGGCGGGTGCGTGGGCGTCGGCGCGTACGGTGCTGTTCTTGGCCATGGGTTCTTCCTTGGGGTCCGCGTTGCCGTCAGGTGCGCGCGCGGCATTAGGCGAGGGGGCTCGCGGCCTGTCAATCGGGCGCCGACCCCCGAAACAGGCGGTGCATCAGGCGTCGATGCGCAGCGACAGGTCCACCGCGCGCACGTCCTTCGTGAGCTTGCCCACCGAGATGCGGTCGACGCCCGTGCGCGCGATGTCGCGGATGCTGTCGAGCGTTACGCCGCCCGACACTTCGAGCACAGCACGGCCTGCAGTCACCGCATAGGCGCGGTGCATGTCTTCGAGCGTGAAGTCGTCCAGCAGCACGTTGTGCGCGCCGGCGGCCAGGGCCTCGTCCAGTTCGGCCAGGCTCTCCACCTCGATCTGCACCGACACGCCGGCGTCCAGCGCGAAGGCCGCGGCCAGGGCCGGCGCGATGCCGCCGGCCGCGGCGATGTGGTTCTCCTTGATCAGGATGCCGTCCCACAGCGCCATGCGCTGGTTCTGGCCACCACCGGTTCGCACGGCGTACTTCTGCGCCTGGCGCAGGCCGGGCAGGGTCTTGCGGGTGTCCAGCACGGCGCAGCCCTTGGGGTTGGGCGACAGGCCGGCGATGCTGTCCACGTACTGCCGCGTCACCGTCGCCACCGCCGAGAGCGTCTGCAGGAAGTTCAGCGCCGGGCGTTCGGCACTGAGCATCGCCCGCGCGTCGGCTTCGATGCGGCAGACCTCGGTGCCGGCCGCCACGGCTGCACCTTCGGCCGCGTGCCAGGTGATGCCGGCGCGGGGGTCCAGCGCGCGCACGCAGCCGTCGAACCAGGGGCGGCCGCAGAGCACCGCCGCTTCCTTGGCCACCACGCGGCCGGTGACGCGGCGCCCGGCGGGCACCAGCAGGGCCGTCCAGTCGCCACGGCCGATGTCCTCGGCCAGCGCGTCGCGCACGTTGCGGGCCAGGGCCTCGCGCAGGGATTCGTTGCTGCGTTCCATGTGGCGGGCGAGTCTAGCCCCAGCGCGTTTCCACACCTTCCAGGATGTCGTCGACGATCTTCAGGAAGCGCCCCACGTCCAGCGGCTTGGTCACGTAGTGCAGGGCGCCGCCGGTGAGCGCCTTCTGCGTCTGCAGCGTGGTGGCGTCGGCCGACACCACCACCACCGGGATGTGGGCCAGCGCGTCGTCCTGCTTGATGTGGTGCAGCAGCTCCAGGCCGCTGATGTCGGGCAGCTGCATGTCCAGCAGGATCAGGTCGGGCCGCTGGCTGCGGATGGCGGCCAGGCCGTCCAGGCCCAGCGTGGAGACTTCCATGCGGATCTGCGAGCGCTGCGCCAGCACGCCGCGCATCACCTCGACGTTGGTCTCGTTGTCCTCGACGTAGTGCACCAGGCGCTGCTGGTAGGGCGCGGGCGAGGTGTCGGTGTAGCGCGCCACCGGCTGTTCGGCCTGCGCAGCAGCCGGCAGGCGCAGCGTGAAGATCGAACCCTGGCCCACGGCGCTGCTGGCTTCCAGCGTGCCGCCCATCAGCTCGGTGAGGCGGCGGCTGATGACCAGGCCAATGCCCGTGCCCTCGATGCCGCTGCCTTCGCGGCCCAGGCGGTTGTAGGGCTGGAACAGCGCGGCCTGCTGCGCCGGCGACATGCCCAGGCCGGTGTCGGCCACCGCGATCTCGATCCAGTCGCCGCCGCTGCGCACGCGGTGCGCGGTGAGTGTCACCGAGCCGCCCTCGCGGTTGTACTTGACGGCGTTGGACAGCAGGTTGGTGATGACCTGCTTGAGCCGCGTCGGGTCGCCCAGTACCGCCACCGCGTCGGGGTCGATGCTCTCGGTGATGCGCACCTGGCGCGCCGAAGCCGGTGCCGCCACCATCGCGCGGCAGGCCGCCACCAGCGCCGGCAGGCCCAGCGGCGCCAGGTTCAGGCGCACGGCCCCGCTTTCGATGCGCGCCAGGTCCAGCGTGTCGTTGATCATCTCCAGCAGGTGCCAGCCGGCGCGCTGGATCTGCTGCGTCCAGTCGCGCTGGTGCGCCACCAGCGCCGGTTCGCGGTCCAGCCCCAGCAGCTGGGCGAAGCCGATCATCGCGTTCAGCGGCGTGCGCAGCTCGTGGCTCATGCGCGAGAGGAACTCGCTCTTGGCGCGGTTGGCGGCCTCGGCACGCGCCAGCGCCTGCTCGCTGCTCTGCAGGCGCAGGTGCTCGGTGATGTCCTGCACCACGCCCACCAGGCGCACCAGCTGGCCCTGCGGGTCGCGCAGGCCGCTGGCGATGGCCCGCACCGCCAGGCCTTCGGGGTTGGCGGTGCTCAGGCGCAGCGGTTCGAGCAGTGCGCTTTCGAGGCCGTCGCGCAGCTGGCGGCGCATCTGGCGCACGCGGTCGCGGTCTTCGGGGTGCACCAGCTCCACCACCGTGCGGCCGCGCAGGGCCTCGGCGCTCTGGCCCGTCATCTGCGCCAGCTGGGCGTTGCACTCGATCACCTGGCCCTGCGGGTCGAGAAACATCACGCCGATGGGGGCGTGGTCCAGGATGTTGCGCAGGCGCTGTTCGCTGTCGCGCAGTGCAGCTTCGGCGGTGGTGCGCTCGCGGATCTCGCGCCGCAGCTCGCCGGTGGCTTCCTGCACCGCCCGTTCGGTGCGGCGGCTGTGGCCGGTGACGGTGAGCAGCAGGGCACCCAGCAGCGCGGCCGAACCCAGGGCCACCAGCGACAGCAGCCAGGTGGCTTCGCGCTGGCGCCCGGGCACGGTGTCGATGTCGGCGTGGGTGCGCAAGGCCAGCACACGGCTGCCCAGCAGCAGTCGGCGTTGCGCCGACAGCGCGGGTGCTGCCGAGCCGTTGTTCTCGCAGCCGGCCGGGCCGGCCAGGCGGCGGCGCTCGGCGCCGGGCTCGGCGTCCACCAGGCACCACTGCAGGTAGCGTGTGTCGGCACTGGTCAGGTCTGCCAGCGCATGTTCGGTGCGCACGGTGACGAAGACCACGCCGCGGAACAGCGTTTGCCGCGCCACCTCGTCGGAAGGTGGTGCGCGGTACAGCGCCTGGTAGAGCACCAGGCCGGTTTCATCACCGGCAGACTGCGTCAGGCGGAAACCCGCCGTGGCGGTGGGCTGGCCGGTGGCACGCGCGCTCAGGATGGCGCTGCGCGCCGCGGGAATCGACATCGCGTTGACGCCCAGGGCGCCGGCGTTGCCACGCGCCGGTTCGATCAGGCGCAACGCCACCACCTCGTCGTCGGCCACGGCCTCGGTGCCGCGGTCGAACACGCGGTAGCCGGCCAGGCCCTGGGCGCGGGCCTGGGCTTCGAAGGCGGGCAGGGCGTCGCGGGCCACGCGCTCGCTGTAGCCCACGGCCTGCAGCGCGATGGGCTGGGCCAGCCACCAGGCGGCGCCTTCGCGCAGGGCCTCCGGGTCCAGCGGCACGCGCACGCGGGCCACGCTGTGCAGGGCTTCCAGCGCGTGCAGCGGCAGGGCCAGCCGCGCTTCCACCTCGCTGGCCAGGCGGTCGGCGTCGCGCTCGAAGGTGGCCTGCAGGCGTTGGCGGTCGAGCCGGTGCAGTTCCAGCACGCCGGCCGCCAGCAGCGCCAGCGCCAGCAGCAGCGGCAGGCCCACGGTGAGGCGGCGCGGCGCCCACTCGGCACGCGGGCGCCCGACGAGCGTGAGCGCCAGGGGCGCACAGATCAGCACACCCAGCGTGTCGCCCAGCCACCAGGTCAGCCAGGTGGCGAGCCCGCCCGCCGGCGCCACGGTACCCGTGGCCAGCAGGGCCAACGTGCCGATGGTGGCGTTGATGCAGCAGGCCAGCGCCGCGCCCAGCAGCGCGAAGCGCAGGATGTCGCGCGGGGCGTCCAGCACCAGCGGCTGCACCACATGCCGCCGCACCAGTGCCGCGCCCACGGCGGCCTGCAGCGCGGCGCCCACCGCCACCGCCAGCGGCAGCAGGAACAGCAGCCAGCCGATGCCGGCGGCCCCGCGTTCCAGCGCCAGCGTGGTGTTGAAGGCCAGCGCACCCAGCGCCACCCCCGGCAGCGCCGCGCGGCCGTAACAAAGGACGGCCGCCAGCCCGATGCCGGCCGAGGGGTACAGCGGCGACGCGTAACCGCCGGTGGCGTCGAGCGCCAGCGTGGCCACCAGGAAGCTGCCCAGCGCGTAGGCCAGGGCCGTGAGCAGCGCCACACGCAGCGCTGCCGGCCATGCGGCGGCGTGCGGCTCGGGGCCTGTTCCGGTGGCGGGCTCGGCGCGCATCGGGCGCACTCTACGCCGCGCGTGCCGCGCCGCACAGTCCCGCGGCTAGCGCCCGCGGGCCGCTGCAGGGTTCAGACGTTGAACAGGAAGTTCATCACGTCGCCGTCCTTGACCACGTACTCCTTGCCTTCGGCGCGCATCTTGCCGTGGTCCTTGGCACCCTGTTCGCCCTTGAAGGCGATGAAGTCCTCGTAGGCGATGGTCTGGGCGCGGATGAAGCCGCGTTCGAAGTCGGTGTGGATCACGCCTGCGGCCTGCGGCGCGGTGTCGCCGATGTGGATGGTCCAGGCCCGCACTTCCTTCACGCCGGCGGTGAAGTAGGTCTGCAGGCCCAGCAGCGAGAAGG
>CAYREA010000124.1:0-13160 GCA_964423075.1 uncultured Rubrivivax sp. | reverse complement strand
GCAAGATGGACAAGGGCCACTTCACGGTGGAGAACAAGCCGCAGTACTGGGGCGCTTCCGGCGGCCTGGAATACGAAGCGGCCTGGGCCCTGGGTGCCGCCAATGGCGTGAACGACCTCGAAGCCCTGCAGTACGCCAACCTGCTGTGCAACGAGCACGGCATGGACCCCATCAGCTTCGGCGCCACCATCGGCGCGGTGATGGAGCTGTACGAGATGGGCGTGCTCACCAAGGAGCAGCTGGGCATGGACGCGAAGTTCGGCAGCGCGCAGGCGCTGGCGCACTTCGCCGAGATCACGGCCAAGGGCGAAGGCTTCGGCAAGGAGATCGGCCAGGGCAGCAAGCGCCTGTGCGCCAAGTACGGCCACCCCGAACTGAGCATGACGGTCAAGGGCCAGGAGTTCCCGGCCTACGACAGCCGCGGCATCCAGGGCATGGGGCTGACCTACGCCACCAGCAACCGCGGCGCCTGCCACCTGCGCAGCTACACCGTGGCCAGTGAGGTGCTGGGCATCCCGGTGAAGACCGACCCGCTGACCGCCGAAGGCAAGCCCGAACTCGTCATCGCCTTCCAGGACGCCACCGCCGCCTTCGACGCCGCCGGCATCTGCATCTTCACCAGCTTCGCCTGGGGCCTGGCCGACGTGGCGCCGCAGGTGGCCGCGGCCTGTGGCCCTGAGTTCACGCTGGAGAACCTGAGCAAGATCGGCGAGCGCATCTGGAACATGGAGCGCGACTTCAACAACCGCGCCGGCTTCACCAGCAAGGACGACAACCTGCCGCCGCGCCTGCTGAACGAACCCGCCAAGACCGGCCCGGCCAAGGGCCTGGTGAGCAAGCTGCCCGAGATGCTGCCCAAGTACTACGCCGCGCGCGGCTGGGACGGCGACGGCCAGCTGACGAAGGGCACGCGCGAACGCCTGGGGCTCTGAGCGGGATGCAACACCTGATCCTGGGCGCCGGCCCGGCTGGCGTCATCGCCGCCGAGACCCTGCGCAAGCACGCGCCCGATGACGACATCACCCTCGTCGGCGATGAACCCGAGGCGCCCTACTCGCGCATGGCGATTCCCTATCTGCTGATGGGCAACATCGGCGAAGAGGGCACGCACCTGCGCCACACCCGCGGCCACTACGACGCCCTGCGCATCAAGCTGCAGCGCGGCCGCGCGGTGCGGCTGGACACGAAGGTGAAGGTGGTAACGCTCGACGACGGCAGCGTGCTGCCCTTCGACCGCCTGCTCATCGCCACCGGCAGCACGCCGGCCACGCCGCCCATCCCCGGCATCGCCGGCAGCGGCGTGCACAGCTGCTGGACGCTGGCCGACGCGCGCGCCATCGCCAACCTGGCCCAACCCGGCGCGCGCGTGGTGCAGATGGGCGCCGGCTTCATCGGCTGCATCATCCTGGAAGCGCTGGCCGCCCGCGGCGTGAAGCTGGCCGTGGTGGAGATGGGCGACCGCATGGTGCCGCGCATGATGGGCCCCACCGCCGGCGGCATGATCAAGGCCTGGTGCGAGAGCAAGGGCGTGGCCGTGCACACCGGCGCGCGCGTGGAAGGCATCGAACGCGGCGGCCCGGCGATGAAGGTGAAGCTGTCCACCGGCGTGACGCTCGACGCCGACCTGGTGATCACCGCCACCGGCGTCAAGCCCAACATCGGCTTCCTGGAACACAGCGAGGTGAAGTGCCTCGTCGGCGTGCTCACCGACGAACACATGCAGACGACGGTTCCCGGCATCTATGCCGCCGGTGACTGCGCCGAAGCCTTCGACAAGATCAGCGGCAAGACCATCGTCAGCGCCATCCAGCCCAACGCCGCCGAACAGGCGCGCGTGGCGGCGCTGAACATGGTGGGCCAGGCCACCGCGCTGCGCGGCGTGACGCAGATCAACGTGCTGGACACGCTCGGCCTCATCTCCGCCAGCTTCGGCCTGTGGGACGGCGTGCCCGGCGGCCAGCATGTGGAGCTGACCGACAAGGTGAGTGGCCGCCACCTGAGCCTGCAGTTCGGCGGCGACCGCCTGGTGGGCTGCAACGCCATCGGCTGGACCGAACACGTGGGCGTGATGCGCGGCCTGGTGGAAGGCCAGGTGCGCCTGGGCGAGTGGAAAGACAAGCTGCTGCAAGACCCGACGCTGCTGATGCAGGCCTACCTGGCCAACGCGCAGGCGCAGTCGGCCTTTGCGCACGCCTGATGCAGATCACGTTCAAGCTCTACGCCAGCCTGGGCCAGCACCTGCCGCAAGAACACCGCATCGGCAACCAGATGCCGCTGGTGGTGGCCGAAGGCGCCACCATCGCGCAGGTGATCGAGCCTTTTGCGCTGCCGATGAAGCTGGTGCACCTGGTGCTGGTCAACGGACACTTCGTGCCGCCCGAGCAGCGCGCCACGCGGCAACTGGTGGAAGGCGACGTGCTGGCCATCTGGCCGCCGATCGCCGGTGGATGAGCCAAGCCGCTTCGAACGCGACTACGGTTGCACCGAAGCCGAGTGGCTGGGCTGGCTGCCGGGTGCGGTGGGGCACCACACGCTGGAGACCGCGCCGGGCTGTGCCACGGTGCACATCGGCAGCGGCCTGCTGAGCCTGAGCTGGAAGCCGCTGCCGCCGCGCCGCATCGCGCTGCTGAGCCTGCCGCACATGGCGGTGCACTTTGCGTTCGACGAAGTCGACGCGGCGGACCGGGCCGCGTTCATGCGCTACTTCGATCTCTACCTGCAGCGCGGCGGTGGTTAGCTAGGCCGCGGCCGGCGCCAGCTCGGTGACGATCTCCGTGGTGGCCTGCGCCATCAGCTTGTGCAGCGGGCACTTGCCGGCCACGGTGAGCAACTCCTGGCGCTGGGCATCGGTGAGCGCACCGGTGAGCTGCAGGGTCACGCGCAGGCGGTAGATGCCGCCGCGTTCTTCGTGGTCGTCGCGCTCCACCGTCACGTGGATGTCGTCCAGCGGCATCTGCTTGCGCCGCGCGTACCAGAGCGTGGTGAGGGCCTTGCAGGCGCCTAAAGCGCTGTCGTAGACGTCGTGCGGCGTCACGCCCAGGTCTTCGCCGCCGTTGCTCGGCGGTTCGTCCACCGTGAAGCTGTGCTGCCGCACATGCACGGTGTGCTTCATCTTCTGCGCACGGTCGCGGATCACTTCGATGGCCATGGTGGGCTCCGGCGGTTCGGTGGCGGCATTGTCGCCAAGGCGGTGCCGGCCATCCGGCCTTGCGCCACCACAAGCCCGTGCCGAGGGCACAGGCGCAGGCTGGGACCGAAGGAGATCCACCCACCATGAACAACATCACCATCCTGCGCCTGGCCCCGCTCGCCCTGGCTCTGCTCGCCGCCTCGGCCTCTGCGGCCGTGACGCCGCTGCAGGGCCGCACCCTCGACGGCCAGGCCGTGGCCGCCGACGACCTGGCCGCGGTGTTCGAATACGACGCCGTGCTCGACCTCACCTGGCTGCGCAACGCCAACGTCAACGGCGGCATGAACTGGCAGGACGCCAGCACCTGGGCCGACGGGCTGAGCCTGGGCGGCTATTCCGACTGGCGCCTGCCATCGGCCCTGTCGCCCTGCACCGGCACCTCGTGCCGCGGCGAGATGGGCGTGCTGTGGTTCGACGTGCTCGGCAACGACATCCACCACGTGCCGAGCCAGAACCCGGTGAACCCGGGCCCGTTCCAGAACCTGCAGCTGTGGGCCCACTGGCTGGCCGAGCCGATGGCGACCAACCCCGGCTATGCCTATTCCTTCTACACCGGGCTCACGGTGCCGGGCCTGCAGGCGGGCGACCTCTACAGCCAGACCTGGTACGCCATGGCCGTGCGTGAAGGCGACGTGCTGGGCGCGGTGCCCGAGCCGGCCACGCTGGTCTCGATGCTGGCGGGGCTGGGGCTCACCGCCGGCTGGCTGGCCTTGCGGCGCCGCAGCTAGCTCAGCAGCACCGCCTCGCCGCGGCGGTCGAAGGGGATCAGGCCGGCCAGCTGGCCCGACTTCACGGCTTCCACCATGCGCTGCAGCGCGGCGTCCACCACGCTCGCGGCCGGCGGATTCCGGCCCTGCCCGGGCAGGGCGGCGGCGAACACCAACGCCCAGTGCGGCGCCAGCGTCGCGGCTTCGGCCACCAGCGCGGCAAAGTCGGCCAGCAGGGCGGGGTCCTTGTCGACGCACATCAGCGGCGCCAGCTCGCCCGACTCACCGGCCTCGAAGCGCGCCCGCTGTTCAGCCGTGGCACCGGCCGGCAGGCTGGCGCCTGCGAACACCAGCAGCAGGCGCTCGGGGGTGGGCTGCCGGCGGGCGGCTGCCAGCAGGTCGTCGAAGTGGCTGATGTCCATCGGCCCGAGCTTACGCGCCCCGGCTCAACCCCCGCTGAGCGCCAGCACCACCGCCACGAAGTCGTCCGGCCGCAGCGTTTGCTGCAAATCGCGCACGCTGGCGCCGTTGACGAACAGGCGCATGTTGGGCCGCAGCTGGTTCTGCTCGTCGACCACGCGAAAGCGCAGGCCGGGGTAGCGGCTGTCGAGGTCGGCGAACAGCGCCTCCAGCGTGCCGCCCACCGCCTCGACCTGTGCGTCGCGCGTGTACGAGCGCAGCGCGCCCGGGATCAGCACCTTCATCCCAGCTCGGCCACTTCCACGGCGTAGATCTCCGGCAGGTGGCGCGCGATGTTCACCCAGCGCGCACCTTCGTCCTGCCCGATCCACAGCTCGCCGCTGGTGGTGCCCAGGTAGAGCGCCGGCACGGCCTCGGCATCCGCCGTCATGGCCTGGCGCTTCACGGTCCACCAGGCCTGGCTGGCGGGCAGGCCCTGGTCCAGGCGCTGCCAGGTGCGGCCGGCGTTGCGCGTCACGTACGCCGCCGGCATGCCGCCGGGGCTGGTGCGCGGCCAGACGGTGCTGCCGTCCATCGGGAACACCCAGGCCGTGTCGGGGTCGCGCGGGTGCACCACCATCGGGAAGCCGATGTCGCCCACCTTCTTGGGCATCTTGCGGCCGATGCGCTGCCACACGTCGCCGGCGGGGTCGCCCGTGCGGTCGATGCGGTAGATGCCGCAATGGTTCTGCTGGTACAGCCGGTCGGGGTTGCCGGGGCACAGGCGCAGGCAGTGCGGGTCGTGGAAGGCCGGGATGGCGGCGTCACCGCCCTCGAACACCTCCATGCCCTTGATCAGGGCGGCCCAGCTCTGCCCGCCGTCGCGCGACTCGTGCACACCGCCGCCGGACATGCCGAAGTACAGATGCTGCGGGTCGCGCGGGTCGACGATCAGCGAATGCAGCTTGGGGCCGTCGGGTGTGCCGTCCTGCGCCGAACCCATCCACTCGCGGAACACCGGCGAGTCGTTGATGGCGGGCAGCGGGGTCCAGCTCTCGCCGCCGTCTTCGGAGCGGAACACGCCCTGCGGCGAGGTGCCGGCGTACCAGGTGCCGGTCTCGCCGGCATGGCCCGGCGTGAGCCAGAAGGTGTGGTCGACGGAACGGGCCGGCGGGCCGCCGGCCGGGTTGGCGAAGGCCGGCGGCTGCCTGGCTTCCTTCCAGGTGCGGCCGAGGTTGGTGGAGCGGAAGACCGTCGGGCCCAGGTGGCCGGTCTTGGCCGCGGCCAGCAGGGTGCGGCCGTCGCGCGGGTCCAGCGTCAGGTGGCTGATGGTGTGGCCCAGGAAGTGCGGGCCGTCGGCCACCCAGGTCTTGCGCTTGGCGTCGCCGTGGTAGATCCAGGCGCCCTTGCGCGTGGCCACGAAGAGGGCAAGGCGCCGGGGCGCCGCGCGGGCAGCGGTCTTCTTGGCGGTCTTGGCGGTTGTTCGGCTCATGGCTTTCCTCAGGCTGGGGGTGAAGGGAGTGCGTCGCCTGCACGACGGCCGAGAAGTTGGATTCTCGACAAGCCTTGTGATGCACGCCCGCAGCGCCATTCGCGCCCGGGCGCCATGTCATGATTGTCGATGCTCAAGACGCTCAAGGACCTGTTCGACAGCCTGCTGCCGCCGCAACCCGGCGCCAGGCCGCCGTCCGACGAACACGCGCTGCAGCTGGCCACGGCCGTGATGCTGGTGGAAGTGATGCGCGCCGACACCAGCTTCCACCCCGGCGAGCGCGAAGCCGTGCTGCAGGCCCTGCGCGACACCTTCGCGCTGGCCGACGACGAAGCCGAACGCCTGGCCGAACTGGGCCACAGCACGGCCCAGAACGCCACCGACTTCTATACCTTCACCTCGCGCATCAACGAACGCTTCGAGATGCCGCAGAAGCTGCGCATGGTGGAACAGATGTGGCGCGTGGCCTACTCCGACGGCCACCTCAACGACCACGAGCGCCATGTGCTGTGGCGCATTGCCGACCTGCTGCACGTTCCGCAGGGCGCCTACGTTCAGGCCCGCCTGCGCGCCCAGCAGCAGGCGGAAGCCGGCAGCAACCCGGGAAACCGCCCATGAAACCCTACGACATCGAAGTGCAGCGCCTGAAGGCCATGAAACACGACAAGGGGCTGATCGAGGTGAGCGTCGACGCGCTGGTGATGGCCCGCAACGTGCGCGACGACCAGGCCGGCAGCACCTGCCTGCGCCTGCCGGTGGAACACGCCCGCACGCTGCTGCTGCTCTTGAAGCAGCAGTTCGCCGAACTCGACAAGCTGCAGCCGCGCAGCCGCCGTTCCGGCCGCTGCTGAAAGCCCTGCGTGTCCGTCCACCGCGTCATCGCCGCCGACGCGTGGCTGGTGCCGCCGCCCTTCCGCGCCTTCGCGGTGCGCAGCGACGAGCCCCAGCACGCGTACGAAGCCCGCGCGCCCTACGGCCTCGTGCACCTGCTGCAGACGCCGTTCCTCGATGCGGGTTCGCTCGCCGGCCTGGCGGCCGAGGGCCGCGCGCGGGTGCCGCTGCTGCCCTTCCCCGACATCGGCTACGCCGCCACCACGCTGGCCGAGCTGGCCGCCGCCGCGCCGCGCGTGGCCGACCTGGTGGGCGGCATCGCCAGCGCCCTGCAGCTGACGGGCGTGCTGGGGCCCGATGCCGCCAGCTACCGGCGCCACGTCGCCACCCGCATCGACTACCTGGCCTGCCGCGGCGCGGGTTTCCACAACGACGTCTGCCGCCACTGGTCGCGCTGCCTGTTCTGGGTGCTGGCGCTCGACCTGGACGACGTGGAGTTCGTGCTGCCGCACGCCGGCCTGCGCCTGCCGCTGGCGCCGGGCGCCCTGCTGGTCTTCGACCCGGCGCTGGCGCACGGCCTGTGCCGGCCTGCCGACGGCGGGCAGGCGCAGGCGGCCTCCTTCGATCCACACGAGCCGCGCAGCCAGGTCTTCCTCACCGGCGAGCTGCCACTCACCGACGCGCAGTGGGCCGCCCTGGGCGCACCCTGGCTGCCCGTTGAAGCGCACGAGGAGCGCGGTGCGCTCGACCTGATGGTGGCCGCCTTCGACGAACGCAGCGGCGCCATCCAGCGCCTGCATGCGTTGAAGGACGGCATGAAGCGCAGCACCTGCCACGTCGACGAGGCGCCGGCCACGCGCTGAGGGCCCACTCGGGTGCGCCCTAGCTGGGGCACGCCCGCGCTCGGCAGGCGGCAGGCGTCCGCCTACGCTCCGAGCGATCGGCAACCCGCTTCGGGGCTGCCCTTGCGAGGCCGTGATGCGCATACCTTTCGATGCCCCCGTCGCCGCCGTTCGGCGCCTGTTCGCCGACGACGCCGGCTCCACGGCCGCAGCCGCGCGCACACCGCCGGCCGGCAACGGCGGCACGCCGGCGCCGCGCACCATCGAAGAAGTGCGGGCCGCCAACGCCGCCGCCGGCAATCCCGCCGATGGCCGCGGCGACGCCGGCGGCACCACCACCAGCGACGTGCGCGCGCCCTACGGCCCCACCGGCGCCAGCCCCTCGGCACGCGGCCAGGCCGCGCTGGAGCGCACGCTGGCCGACAGCGCCGTGTCCTCGCAATTGCAGAACGACGAATTCGAGGTGATCCAGCACGACAACGGCCGCTACACCCTGGTGCTGCCGGGTGTGATCGACCTGAGCCAGCCGCACTGGGGCCTGGACGTGCACAGCGCTTCGGTGCGCGACGTCGACCAGTTCGCCCTGCCCTCGTCGGCGAACGCCAGCGTGGCATCGAACCGCTACGCGCAGATGGTGAAGGACTACGTGCAGGCCAACATCCCGCGCGGGGCCGAGGTGATGATCGTCGGCCACAGCTACGGCGCCGACACCGCGGTGGACCTGGCCGCCGACCCCAGCTTCAACAATACCGAGACCGGCGTGAACGTCACTCACGTGGTCGCCGCCGCCTACTTCAACCAGCCGCAGCTGGGCCACGTGCCGCCGCAGACGCAGGTGCTGGTGCTGCAGAACGCCAACGACGGCGCCGTCATCGGCGAAGGCCTGGGCTATACGGTGACCGAAGCGCGCAACGCCGCCGGTCGTGCCGCGGGCGCGGCGCGCGACACCGCGGGCGACCTGCTGGGCCTGGGCCGTTCCATCCTGCGCGGCGATGTGGGCGGTGTGCTCGACCACGGCGGCGACCTCGTGAACCAGGCGCAGCGCGTGCTGTCGCCCGAAACGCTGCCGCGGCCGGACGCGCTGGCGCTCATCGGCACCGGCGTGCGCCGACTCGACGCGCACACCGTCGTCGCCCGCTTCGACGGTGGCAACGCGGGCATCGGCCACCACCAGTCGAACTACATCGACTACCTCAACGGGCCCGGTATGGCCGACCCCACGGTGCGCGGCTTCATGGCCTCGGTGTCGCAGGCCGGCTACACGGCGCCGGGCGAAACGCGGGCCGTGGACGTGTCGGTTCCCGAAGCCAGCCACCGCACCACCTACCCGGGCCAGGGCCTCGTCGAAGGGGCCTTCGGCCTCTTCAGCGGTGCGCGCGACACGGTGCGCGACGGCGCAGTGTCGACCTGGAACCGCCTGCCCGGCAACAACGCCGTGGAGTCCTTCGTCGGCAACCTGGCCGACCGCCTGCCGTTCAACAACGCCGCCGGCGCGGCGCTGCAGGCGCTGGCCGGCTCCGGCTCGATCACGCTCGACCGTGACGCCACGCTGGCCATCCAGCGCGACCCCGACTTCGTGCGCTTCGAGGCCGACATCGTCGAGCGCGTGAAGGGCCTTGACGGTTATGGCGAGCGTCCGATGGACATCCCGCTGTCCGAACTGGGCGTGCGCAGCACGGTGGAACTGGGCGGCCAGCGCGGCGCCGGCAGCATGGGCGAGCAGTTGCGCAATGCCTGGGACCTGCGCAACCCCGAGATCCGCGCCACCTGGGGCGTGGCCGCCAACGAGCTGACCTGGCTGCTGCGCCACGCGCACGTGGACGGCACCGCGCACGTGGGCAGCGACGGCTCCATCACCATCGACTACCGCATCAGCGACACGCTGGACCTGCGCCCCGGCAACGGCCGCAGCAGCGCCTACAACGCCGTCACCACCGTCACCGGCGCGCTCTGGCACGACCTGATGGGCGCCAAGGAAGCGCGGGTGACCGGGGAGTTCAGCCGCACGGTGCATTGACGGGAGCCGATGTTCGCTGGCGCACAGAGCGCGGCAAGGCCGCCGGCGTAAGCTCACCTTCCGGATGCTGGCAGTGGCCAGGCCGCAACCCCACGGCCAGGAACACAGCATGCAATTTCGCGTCGGTTTTGAAATGGCTTATCTGTGCCCGCAGCCGACGCCGATGATCCTGGCCTTGAGCATCCACTACTCACGCGCCTCCGACCTGGTGCGGCCCGACCATCTGGTGACCGAGCCGCCGGTGCCCATCACCGCCTACCGCGATCTCTTCGGCAACTGGTGCAGCCGGCTCGTGGCGCCGGCCGGCCACATCACGCTGCGCACCGACGCCTGGGTGAACGACAGCGGCGCGCCCGATGTGGTGGCGCCCGGCGTCATGCAGACGCCGGTGGAGTTCCTGCCCGAGTCGACCCTGGTCTACCTGCTGGGCAGCCGCTACTGCGAAACCGACCAGCTGTCCGACATCGCCTGGCAGCGCTTCGGTGCCGGCCCCACCGGCTGGGCGCGTGTGCAGGCGATCTGCGATTTCGTGCACGGGCACATCGAGTTCGGCTACCAGCACGCGCGCCGCACGCGCACTGCCTGGGAGGCCTACAACGAACGCCAGGGCGTGTGCCGCGACTACGCGCACCTGGCCATCGCGCTGTGCCGCTGCATGAACATCCCGGCGCGCTACTGCACCGGCTACCTGGGCGACTACGGCACGCCGCCGCCCTGGGGCACGATGGACTTCGCGGGCTGGTTCGAAGCCTTCCTGGGCGACCGCTGGTACACCTTCGACGCACGCAACAACACGCCGCGCATCGGCCGCGTGCTCATCGCGCGCGGCCGCGACGCCTGCGACGTGGCGCTGTCCAGCACCTTCGGCCCCAACACGCTGGAGCGCTTCAAGGTCTGGGCCGACGCGGTGCCGGTGACCTGAGGCCGTGACCTACTGCGTCGGCGTCAAGCTCGAAGAGGGCCTGATCTTCGCCAGCGATTCACGCACCCACGCGGGCGTGGACAACTACGCCAAGTTCTGCAAGATGACGGTGTTCGACCGGCCCGGAGACCGCGTGCTGGTGCTGCTCAGCTCGGGCGGCCTGGCCGCCACGCAGGCGGTGATCAGCGTGCTGCGCCAGCGCGCGGCGGGTGAACCGCCGCACCTGTGGTCAGCCACCTCGATGTTCGACGTGGCCAACCTGGTGGCCGACGCCATGCGCGACATCGAAAGGCGCGACGGCCCGTTCCTGGAAAGCGGCGGACTGAAGTTCAACGCCTCGTTCATCCTGGGCGGGCAGATCGCCGGCGAAGACATGCGCCTGTTCCGCATCTATGCCGAAGGCAACTTCATCGAGGCCGGCAGCGACACCAGCTTCCTGCAGACCGGCGAGGCCAAGTACGGCAAGCCCATCCTCGACCTGGTGGTGAACCCGCAGGCCTCGATGGAAGACGCCACCAAGTGCGTGCTGGTGTCGTATGACTCGACGATGCTCAGCAACCTGTCGGTGGGCATGCCCATCGATCTGCTCTGTTATGCACGCGACAGCCTGCATGTCACGATGCAGCGCCGCTTCGACGTGGGCGACCCCTACTTCGAATCGCTGAAGCAGCGCTGGCTGGCCGGCACGCGGCAGGTCTTCCACGACCTGCCGGTGCTGGAATGGTGAGGCTCAGCCCGTCGGGCGCTGCACGGCCCGCACCTTGCCGCTGGTGCCACCGCCGCAATAGAACAGATCGGCCCCGTCGGATTCGAGCCCGCTGACGATGGTGCCGGGCGGCATCTCCAGCCGCTCGAGCACGGCGCCGCTGTCCGGGTCGACGCGGCGCAGTTCACTCTGCTCGCCTTCCCAGGTGCCGTGCCACAACTCGCCGTCGACCCAGGTCACACCGGTGACGTGACGGTTCGATTCGATCGTGCGCAGCACCGCGCCGGTGAGCGGGTCGATCTGGTGGATCTTGCGGTCGCGGTACTGGCCCACCCACAGACAGCCTTCGGCCCAGGTCAGGCCCGAGTCGCTGCCCTGGCCGGGTGCGGGTATCGAGGCCAGCACCTTGCCGCTGGCCGGGTCGATCTTGTCGATGCGCGCTTCGGTGATCTGGTAGAGGTGCTTGCCGTCGAAGGCCGTGCCGGCATCGCAGCCGCGATCGAGTGTGCGCGTGGTGGCGCCGCTGGCAGGGTCGAAGGCGATCAGGGTGGCGCCGGTGGCGGCCCAGACCTGGTGGCCGTCGTGGGTGACGCCGTGCACACGTTCGGCGCCGGGAAAGGGACCGTACTCGCGCACGATCTTCGCGGCACGCAGTGCGGCGGCAGGGGTCTTGGTGGTCATCTCGGTTTCTCCTTCTTGGCGCAGCGGAAGTGGGCGCCGTGCAGGCACTCTAGGCATTCGAGAGCGCGGCAGGGAGTAACAAGATCGTCGTGAATCCGGCCAGCGGCGGCGCCAACCAGCGCTGCGCGCGTGCGCGGCCGATGGCGCGCACGCGGCCGGCGGCTTCCAGTTCAGCCAGGGCGCGCTGCACGGTGCGCTGGCTGGCCCCGAGCGCCAGCGCCAGGGCCGAGGTGGACCAGGCTGCGCCGTCGGACAACAAGGCCAGCAGCGCGGCGGAGTCGCCGTCCAGCGGCGGCGCCAGCACGACCACGTCGCGCGCCTCGCGCGGCCTGAGCGCGAAGCCGCGTGGCGTGGCCTCTATGTGCGCCAGCGCCCGGGCCAGCGCGCGCAAGCGGCCGATCTCCACACGCAGGCGCGCCCGGTGCGTGTCATCAGGGTGGCGGGTGTTGAAGACACCGGCGATCAGGGCCTCGCGCTCGACGTCACCCGGCCAGGCTTCGGCCAGCGCGCGTGCCAGGGCGAACAGCACCGGCCGGCGCGCCAGCGACAGTGCCCGGTCGCCCACACACAGCGCGTGGCGGCAGGCGTCCAGCACCAGTGCGCTGGAGGCGCGCAGCGCCGCCACGTCGTCGATGCACAAGGCCTGCTCGCCACCCGGAAGGATGCGACGCGCGGCGGGTCGTTCCAGCGCCGCGAGTGCCTCGGCCACCTCGGCCTGCAGAGCCGGCACGCCGGAGCGCGCCGCCGCCTGCTGCGCACGAACCAGCGCAGCGCGTGCCTGGCCGACGTGCAGCGAGCGCAAGGCGAGCTCGGCCGCTGCCAGTTCGGCCACTGCCGCCAGCGCTGGCGGCAGGCCCTGCGCATCCAGCCCCACCAGCGTGGCCGCTGCTTCGTCAAGGCGGCCCAGCAGCAGCAGCCGGCGCACCGCGATCAGCTGCGCCTGCAGCGCGTTGGCGCGGTCGCCGCGCAGCGCGAGCACCTCCGCGGCCAGGGCCAGCGCGCGCGGCGAGCCGCCCAGGTCGCGCATGGCCAGCGCCACCTCGGCCTCGGCGACGACGCAGCGGGCCCGCGCCAGTTCCTCGTGGGGGCCGAAGGCGCGGGCCGCGCTCTTCAGCAGTTCGCGGGCGCGGGTGTGCTCGCCCAGCTGCGCCATCGCGATGCCGCGCAGGGCCAGGGCCGCTGGGTCGTCGCGCAGGGCCACGCGCTTGAGCGCGCCCAGCGCGTCGCCGGCGGCCAGGGCGCGCGCAGCGGCGGTGATCAGGGAATCCATGCCGACAGGCTAACGCGCCCGCCGGTGCCCGGTGGCTAACGTGATACCGGCATGGTGAACTCGGCGCCCTTGCCGATGCTGTCGGGCCAGCGCTGCATCACGC
>CAYREA010000123.1:0-13175 GCA_964423075.1 uncultured Rubrivivax sp. | reverse complement strand
CCGACCCGGGCGCCTGCATCGCCAAGGCCTACGACATGGTGCTCAACGGCTGGGAAATCGGCGGCGGCTCCATCCGTATCCACCGCGCGGACGTGCAGGCCAAGGTCTTCGAGGCGCTCGCCATCACGCCCGAGCAGCAGCGCATCAAGTTCGGCTTCCTGCTCGACGCGCTGCAGTATGGCGCGCCGCCCCACGGCGGCCTGGCCTTCGGCCTGGACCGCATCGCCACGCTGATGACGGGTGCGGAGAGCATCCGCGACGTGATCGCCTTCCCGAAGACGCAGCGCGCGCAATGCCTGCTGACCGGGGCGCCGAGTTTCGTCGACGAAGCGCAGCTGCGCGAGTTGCACATCCGGCTGCGCAACCCCTCGCCGCAGGCCTGAGCGACCTGCCGCCACCATGAAAAAGGCCGCCCTCGGGCGGCCTTTCTGCTGGGCGACGCGGGCGTGCCGTTCAGCGGCTGCGGCGGCGCGCCAGGCCGGCCAGCGCGGCCAGGCCGCCGGCCAGCAGCGCCCAACTGCCGGGTTCCGGCACCGGGCTGGCCAGCGTGATGCGCAGGAACTCGGTCGGGTCGGACATGCCGGCCACACGCCCGCCGGTTCCGGGGTAGTTGTTGTCGTTGATGACCAGCAGCGTGTTCGAGTCCAGCACCAGCACATCCTCGATGGTGACGTAGGGGAAGGTGAAGGTGGTGCTGCCGTCGCCGTTCAGGTCGTTGGGGTCGGCGATGTTCATCAGGTCGACGATCTCGGTCTTCAGCACGTTGCCGGCGGCGTCGGTCTGGTTCAGATCGATCTTGTAGATCTTCTTGAACGGTGTGGTGCCGTTGGTGGCGGTGCCGCCGTTGCGTTCGATGACCAGGAACTCGTGGTCGCTGATGGCCGTCATGTCGCCGATGGCGGTGCCTGCGGTTTCCAGCTTGTAGCGCCAGTTGGCGCCGGTGTAGGCCTCGCTGTCGATGCTGAACTCGTTGATGCGCAGCGTCTTGGCGGCGTCACCCGTCACCGTGCCTTCCAGCAGCGTGAACAGGCGGTCGCCGGCCGGGTTGATGGCCATGCCCTCGAAGCCGCCCGACTGCGGCAGGTTGGCCGTGCCGCCGCCCAGGTAGGGGTTCTGCGGCGACATCACGCCGGGCAGCGAGACCTCGCGCTTGGTGACGACGCCGTTCGCGTCGGCCTTCACCAGGAAGGGGCCGAACTCTTCGCCGAACCAGAGGTTGCCGTTCTTGTCCCTGCGCACCGACTCGGTGTCGAGGTCGGCGCCGGTGAGCAGTCGGCCGGCGCGGATCGTCGGGTCGACCAAGGGGTTGGCGGCGTTGTTGTAGTAGTTCGTGTAGTCGGCCTGGATGGCGTAGCCCAGCAGGCGGTTGGGGTCGGACAGGCCGATGCGGCTGGCGGTATTGAAGCCCGCCTGCGCGACGCCGCTGTCGAAGCCCACCGGCGTGATGCTGCCGCTGCCGCCGGCAGCCGTGCGCCACTCGGGCTGCACCGCGTACATGCGCAGCAGCGTGTCGGCCGAATTGGTCTTGGCGCCGAAGCCGTTGTCCGTCATCACCAGGAAGCTGCCGGCCGTAGGGCCGTTCAGCACGGCCGAGAAGCCCTGCACCGGCTGCAGGTTCACCAGCGGCAGGGCGTTGCCCCCGGCGCCCGCGCCGGCGAACTGGCCCGAGGTGGGGCCGTCCGAGAAGGTGTTGGCGGGCATGATGGCCCAGCCGGACAGCGTGTTCTGCGCCCAGGTGCTGCCGCTGGCCAGCGCGGCGGCCAGCAGGGTCAGGGCGGGGATGGTTCTCCTCATGCTTTTCCTCTTGGGGTTGTGGGGGGATGGGCCATGCTGGCGGCGGCCCATGTCGGTGGCGTGACGGCGCAGGCATGCCGTTTGGCTAAACTGATCCGCAACCCATGACCCCACCACGCCCGTACAAGATTCCGCGCTCGGTGCTGGTGGTGATCCACACCCCGGCCCTGGACGTGCTGCTCATCGAACGCGCCGACAAGCCCGGCTACTGGCAGAGCGTCACCGGCTCGCTCGACGCCGAAGACGAGGCGCTCGAAACCACCGCGCGGCGCGAGGTGCACGAAGAAACCGGCATCGAAGGCGGCCTGCTGCGCGACTGGGCGCTGGAGAACGTCTACGAGATCTACCCCGTCTGGCGCCACCGCTACGCGCCGGGTGTCACGCACAACACCGAACATGTCTTCGGCCTCACGGTGCCGCCGGGCACGGCGGTGACGCTCAGCCCGCGCGAGCACCTGGCATGGCGCTGGCTTCCTTGGCGTGAAGCGGCCGACGCCTGTTTCTCGCCCAGCAACGCCGAGGCCATCCTGCAGCTGCCACGCTTCACCCTGGAAACATGACCCCCAAGCTCACTGCGTTCGCTGCCCCCCGAGGGGGATGTTGCTCGCCCTTCGGGCGGCCGGGCGGGCGCGCATGACCCGCCTGAACCCGATGCAGTCCACGCTGATGCCGCCCTACACGGGTTACGGCGCGATGCGTGTGGCCACCTACAACATCCACAAGGGCGTGCGCGGCCTGGGCCCGCGCAAGCGGCTGGAGATCCACAACCTCGGCCTGGCCGTGGAGGCGCTCGACGCCGACCTCGTGTTCCTGCAGGAGGTGCGCCTGTTCCACAAGGGCGAGGCGCGGCGTTTCGACCGCACCAGCTTCGGCTGGCCGGCGCAGGGCCAGGCCGAGTACCTGGCGCCCGAGGGCTACGACGTGGCCTACCGCACCAACGCGGTCACGCGCCAGGGTGAACACGGCAACGCGCTGCTGTCGCGCTGGCCCATGGGCGACGTGGGGCACCACGACGTCAGCGACCACCGCTTCGAGCAGCGCGGCCTGCTGCACGTGCCCGTCACCTGGAACGGCAGCACCGTGCACGCCATCGTCGTGCACTTCGGCCTGGTGCACCGCAGCCGCGTGCGCCAGGTGGAGCGGCTGGCGCAGTTCATCCGCACCGAGGTGCCGCCCGGCGACATGCTGGTGGTGGCCGGCGACTTCAACGACTGGGGCGAACGCCTGGACAAGCCGATGCAGGATCTGGGCCTCACGCGCGCCACCGCGCCGGGCATGAGCCGCGCCGCCTGCGCCACCTTCCCCTCGCTGGCCCCGGTGTTCGCGCTCGACCGCTTCTACCTGCGCGGCCTGGCCTGCCGTTCGGCCATGGTGCCGCGTGGCATGACCTGGGCCCGCATGTCCGACCACCTGCCCCTGGTGGCCGAGCTCGAACCGACGTGAGCGCAGCCACCGACCTGGGCAAGCTGCGCGCCTGGACCAAGGTGCCGAAGCCGCGCTTCATGGGCGCCAACCACATCGAGCTGCTGCAGGGCGGTGATGAACTCTTCCCGCGCATGGACGCGGCCATGGCGGCGGCGCAGACCGAGATCTGGCTGGCCACCTACATCTTCCACGACGACCCCGCCGCGGTGGCCATCGCCGACGCGCTGAAGGCCGCCGCCGCGCGGGGCGTCGGCGTGCACGTGGTGATCGACGGCTTCGGCTCCATCGCTACCCTGCCACGCGTGCGCAAGCTGTTCGAAGGCAGCGCGGTGAAGCTGGAGGTGTTCCGCCCGCTCGACCGCTGGTACGCCTGGCTGCAGCCGGGCCAGCTGCGGCGCCTGCACCAGAAACTGTGCGTGTGCGACGGCGCGACGGCCTTCGTCGGCGGCGTCAACCTCATCGACGACCGCCACGACATGAACCACGGCTGGACCGACGTGCCGCGCCTGGACTACGCGGTGGCCATCACCGGCCCGCTGGCCGAGGCCGTGCACGCCACCGCCCGCGCGATGTGGGCACGCGCCCACCTGTGGCGCGGCTGGCGCGAAGAGGTGCGCCAGCTGGCGCGCAGCGCGCGACCGATGGGTGAGGCCATGGCCCTGGTGCGCCAGCTGCGCGGCGCGTTGCGCGAGGAAGAAGTGCCCGACCCGCGTCCGATGCGCGCCGCCTTCCTGGTGCGCGACAACCTGCGCCAGCGCCGCGCCATCGAGCGCAGCTACGTCGAGGCCATCCGCCACGCGCGCACACGTGTCGACCTGGCCGTGCCCTACTTCTACCCCGGCCGCATGTTCCGCCGCGCCCTGCGCGACGCCGCCCAGCGCGGCGTGCAGGTGCGCCTGCTGCTGCAGGGCAAGGTGGACTACCGCATTGCCGCACTCGCCGCGCACGCGCTCTACGACGAGCTGCGCCACCGCGGCGTTCGCATCTACGAATACATGCCCGCCTTCCTGCACGCCAAGGTGGCGGTGGTCGACGACGACTGGGCCACCGTGGGCAGCAGCAACATCGATCCGCTGTCGCTGCTGCTGAACCTGGAAGCCAACGTCGTGGTGCGCGACCCGGCGTTCTCGGCCTCGCTGGCGGCCAGCCTGCAGCGCGCCTTCGACGTGTCGCGCGAAGTGGTCGGCGCGCCTGAACGCACGGGCTGGCGGCGCTGGCTGCACCGGGGCGTCGTGGCCTGGGCGGCCAATCTGTATCTGCGCCTGGCCGGCATCACGGGCCGGTACTGAAGGCATCCCGATGGCTCGCCGAAAGAAGGCATCGACCGCGCAATCCATCGACCTGGCCCTGCAAGGCGGCGGCTCGCACGGCGCTTTCACCTGGGGCGTGCTCGACCGCCTGCTGGAAGACGAGACCCTGGCCTTCGACGGCGTCTCGGGCACCAGCGCCGGCGCGCTCAACGCCGCGGTGCTGGCCACCGGCCTGGCCGAAGGTGGCCGCGCCGGCGCGCGCCAGGCCTTGGCGGCCTTCTGGCACGACGTGTCCCAGCAGCAGCAACCCCACGGCTCCTGCTTCGGCGCCTGGCCAGCGCCGCCGGGCGGCAACCTGGGTGCCTTCAACCTCGACTGGAACCCGTTCTACGCCTGGAGCTCGCAGTTCCTGCGCACCTTCAGTCCCTACCAGTTCAACCCACTGGGCACGAACCCGCTGCGCCAGGTGCTGCAGCGCCATGTGCGCATCGAGGCCCTGCGCCAGGGCGGCTTGTCGCTCTTCATCACCGCCACGGCCGTGCGCACGGGCCAGCCGCGTGTGTTCGACCGGCAAGACCTCAGCATCGACGCGCTGCTGGCCAGCGCCTGCCTGCCGCAGCTCTTCCGTGCCGTGCAGATCGACGGCCAGGCCTACTGGGACGGCGGCTACAGCGGCAACCCGGCGATCTGGCCGCTGATCTACGCCACCGGCGCGCTCGACGTGCTGCTGGTGAAGATCAACCCGCTGGTGCGCCACGAACTGCCCGACACGGCCGAAGAGATCGCCGACCGGGTCAACGAGATCACCTTCAACGCCGGCCTCATCGGCGAGATGCGCGCCATCGCCTTCGTGCAGAAGCTGGTGGAGCAGGGGCGTGTTGACCCGGGGGAGTACAAGCACCTGCGGCTGCACATGGTGTCCGACGAAGAGGGGCTGGCGCCGCTGCACCCGTCGAGCAAGCTCAACACCGACGCACGCTTCCTGAAAGCCCTGTTCGAGCTGGGCCGCGGTGCGGCCGAGCGCTGGCTTGAGGCGCACCGCGCCGACATCGGCGTGCGTTCGACGCTGGACGTGCAGCAGGCCTTCCTCGACGCCAGGGCGAATGGCACCTGAGCTCATCGTCCAGCGCCCCGAAGGCCTGTACTGCCCGGCGGGCGACTTCCACATCGACCCCTGGCGCCCGGTGCCACGCGCCGTGATCACCCATGCCCACGCCGACCACGCGCGGCGCGGCCACGGCGCCTACCTGGCCACGGCCATCAGCGCCGGCGTGCTGCGCGCGCGGCTGGGCGACATCACGCTGCAGGGCCTGGACTACGGCGAGGCCGTGGACCTGCAGGGCGTGAAAGTCAGCCTGCACCCCGCCGGCCACGTGCTCGGGTCGGCCCAGGTGCGCGTGGAACACCAGGGCCAGGTGTGGGTGGCTTCGGGCGACTACTTCACCAGCGGCCATGAGCACGACGTGAACGCCACCTGCGCGCCTTTCGAGCCGGTGCGCTGCCATTGCTTCATCACCGAAAGCACCTTCGGCCTGCCCATCTACCGCTGGCGGCCGCAGGCCGAGGTGCTGGGCGAGGTCAACGCCTGGTGGGCGGCCAATGCCGCGGCCGGGCGCGCCAGCCTGTTGCTGGGCTACAGCTTCGGCAAGGCGCAGCGGCTGCTGGCGGGTGTGGAAGCGAGCATCGGCCCGATCGTTGTGCACGGCGCGGTGGAACCGCTGAACGAGGCCTACCGCGCGGCTGGCGTGGCGCTGCCCCCCACGCTGCGTGTCGAGCAGGTCGAAGACAAGGCGCAACTGCGCCGCGCGCTGGTGGTGGCGCCGCCCTCGGTGCTGGGCAGCGCGTGGACCAAACGCTTCGGCGACGCCAGCGACGCATTCGCCAGCGGCTGGATGCAGCTGCGCGGCGCGCGCCGGCGCCAGGGCGTGGACCGTGGTTTCGTGCTGTCCGACCATGCCGACTGGCCCGGCCTGCAGCGTGCCATCGCGGCCACGGGTGCCGGCCGCGTCATCGTCACCCACGGCTACGAAGCCGTGATGGTGCGCTGGCTGCAGCAGCAGGGCCTGCAGGCCGGCAGCTTCAGCACCGAGTACGGCGGTGAAGACGGCGAGGTCGCCGCGGCGTGAAGCGTGTCCGCCCTGCGGCGGCGTTCGCGTGGAACAGGGCAGTCCCCTCCACCCGACCCGCTCCATGAAAACCGTCCTGCAACAGATCCTGCGCCTCAAGCACCGCTACCAGACCCGCCCCTTCTTCGACTTCCTGCGTGACGAAAGACTCACGCCGCGCCAGCGCCTGGCTTTCTTCCCCTGCATGGCGCCCTTCATCCTGGCCTTCGGCGACCTGAACCGCCACGTGCTGCGCGAAGAACCCACCAGCGACCCGCACCAGCACCTGATCAACCAGCACACGCTGGAAGACGACCACCACTGGCCCTGGTACCTGGAAGACCTCACCAAGCTCGGCCACGACGCGCCGCGCCCGCCCAGCGAGTGGCTGAACTTCATGTTCGGCGAGCCGCTGGCGGTGAACCGCCTCTTGATGTCGCGCCTGGCGCACCTGGTGTGGGAAGCGCCGCCGGTGGTGCGCCTGGCCATCGTCGAGGCCATCGAGGAAACCGGCCAGGTGCTGTTCACGCTGACGGCCAAGCTGGCGCGCGAATTCCAGGCCGAGACCGGTGTGGAGCTGCGCTACTGCGGCGACTACCACCTGAAGCTGGAATCCGGCCACCTGATGGCCGAAGAACACCGCGTGCTGGCCGCCATCGAGCTGACGCCCGGGCAGCAGGCCCACGCGCTGGAGGCCGCCGAGCTGGTGTTCGCCTGGTTCGGCGACTGGACCGACGAGTTGCTGCGCTTTGCGCGCAGCGACCAGCTGGTGGCCGTCGAAGAGAGCTGAACCAGCCTCAGTCGTTGGCCGGTTGGCCGAGCAGCTGCACGTCGAGCCGCGGTTCCTTGATCTTCGCGTCGGTGCGGCTCTCGACGAAGATGCGCTGGCTCTCGATGCCGCGCTCGGTGAGGAACTTGCGCACGGCGTTCAGGCGTGCCGGCGTCAGGTCGCGTTCACCGGCGCCGCTGCCGTCGATCTGCCACGGCCCGGTGGGGATGACCAGCGCCACTTCCACGCGCAGGCCCAGGGCTTCGATGATCAGGTCGGTGAGCTTGGCCTTGGCGGCGTCGGTAAGCTGGTCACCCTGGAACAGGCCCTTGGCGGGGATCGACGCGGTGCGGCCCTTGGCCTTGTCCTCGCTCAGCTTGGCGGCCGGCACCGGCGCCACCGGCTTGTCGCCCGGGGCGGCGGCTGCGGGGCCGGCGGCGGCCAGCAGCACGGCGGCGGCCAGCAGGGCAGCGGTGAGGGTGAGTTGGCGCGGCTTCATGATGGTTTCCTTCTTGTCGCGGTCCATGGGTTCGGGGCAGGCGGGCATCATCGTGTCATGCAAAGCTTCGCCGGTCTATACGGGGCGCTCGATGCCAGCACATCCACACAGGACAAGGTGGGGGCGCTGGTGCGCTATTTCCAGAGCGCCCCGGCGGCCGACGCAGCCTGGGCGGTGTACTTCCTGGCCGGCGGCAAACCGCGCCAGGTGGTGCCCACGGCGCTGCTGCGCGAAGTGGCCTGCCGCCGCGCCGGCATCGACGACTGGCTGTTCGAAGCCTGCTACCAGGCCGTGGGCGACCTGGCCGAGACCATCGCCCACGTGCTGCCGCCCGGCACGGTGAACGGCGATGCGGGCCTGGCACACTGGGTGGAACAGCGCCTGCTGCCGCTGCGCGGCCTGCCACCTGCCGAACAAAGTGAACGGCTCGCGGCCGCCTTCGACGAACTCGACGCCGCCGGCCGCTTCCTGCTGGTGAAGCTCATCGGCGGCGGCTTCCGCGTCGGCGTGGCCAAGCTGCTGGTGCAGCGCGCACTGGCCGAAGCCGCCGGCCTCGACGCCCAGCTCGTCGCCCAGCGCCTGGTGGGCTGGACCGACGCCCGCGCCACACCCAGCGCCGCGCGTTACGCCGAGCTGGTGGCACCCGCCACTGCCGGTGCGGCGCAAGGCGGCCAGCCCTATCCCTTCTTCCTGGCCCATGCGCTGCAGGCCGAACCCAACACGCTGGGCGACGTGGCCGACTGGCTGGTGGAGTGGAAGTACGACGGCATCCGCGCCCAGGTGGTCAAGCGCGATGGGCAGGTGTGGATCTGGTCGCGCGGCGAAGAACTCGTGACCGAACGCTTCCCCGAAGTGCAGCAGCGCGCCGCCGCCTGGCCCGACGGCACGGTGGTCGACGGTGAGTTGCTGGTGTGGCCCGAAGGCCAGGAACAACCCGGCTCCTTCAACCAGCTGCAGCAGCGCATCGGCCGCAAGACGCTGCCGAAGAAGCTGCTGGCCGAAACTCCGGTGCAACTGCTGGCCTACGACCTGCTGGAAGCGCAGGGCGCCGACCAGCGCAGCCAGCCGCAGCAGCGGCGCCGTGTACGCCTGGAAGCCTTCGCGGCGCAGCACGGCCTGCGCCTGTCGCCACAGGTGGCGGCGGCTGACTGGCCGGCCTACGCCGCGCTGCGCCGCCAGTCGCGTGAACGCGGTGTCGAGGGTTTCATGCTCAAGCACATCGAGTCGCGCTACGGCAGCGGCCGCACCAAGGCCGAAGGCACCTGGTGGAAGTGGAAGATCGAGCCGCTCTCGGTGGACGCCGTGTTGATCTACGCCCAGGCCGGCCACGGCCGCCGCGCCAGCGTCTACACCGACTACACCTTCGCGGTGTGGAACCGCGCGCCGGCCGACGCGGCCGAGGCGCAGGCCGTGGTCGAGGCCATCGCGCGCCGCGAGCCGGCGCAGCCCGGGGCCTTGCAGCTGCTGCCCTTCGCCAAGGCCTATTCGGGCCTGAGCGACGAGGAATTCGCGGCCGTCGATCGCGTCATCCGCGCCAGCACCATCGACAAGTTCGGCCCTGTGCGCAGCGTGCGCCCGAGCCTGGTGTTCGAGATCGGCTTCGAGGGCATCCACGCCAGCCCGCGCCACAAGAGCGGCATCGCGGTGCGCTTTCCGCGCATGCTGCGCATCCGCCACGACAAGCCGCTGCACGAGGCCGACACCCTGCCGTCGCTGCGGGTCTTGATGGACGGTGGCGGCTGACCGCCTAAAGTCGCGTACCGATCGAACAGGGGGAATGCATGCAAGGTCTGATCCGCCGCGCCGCCATCGGCGCCCTGATGCTGCTGGCCGCGGCCACGGCGCGCGCGCAACTCAGCGAGGCCCAGGCCGAGCAGCTGATGAAGCTGTCGGGCGGCTGGTCGCAGATCGCGTCGATGGTGCCGCAGATGCGCGAGTCCTTCGAAGACGGCCTGGCCAAGGCCGAGAAGGACCTTACCGACGCCCAGCGCCAGAAGGCCAAGGCCGACGCCACGCGTGCCTTCACGGCCGAGCGCCTGCGCAGCACCGCGCGCAAGACGCTGGCCGAAGGTGTGCGCGCCACCTACATGCCCGAACTGCTGGCCTGGTACCAGAGCGCCGACGGCCGCCGCATCACCCAGGCCGAGGAACGCGCGGCCGAAGAAGACGCGCGCACCGACCAGGAAACCCGCACCCGCGCCGGCGTGACGGTGCTGCAGGCCGCCAGCGCCGAGCGCCGCCAGGTCCTGCTGCGTGTGGTGGAAGTCACGCGCGCCGGGCCGGCCACGACTGACGTCGTCATCAACCTGGGCCTGGCCGTGGCCTCCAGCATGGCGCGCATCACCGGCAAGACGCCGCCCATGAGCGAAAGCCAGATGCGGGCCGAACTCGAGGGCCAGCGCCCGCAGATGGTGCGCGCCTTCGAGGGCCTGGCCCTGGCCAACGCCGCGCTGGTCTACAAGGACCTGCCCGACGAGATGGTGGCGTCCTACGTCACTTTCATGGCCGGCGCCGCCGGCGAGCACTTCAACGACCTGACCAACCGGGCCGTGGAAGCGGCGCTGCTGGACGCCTTCAGGCTCATCGGCCGGTAGCACCCCGGGGCCCGGAGAAGGCCGGCTTCCACCCCGCTTTTGCGCGGAAGAGAAGGGGCCTGGCTGCCTAGGATCAGGGTCATCCTTGCCCATCCAGGAGCCACATGGACTCCGCGCTCGCCCCTGCCCCGATCTCCGTCACGCCCGATGACGCTGCCACGACCGCGCTGCTGCACGCCGCAGCCAGCGGCCGCATGCCGCTGCCCGAGCTGCTGGACCACGCCGCCAAGCTGCAAGGCAGCGGCCGAGCCGAGACCGCGGCCCGGCTGTATGAAGCCTGGCTGGCGAAAACCGAATCGCCGCTGCGCCAGGTGGCCGCGTTCAACTGGGGCGCCGTGCTGTCCGCCCTGGGCCGCAACGAGCAGGCCGAAGCCGCCTACAGGGCCGCGCTGGACGCCGTGCCCGGCTTCCCGCCCGCGCACCTGAACCTGGGCCACCTGTGCGAGCGCCGTGGCGACGTGCCCGGCGCCCTGGCCAACTGGCGTGCTGTCTTCGAGGCCGACCCCCTGCCTTCGCTGGAGCACCGCCTGCACGCGCTGAACAACGCCGCACGCCTGCTGGAGATGCAGCGCAACTACCCCGAGGCCGAAGTCCTCATGCGCCGCAGCCTGGAGCTGAAGGCCGAGCAGGGCGACGTCATCCAGCACTATGTGCACATCCGCCAGAAGCAGTGCGCCTGGCCGCACTACCTGCCGGTGGGCGAGGTCACGCCCAACCAGCTGCTGCTGGGCACCTCGCTGCTGGCCAGCATGGGCCTGACCGACGACCCGGCGCTGCAGCTGCTTTCGGCCACCCGCTTCGTGCAGGAAAAGGTGCCCAAGGCGCCGCCGGTGCCGCTGTACGTGCAGGCGCCCAAGCGCACCGGCCGCATCAAGATCGGCTACCTCTCGGGTGACCTGCACATGCACGCCGTGGGCCTGCTCACGCCCGAACTCTTCGAGCTGCATGACCGCAGCCGTTTCGAGGTCTACGCCTTCTGCTGGACGCCCGAGTCGCCGCAGCCCGAGTTCCGCCGCCAGCGCCAGCGCATCCTGAACGCGATGGACCACCACGTGCGCCTGGCCGGTGTCGACGACCACACCGCGGCCAAGCTCATCGCGCAGGCCGGCATCGACGTGCTGGTGGACCTGCAGGGCCTGACCAGCGGCGCGCGCCCGTCCATCCTGGGCTACCGCGCCGCCCCGGTGCAGGTGAGCTACCTGGGCCTGCCCGGCACCAGCGCGCTGCCCGGTGTCGACTGGATGCTGGCCGACCGTTTCGTGATGCCGCCCGAGCTGCTGCCCTACTGCACCGAAAAGCCCATCTACCTGCCGCACTGCTACCAGGTGAGCGACCGCCAGCGCGAGGTGGCACCGAAGCCCGCACGCTCGAAGTACGGCCTGCCCGACGATGCCTTCGTCTTCTGCAGCTTTAACAACAACCACAAGTTCACGCCCGAGATGTTCTCGAGCTGGATGCGCATCCTGGCCGCCGTGCCGGGCAGCGTGCTGTGGCTGCTGGCCGACAACGACACCTGCCGCCACAACATGCTGGCCGCCGCGCAGGCGCAGGGCATCGCACCCGAACGCCTGATCTTCGCGCCGCGTGTCAGCCCGGCCGAGTACCTGGCGCGCTTCCAGCTGGCCGACCTGATGCTGGACACCTTCCCCTTCAACGCCGGCACCACCGCCAGCGACGCGCTGTGGATGGGCCTGCCCATCGTCACGCGCGCCGGCCGCACCTACATCAGCCGCATGGCCGGCAGCCTGCTGAACGCGGTGGGCCTGCCCGACCTGGTGACGCACAACCTGGCCGACTACGAGAAGCTGGCCATCACGCTGGGCCAGCAGCCGCAGCGTGTGGCCTCGCACCGGCGCTACCTGGCCGAACACGGCCGCAGCTCGCCGCTGTTCGACCTACCCCAGATCGTGCGCGACATCGAGACCGAGTTCGAGAAGCTCGCCCTGGCGGCACGGGGCGTCTGACACGCCCGCTGAGCCATGGCCGCACGCGACGATCCTTCCCAGAACGCCACGGCACCGCCGCAGGCGGGCTGGGACCTGGACAACGACGCACTCGCGCACGCGCTGTCGTGGCTGACGCGCCACCACGGCCAGGAACGCACGCCCGAATCGCTGCTGGCGGCGCTGCCCACCTCGGCCGCCACCTCAGGCCGCATCGGCCCCGACGAAGCCCTGCGCGCGCTGCGCGAGGCCGGCTACAACGCCGGCCTGGTGCAGCGCCGCGTGGCCGATCTGCACGAGCTGCTGCTGCCCGCCGTGCTGCTGCTGCGCGAGGCCGACTGCTGCATCGTGGTGGCGCGCCGCGCGTCCACCGACGGCACGGCCCGCTACGACATCGTGATGCCCGGCCGCGTGCACAGCGCCTGCACCGCCACCGAAGCCGAGCTGGAAGCCGAATACACCGGCGTGGCGCTGGTGAGCACACCGCAGCCGCAGCCCGCGAAGGCGGGCGCCGAGCCGGCCTTCGCACGCGACGCCGGCAGCCACTGGCTGTGGGGCACGATGCGCCGCTTCGTGCCCTACTACCGCGCCGCGCTGCTGGCGGCCATGCTCAGCAATGTGCTGATGCTGGTGGGCGGGCTGTCCACCAGCGTCATCTACGACAAGGTGATCCCGCACCAGGCCTACGTCACGCTGTGGGCGCTGGCCGCCGCCGGTGGCCTGGCGATGGCCTTCGACATGATGGCGCGCCAGCTGCGCGCCTACCTCATCGACATGGCCGGCCGCAAGGCCGACC
>CAYREA010000122.1:0-13314 GCA_964423075.1 uncultured Rubrivivax sp. | reverse complement strand
CGGCGCCGCCGAGACCGTGCCCTACCTGATGGTGACCAACCTGGCGCGCACGCTGAACGAGCTGAAGGAGCGCGACATCCGCGTCATCGGCACCAGCGACGACGCAGAACGCACGCTGTACGACGTCGACCTCAGCGGCCCGGTGGCCCTGGTGCTGGGCGCCGAAGGCACCGGCCTGCGCCAGCTCACGCGCAAGACCTGCGACGAGCTGGTGCGCATTCCCATGGCCGGTGCGGTGGAAAGCCTCAACGTCAGCGTCGCCGCCGGTGTGTGCCTGTACGAAGCGCTGCGCCAGCGCCGCAAGGCCTAGCGGGCACGTTGTTTGCACGAGGAAGCACCATGCCCGTCATCGCCGTCAAACACCCGCTCGTGCGCCACAAGGTCGGCCTGCTGCGCGAGAAGGACATCTCCACCAAGGACTTCCGCGCGCTCACCAACGAGCTCGGTCGCCTGCTGGCCTACGAGGCCACGGCCGACTTTCCGCTCGAGCCGGTCGCGCTGGAGTGCTGGAGCGGCCCCACCACCATCGAGCAGATCGCCGGCCGCAAGGTCACCGTCGTGCCCATCCTGCGCGCGGGCCTGGGCATGCTCGACGGCGTGCTCGACCTGATGCCCAACGCCAAGGTCAGCGTGGTGGGCCTGAGCCGCAACCACGAGACCCTGCAGCCCGAGCACTACTTCGAGCGCCTGGTGGGCCACCTCGACGAACGCACGGCACTCATCATCGACCCCATGCTGGCCACCGCCGGCTCGATGATCGCCACGGTGGACCTGCTGAAGGCCCGCGGCTGCAAGGACATCCGCGCCCTGGTGCTGGTGGCCGCGCCCGAAGGCGTGCGTGCGCTGGAGGCCGCGCACCCGGATGTGCGCTGCTGGACGGCGGCCGTCGACAGCCACCTCAACGAGCTGGGCTACATCATCCCGGGCCTGGGCGACGCGGGCGACAAGATCTTCGGCACCAAGTAGCCGCGCTACGCGGCGTCGCTGCGCCGGCGCGCCAGCGCCAGCTTGTGCAGCAGTTCCACCAGCATGGCGCGCTCGGCCGCGCTCAGCGTGGACATGGCAGCCTGCTCACCATCCAACACGCGCTGCGTGCACTGCTGCACCAGCGCTGCGCCGGGCCGGGTGAGGCGGATGTGCTGCACGCGGCCGTCGCTGTCGCTGCGTTCGCGTTCCACGAGCTGGCGCGACTCGAGTTTGTCGATCCAGATCGCGATGTTGGGTGGCGTCACCGCCAGCGCGCGTGCCAGTGAACGCGCGGTCACGCCGGGGTTGGCCTGCACCAGCGCCAGGATGGTGAACTCCACGCGCCGCAGGCCGCCGTCGCGCCCCACGCGGTCTTCGAAGACCTGGTCGGTGACGATGCTGGCCTGCGCCAGCTGGTAGCCCACGATGCCGTGAACGGCGCCCTCGGCCAGGCGCGACTGCGGCGTGCGGTCGGCGTCGGCCAGGGCGGGTGGGGAGCGTTTGGGCATGGCTGGGTTGGGTACTTCGCTTATTGGATCACTGCGGGGACACAGAGGGCAAACCCGAGATTCAGGGGTCGATATCGATAAGTACGATATCTATTCCGGCGCTGCAGTCTGCCGCCGGCCACACCCAGAACAGGAGACGAACCATGCACCGATTGGCTGCTCCGGCCCTCGCGGCCAGTATCGCCGCGGCGGCGCTGCCCGCTTTCGCGGGCCCACCGCACGGCGGGCACGTCCCGCAGCTGCCGCCGGCCACGCCGGCCGTTCTGCTCGGCACTTGCGAAGCCCTGGCCGCGGGCCTGGCGGGCCTGCCGGCCACCGTCATCACCGGCAGCAGCACGGTGCCCGCGGGCACGCTCAGCCTGGCCAGCCAGCCGGTGGCCGAACACTGCCGCGTCACCGGCAAGGTGAACGAGCGCGTCAGCCCGGTGGACGGCAAGACCTACTCGATCCAGTTCGAGCTGCGCCTGCCCAAGGCCTGGAACGGGCGCTTCTTCCACCAGGGCAACGGCGGCATCGATGGCAGCGTGGTCACCGCCACCGGCAGCTCCGGCGGCGGGCCGCGCACCAGCGCGTTGCTGCAGGGTTTCGCCGTGCTCAGCTCCGACGCCGGCCACACCCTGGCGCAGGGCGGCCCGGCGTTCGGGCTCGACCCGCAGGCCCGGCTGGACTACGGCTACCAGGCCGTGGGCACGCTGACGCCCATCGCCAAGCAGGCCATCGCCGTGGCCTACGGCAAGGGGCCCGACCGCTCCTACTTCGGCGGCTGTTCCAACGGCGGCCGCCACACGCTGATCGCCGCGGCGCGCTACGCGCAGCACTACGACGGCTACCTGGCGGGTGCACCGGGCTACCGCCTGCCGCTGGCGGCGCTGGCCAACATCTGGGGCGCGCAGCGTTATGCCACCGTGGCCACCGGCGACCCCCTCACGCCGGCCGGGCTGGAGACCGCCTTCACCGCCGCCGAGCGCAAGACCGTGGCCAACGCCGTGCTGGCGCGCTGCGACGCGCTGGACGGCGCCACCGACGGCCTGATCCAGGACGTGCAGGCCTGCCAGCGCCGTTTCGACTTCACGCGCGACGTGCCCACCTGCAGCGGCGCACGCGACGGCACCTGCCTCAGCACCGCGCAGAAACTGGCCATCGGCCCCATCTTCAGCGGCGCCACGCGCAGCAACGGCCGGCCCTTCTACGCCAGCTTCCCCTTCGACAGCGGCATCGGCGCCGGTGGCATCCCGTTCTGGGAGTTCACCGCGCCGCTGGCGCTGGACTCGGGTGCCGTGGGCGTGATCTTCAAGGTGCCGCCCTCGACGCTGGCGCTGAGCAACGGGCCGGCGTTTTCACTGGGCCTGGACATCGACGCCGCGCTGGCCGAACTCTTCGCCACTGACGCCACCTACACCGAGTCGGCCATGCAGTTCATGACGCCCCCCGACGCCAGCGATCTGGAAGACGTGCGCCGGCGCGGCGCCAAGATCGTCGTCTACCACGGCGTCAGCGACCCGATCTTCTCGGTGGCCGACACCGAACGCTGGTACCGCGGGGTCGAGCGCAAAAGCGGCGGCCGAGCCGAGCAGTTCACGCGCCTGTACCGCGTGCCGGGCATGGGCCATTGTTCGGGTGGGCCGGCCACCGACCAGGCCGATTTCCTGTCGCCGCTGGTGGCCTGGGTGGAGCAGGGCCGTGCGCCCGGCGCGCTGGTGGCCAGCGCACGCGGCGCCGGCAACCCGGGCGGTGTGAACGCCGAGGTGCCGGCCACTTGGGCGCCTGACCGCACGCGTCCGCTGTGCGCCTACCCCGAGGTGGCGCGCTACAAGGGGCATGGCGACGTGGAGAAGGCGGCGAACTGGGTCTGCCGCCGCTCGCAGGGGCATGGCCACCACGGCCATGACCACGACTAGCGCGCCAGCGCCGCGCGCAGCCCGTCCAGGTAGAGCTTGAAGCTGTGGATGTTGCCGTGCCCGGCGCCGGGCACGCGCAGCAGCTGGGCGGCCGGTGCGATGGCCTGCAGCCGCTCGGCGTGTTGCACCGGAATCAGCGTGTCCTGGTCGCCATGCGCCATCAGCACCGGCCCCTGCACGCGCGGCAGCAGCAGGTCGGTGCGCAGCGGGTAGCGCAAGGCCGCGCTGGGCACCCAGGGGTACTTCTCGGCGGCGAGCTGCACCATGCTGGCGTAGGGCGACACCAGCACCGTCAGTTCGGGCTGTACCTCGGCCGCCAGCATGGTGGCCAGGCCCGAGCCGAGCGAACGGCCGTAGATCACGCGCTTCTTGCCGGCGTAGGCCGGCGCCAACCGGGCCCAGGCCGCGCGCACGTCGTCTTCCAGCTGGCCCTGGCTCTCGATGCGGCCGGTGCTCTTGCCGAAGCCGCGGTAGTCCAGCATGTAGAGGTCGAAGTTCGCCTTGCGGTAGAAGTCGACGTTGACGAACCAGCGCTCCAGGTTGCCGGCGTTGCCGTGCAGGAAGAAGACCACCCCGTGTGGCTTGGGCAGGCGCAGGTGCAGCGCGTTCAGGCGCGCGCCGGGCACGTCGACCCAGGTTTCGTGCACGTCGTCGGCCATGCGGAAGTTGTGGTCGGCGGGCAGGGTCGCCGGGCGGAACAGCAGCCCTTCCTGGCCCCACCACAGCGCGGCCACCGCAGCGCCGTAGAGCAGGGCGGCGATCAGCAGGGCGCGCAGCAGCAGCCAGGGCCAGCGGCGCGTGCCCGGGCGGGGCAGGGTGATCGTGGTTTCAGACATGCCGGCAGCTTACGGGCGCGGGGCGTTTGTGGATGCGCGCCCTAGACCCAGCCCAGCACACCGGCCAGCGCGCCGGCGGCAATCGGCCACAGCGGGCTCCACCTCGTGCGCAGCATGAACAGCAGCGTGCCCAGGGCCAGCACGATGCTCGTCCACTGCGTGCGCGTCGGGCCGAGCAGGACCCACGAGGTGGCCACCAGCAGGCCGATGGTCAGCGGCGCCAGCCCGGTGGTGAAGGCACGCAGCCAGCGCGATTCCTGGTGGCCCTTGGACCAGTGCGTGGCTGCCATCGCCAGCGTGGTGCTGGGCAGCAGCGTGCCCACCATCGTGGCCAGCACACCAGACAGGCCGCCGACGTTGAAGCCGATCACCGCCACGAACAGCACGTTGGGCCCGGGTGCGGCCTGCGCCAGCGCCACCGAGCCGGTGAACTGGGCGTCGGTCAGCCAGCCCTGTTCACGCACCACGAAACGCTGCATGTCGGGCACGGTGGTGATGGCGCCGCCCACGGCCAGCAGCGACAGGATGAGGAAGTGCGTGAACAGCGACAGCCAGGCCGAGGCCGTCAGCGGCTGCGCACCGAAGAGCAGCTCGTGCATCAAGGCAGCTTCCTCCATGCCAGTGCCATGCCGGCCGCACCCAGGCCCAGCACCACCCACACCAGGGGCCAGCGCAGCAGGCCAATGGCCAGCAGCGTCAGCGCGCCGAGTGCGATGCAGGTGGGCAGCCCCAGGGCGTTCTTGCGCAAGCCGCTGGACAACTTCCAGGCCGTGGACAGGATCAGCCCCGAGGCCACCACGCCCATGCCGCGCAGGGCGCCGGCGATGCCGGGCACGCCCTGCGTCTGCTGCACCACCACCGCCAGCACCAGCACCAGCAGCAGCGGCGCCAGCAGGATGCCGGTCATCGCCATCAGCGCGCCGCGCCAGCCGAAGAAGCGGTCGCCGATCATCAAGGCCATGTTGACGATGTTGGGCCCTGGCAGCACCTGGGCCACGCTCAGCATCTCCAGGAACTGGGCGCGCGTGAGCCAGCGCTGCCGCTCCACCAGTTCGCGCTGCGCCACCGGCAGCACGCCGCCGAAGCCTTGCAGCGCCAGGCGCGTGAAGGCCATGAACATCGCGCGCTGCGAAGCGGGGCGTTCCAGGGCGGTTTCCATGTCATCCGGCATGGGCCAACTTCATCTGCTGCGCGGCCCAGGTGGACAGCGCCAGGGCCGCCAGCATCCAGGCCAGGCCGGCCCAGGGCAGCGGGCCAAAGCCGCCGGCGGCCAGCAGCGCGCCGCCGCCCGCCGCGCCGGCGGCCTGGCCGGCGTAGATGGCCGAGGTGTTCAGCGCCAGCAGCGCGGGTGCGAAGGCCGGGGCACTCTGCGACAGGCGCGCCTGCTGGGCCGAGTTGCACGAGAAGCAACCCAGCGCCCAGGGCACCAGCACCACGGCCATGCCGGCCACGCCGCCCAGCAGCGTGTTCTGGCCGGTCAGCGGCCACAGCAGCAGCGACAGCGCCATCAGCGCGATCGACAGCGCCACGCAGCGCGCCGCGCCCAGGCGGTCGATCCAGCGCGACAGCAGCAGGTTGCCCAGCAGGCCGAAGGCGCCGAACCAGAAGAACAGCAGGCTCACCTGGGCAGGCCCGGCGCCCAGCGCCTGGCGGTAGTAAGGCGCGAAGTAGGTGAACAGCGTGAACTGCCCGGCCGAGCTGAGCGCGGTGACCAGCACCATGCCCATCAGCACCGGGTGCGTCAGCGCCTGGCGCCAGCTGGCCAGCGACAGGGCCGCGGGTTTGATGCCGTCGGGCACCGTGCGCCACACCACCAGCGCCGCCACCAGGCTGAGCAGCGCCACCAGGCCGAAGGCCCAGCGCCAGCCGAAGGCTTCGGCGATGTAGCCGTTCAGCGGCAGGCCCAGCACCGAGGCCAGCGACCAGCCCAGGAACACCGTGGTGATGGCGCGCCCGCGGTGCTCGGCCGGTGCCAGCACGTTGATGGCGCCGGCCGCCTGCGGCGTGAACACCGCCGCGGCCAGCACGCCCAGCACACGCACCGGCAGCAGGGCGGCGAAGTGCGGCATCAGCGCCGCCGCGGCATGGCCCAGGGCGTACCACAGCAGGGCCAGCGTGAGCAGCCGGCGGCGGTCCCAGCCGGCCAGTGCGGCGGCCAGCAGCGGCGCGCCCAGGCCCATGGCCACGGCGCCGGCGGTGATGAGCTGCCCGGCCACGGCGGGTGACACTTCCAGAGCATGCGACAGGTCGTTCAGGGCACCCGCCACCACCATCACCCCGCAGCCGATGGCGAAGTTGCCGGCCAGCAGGGCGCGGCTGGCCGGCTGCCAGGGCTCCGCCATCAGCGGATCACCTTCAGCGCCTCGGGGTTCACCAGGTTCGTGGGCTGGTTGTTGATGAAGTTGATGACGTTGCGGAAGGCGGCGCCGAAGTACATCTCGTAGCTGTCCTGTTCCACGTAGCCGATGTGCGGCGTGCAGACGGCGTTTTCCAGCCGCAGCAGCGGGTGGCCCTGCAGGATGGGCTCGCTCTCGAACACGTCCACCGCCGCCATGCCGGGGCGGCCGCGGTTGAGGGCGGCCACGAGTGCGTTCTCTTCGATCAGCTCGGCGCGCGAGGTGTTGACGATCAGCGCCGTGGGCTTCATGCGCGACAGCGCGTCCAGCCGCACGATGCCGCGTGTCACGTCGTTCAGGCGCAGGTGCAGGCTCAGCACGTCGGCGCTCTCGAAGAAGCTCTCGCAGCTCTCGGCCGCGGCATGGCCTTCGGCCACGGCGCGCTGGCGCGAAGCCTCGCTGCCCCACACCATCACGTGCATGCCGAAGGCGCGGCCATAGCCGGCCACCATCTGGCCGATCTTGCCGTAGCCCCAGATGCCCAGGGTCTTGCCCCTGAGCACCATGCCGATGGCGAAGTTGGGCGGCATCGCGGCGCTCTTCAGCCCGCTCTGCTGCCAGGCGCCGTGCTTGAGCGTGGAGATGTACTGCGGCAGGCGCCGCATGCTGGCCATGATGAGGGCCCAGGTCATCTCGGCCGGCGCCACCGGCGAGCCCACGCCTTCGGCCACCGCGATGCCCATGCGCGTGCAGGCCTCGACGTCGATGTGCGGGCCCACCTTGCCGGTTTGCGAGATCAGCTTCAGGCGCGGCAGCTTCTCCAGCAGGGCCTTGGGGAACTGCGTGCGTTCGCGGATCAGCACCAGCACGTCGGCGTCACGCAGCCTCACGCTGAGCTGGCCGATGCCCTTCACGGTGTTGGTGAAGACCTTGGCGTTGAGCGGCTCCAGCAGCTTGGCGCATTCGAGCTTGCGCACCGCGTCCTGGTAGTCGTCGAGGATGATGATGTTCATGGCGCTGTGGCGGCAGATTCTGCCCTGTCCAGCACGATTCGCCTTGCACCGCTAGCATCCGCGACCGTTCTTACAACCCAGGAGACACCCCATGTCCATCACCATGCACTCGGCCAGCGTGCCCGTGTTCGTGCGCATCCTCACCGCCATGCTCGGCTGGCTGGACAAGGCCCAGGCCCACGCCGAGGCGCGCAAGTTCAACCCCGACAACTACCTCACCCTGCGCCTGGCGCCCGACATGCTGCCCCTGACCAAGCAGATCCAGATCGCCAGCGACATGTCCAAGGGCTGCGCCGCGCGCCTGGCGGGCGTGGAGATCCCGAAGTGGGACGACAACGAGGCCACGCTGGAAGAACTGCGCGGGCGCATCCGCAGGACCATCGACTACCTGCAATCGGTGCCGGCGGCGCAGATCGACGGCAGCGAAGCGCGCGAGATCAGCATCCCCACGCGCGCCGGCGAACCGCTGCGCTTCAACGGCGAGACCTACCTGAAACACTACGCCACGCCGAACTTCTACTTCCACGCCACCACCACCTATGCGCTGCTGCGCAGCGCCGGCGTCGAACTGGGCAAGAAGGACTTCCTGGCCTGAACTTCAGCGCTGCGCCACGCGCACCCGCGGCGCCGGCGCCTTCTTGCGCGCGGGGGCGGCCTTGGCCACCTTGCGCGCGGCGTGGCCGGCCTTGGCGCTGCGCGCAGGGGCCGGCGCCAGCATCACCAGGATGGTCTGACCCGCCTTGAAGCGGGCCTGGGGTGACACCCCGTTCCACTGCGCCACCTGCGCCGCGCTGACGCGGTAGCGCCGGGCCACCGCGGCCACGCTGTCGCCCTGGCGGCCGGCCTTCAGGCGCACTTCGCGTGCCGCGCGCGCTTCGGGGGCCAGGGCCAGCATGCCGTGGTCGGCGATGTGCTCCGACACGTCGGCCGTGGCCTGCGCCGAACGCGGCACCAGCAGCGTGCTGCCGGCCTTCACCAGCATGCGCGATGGGATGTCGTTCACCTCGCGCATCTGGCCTTCGCTCATGCCGGCCAGCTTGGCGGCTTCGGCCGGCTTCAGCGTCCTGGGCGCGACCCAGGCGGTCCAGCTGGCGAAGGGGCCGGTGTGCGATTCGAGCCCGCGCAGGAACAGGTTGGCGTTGTCGTAGGGCAGCAGCACCTGCGGCGTGCCGGCAGCCAGGATCACCGGCTTGTTCATCTGCGGGTTGAGGGCCTGGAACTCGTCCAGCTCCAGGCCCGACAGGCGCGCAGCCAGCGCCACGTCGATGTCGCGCTCGATCGGCACGCTCAGGAAGAAGGGGTGGTTCTGCAGCGGCTGCAGCGCCAGGCCGAAGGCCTCGGGCCGCAGCACGATGTTCTTCACCGCCTGCAGCTTGGGCACGTACTCGCGTGTTTCCTGCGGCATGCGCGGGCTCAGGGCCAGGTAGTCGGTGGGCCGGCCGGCACGGCGGTTGCGCTCGATGGCACGCAGCACGTTGCCCTGGCCCCAGTTGTAGGCGGCCAGCGCCAGCTGCCAGTCGTCGAACATGCCGTGCAGGCGCTGCAGGTAGTCGAGCGCGGCGCGTGTGCTGGCCAGCACATCGCGCCGGTCGTCGCGGAACAGGTTCTGGCGCAGTTCGTAGTCCTTGCCGGTGCCGGGCATGAACTGCCACATGCCCGAGGCTCGTGTGCGCGACATGGCCTGCGGGTTGAAGGCGCTCTCGATGAAGGGCAGCAGGGCCAGCTCGGCCGGCATCTGGCGCCGGTTCACTTCTTCGATGATGTGGAACAGGTAGCGGCCGCCGCGTTCCGTCATGCGCTGCACGTAGGCCGGGTCGCGGGCGTAGAACTGCTCCCACTTGCGCACGAGTTCGGTGTCCAGGTCGGGCAGCTGGAAACCATCGCGCACCCGTTGCCACAGGTCCATGCGCGCGGCGTCTTCGTCGGGGTCGAGGCGGAAACGCGGCTGGAAGGGCGCCAGGGTCAGCGGGGCCGGTTCGGGCGCGGCCTCGGGGGCCGGCGCCGGTTCGGGCGCGGCGGGCGGCGCGGGCTCGGGCAGGGCGACGGGTGATGCGATCTGCGGCGCCGGCGTCTCGGGCGCGGGCAGGGTGGTGCAGCCGGCGGCCAGCAGCAGCACCACGGCCCCCACGAGTTGCAGCGCCCGTGCGGGCCGTCGGAATGGATTCATCGGTATCCGTTCTTCCATACACGCAGCGCGGCCAGCACGCTCACCGCGTCGTCGCCGGTGGCTCCCTGCGCGCGCGCCGAAGCCATGACCTCGGGCTCGGTGCAGCGCAGGAAGGGATTGACCCGGCGCTCGAGCCCGATGCTGGAAGGCAGCGTGGGCCGGTCTTCGGCACGCAGCGCCTGGCAGCGTGCGTCGTAGTCGGCACGCGCGGCGTTGCCGGGCTCGACGGCGGCGGCAAATCGCAGGTTGGACAGCGTGTACTCGTGGGTGCAGCACACGCGGCTGTCGGCCGGCAGCGAGGCCAGCTTCGAGAGCGAATCGTGCATCTGCGCCGGCGTGCCTTCGAAGAGCCGCCCGCAGCCCGCGCTGAACAAGGTGTCGCCACAGAACAGCAGCGGCGCCTTGGCGGTGCCGCTTTGTGCATAGGCGATATGCCCGGCCGTGTGCCCGGGCACGTCGAGGATGTTGAAGTGCAGGCCCAGCACGTCGATCGAATCGCCTTCGACGAGCGGCGTGAACGGCTCGGGGATCTTCTCGCGCGCCGGCCCCCACACCGGGCCTTGCAGCCGGGGCCGCAGCGCGTTCACGCCACCGACATGGTCGGCGTGGTGGTGCGTCACTAGAATGCCCACGAGTTGCAGCGCCTCGCGGTCGAGCGCTTCGATCACGGGGGCCGCGTCACCTGGGTCCACCACCACGGCCTGATGGCCGTCGTGCAGCATCCAGATGTAGTTGTCGGTGAAGGCAGGCAGCGCCAGCAGGTTCATTGGATGTGATGACGCGAGACGAGTCGATTATAGAGTTGGGGGCCTGGCTGCAGACCGCACCCGGCCGCTACCTGCTGGCCTGGGAACAGGACCGGCTCGACCACGCCGTCACCGACGCCTTCGGCTTCCACGCGCTGCAGCTCGGCCTGCCCGAACTCGACGGCCTGCGCGCCAACCGCATGCCGCACCGCTGGGTGGCCTGCGACTCGCTGGTGATTCCCGAGGCCGTGCCGCTGCCGCCGCCGGCCGACAACGTCTACACCACGCAGGCGCCGCACGATCCGGTGGCGCTGCACTGCGAGTTCGACGCGCTGCCTTTCCCCAACGCCAGCATTGATCTCGTGGTGCTGCCGCATGCACTGGAACTGGCGCGCGACCCGCACCAGACGCTGCGCGAAGTCGAGCGTGTGCTGGTGCCCGAAGGCCGTGTCGTCATCGCCGGCTTCAACCCCGCCAGCCTGTGGGGCTTGCGCCAGAGCGCCGGCCGCATGCGCCGCAGCATGGGCTTCGGCCGCAACCAGAGCCTGTACCTGCCGCGCGCCGGCGAGTTCATCGGTTACTGGCGCCTGCGCGACTGGTTGCGCCTGCTCGGCTTCGAGGTCGAGGCCGGCCGATTCGGCTGCTGGCGCCCGGCCGTGCACACCGAAAAGTGGCTGGAGCGTTTTGCCTGGATGGACCGCGTGGGCGACCGCTGGTGGCCGGTGCTGGGCGGCGTGTACTTCCTGGTGGCCGTCAAGCGCGTGCGCGGCATGCGCCTGATCGGCCTGGTCAAGAATGAGCGGCGCAAGGCCGCTGCCGCGCCGGCCGTGGTGGCCAACCGGCAGCGCGAGCCCGCCGAACTGCATGCCGAAATGGAGAACTGACGAGTGAGCGAAGAAGTGGTGATCTACGCCGACGGCGCCTGCCGCGGCAACCCCGGCCCCGGCGGCTGGGGCGTGTGGTTGAAGGCCGGTGCGCACGAGAAGGAGCTGTTCGGCGGCGAGAAGCTCACCACCAACAACCGCATGGAACTGACCGCGGTCATCGAGGCCCTGGCCACGCTGAAGCGCCAGTGCCAGGTGGTGGTCTACACCGACAGCTCCTACGTCAAGGACGGCATCACCACCTGGATCCACGGCTGGAAGGAACGCGGCTGGAAGACCGCGGACAGGAAGCCGGTGAAGAACGTCGAGCTGTGGCAGCGCCTGGACGAACTCAACGCCTCGCACACCGTGAAGTGGCGCTGGGTGAAGGGCCACTCCGGTGACCCCGGCAACGAACGCGCCGACCGGCTGGCCAACCGCGGCGTGGATTCCGTCCTGGCCTGAGGGTTCCGCAGGGGATTCCCTGCTCGGCCAACGCGGCTGCGGAAAGATACAGTCGCGGCTTGCCCCTGCAGCCTGAGCGATGCCCTTGAAGAGACTCCATACTGTGCTGGCCGTTGTCGGCATTGCCGTGGCCGGTGCCGCCGCCTGGTGGTGGCAGAACGCGCCGGCGCGTGCCCAGGCCGTCGCCCATGCGGCACCTGGTGCCAGCAGCGCCGGGCCGTCTGCACCCGGCGGGCCGGGCGGGCCCGCTCCCGTCGAGGTGGCGCGGGCCGAAGCCATGACGCTCACCGACGACGTCTCGGCCGTCGGTTCGCTCAAAGCCAGCCAGGGCGTGATGCTGCGGCCCGAGGTCAGCGGCCGCATCGCCCAGCTCGGCTTTGCCGACGGCGCGCGCGTCAGGCGCGGCCAGCTGCTGGTGCAGCTGGACGACACCCTGCAGCGCGCCCAGCTGCAGCAGGCCGAAGCCCAGGCCAGCATCGCCCGCACGAATCTTCAGCGCAGCAAGGAACTGCTGGGCCAGGGCTTCGTGAGCCAGAGCGCGGTCGACCAGAACGGCGCCGCGCTGCAAGTGGCCGAAGCCCAGGTGGCGCTGGCGCAGGCCCAGCTGGCGCGCATGAAGGTGCTGGCGCCTTTCGACGGCACCGCCGGCCTGCGCCAGGTGGACGTGGGCGACTACGTGAAGGACGGCGCCGACATCGTCAACATCGAAGACCTGTCGGCCCTGACCGTGCAGTTCGCCCTGCCCGAACGCAACATCGACCGCCTGCGCCCGGGCCAGGCGGTGGAAGTGACGCTCGACGCGCTGCCCGGCCGCAGCTTCAAGGGCCGCGTCAAGGCGCTGGACTCGCAGGTCGATGCCAACGGCCGCGCGCTGCAGGTGCTGGCCCAGGTTGAGAATCCCGGCGCGCTGCTCAAGCCCGGCATGTTCGCGCGCTCGCGCGTGGTGTTCTCGGTGCGAGAAGGCGCCGTGCTGGTGCCCGAGGAAGCGCTGGTGCCGATGGGATCGCGCCAGATGATCTTCAAGGTGGCCACCGCGGCCGACGGCAAGAAGACCTCGCAACGGCTGGAGGCGCGCATCGGCCTGCGCCTGCCGGGCAAGGTGGAAATCCTCGAAGGCCTGAAGCCGGGCGACACGGTGGTCACCGCCGGCCACGCGCGCCTGCTGCGCGGCGACGCGGTGCCGCTGCGCGTGATCGACCTCGCCAGCCCGGCGGGCCCGCGACCTTCGGCGCCGTCGGCCTCGGCCGCGCGCGCCTGACGCATCAAGGAGCCTGCCATGCGCCTGTCGGAAACCTCGATCCGCCGCCCGGTGCTGGCCTGCGTGATGTCGCTGCTGGTCATCCTGATCGGCCTGGTCTCGTTCAAGCAGCTGTCGGTGCGCGAGTACCCGCGCATCGACGAGCCGCTGGTCAACGTCAGCACGCGGCTGCAGGGTGCCTCGTCCGAGGTCATCGAGTCGCAGGTGACCAAGCCGCTGGAAGACTCCATCGCCGGCATCGACGGCGTGGACATCAT
>CAYREA010000121.1:0-13331 GCA_964423075.1 uncultured Rubrivivax sp. | reverse complement strand
ACCGCGTGGTGCTGATCGACGACCTCATCGCCACCGGCGGCACCATGATGGCCGGCCGCAAGCTGCTGGAGCGGCTGGGCGCCCAGGTGCTCGAAGGCGCGGCCATCGTCGACCTGCCGGAACTCGGCGGCTCGGCCAAGCTGCGCGCTTCAGGCCTGCCGCTCTTCACGCTGGTGGACTTCGAAGGCCACTAGCGCTACAGCACGCGCCGCGGGTGGTACAGCGCCTCGTGCGCGGCGTGCAGCCGCCGCACCAGCACGCGGTTGAAGGCCTTGTCGAAGAGGTGCTGCGTGGCCATCGACAACTGGCCGATGGCCTGCGGCGCGAAGGCGATGGTGGTAGCCGCGCGTGACACGCGCACGTCCACGCTGTGGCGCTTGAGATCGCTGCTGGGTGCCAGGTAGGCCATCTCGCCCACCGAACTGCCGGCGCTCAGGCTGGCGATGTTCTCTTCGTCGCGCCACACCTCCAGCTCGCCGCTGGCCACGATGTGGAAGGTGCTGCCTTCCTCGCCCTTGCGGTAGATGACGTGGCCGGGGTCGAAGCGCTGCCAGGTGGCGCGGTGCACCACCTCCCACAGTTCCACGTCGCCGAAGCCGGTGAAGAAGTCCAGGCCGCGCAGCAGGTTGAAGCGTTCGGAGTCCAGCACTGCCTGTGCCGTCGAGCGCGGCAGTTGCGGGTCGGCCACCACGGCCGAGAGCCGGCCCGCGAACTCGACCCAGTTCACCGGCCGCTCGTCGCGCGACTTGGCCATGGCCGCCAGGATCAGCTCGTCCAGCTTGGCCGACACGCCATCGCGCAGGCTGCGCAGCGGCAGCGGCGAGCAGTGGAAGACCTGGTTCATCACCACCTGCTGGTGCTGGCCTTCGAAGGGCGGGCGGCCGGCGATCAGATGGTAGAGCATGGCGGCCAGCGCGTAGATGTCGGCGCGGCAGTCGAGCGTGTCACCGTCCAGTTGCTCGGGCGACATGTAGGCCAGGCTGCCGACGCGGTAGATCTGCGTCAGCTCGGTGCTGTTGTGCAGGGCGCTGCCGAAGTCGGTGATCTTCACGTCGACCAGCCGGTCGCCGTCCATCTGCGTCAGGATGTTGGCCGGCTTCACGTCGCGGTGGATCACGCCCTGGCGGTAGACGTAGTCCAGCGCCATCGCGCACTTGAAGCCGACTTCGATGGCCTGCTCCAGCGGCAGCAGCTTGCCGGGTTCACAGAAGCGCCGCAGGGTGCCACCGGCCACGTACTCCATCACCACGTAGGGTGGGTCGCCGTCGGCCACGGCGTCGTAGATGCGCACGATGTTGGGATGCAGCAGCCGCCCTACCAACGCCGCTTCGGAGGCGAAGAAGTGCTGCTGCACATTGGCCTCGTGCGCCGTGCCCAGCACGCCGCGACGCAGGCGCTTGACGGCCACGTCCACGCCCATGAAGGCGTCGTGCGCCAGGAAGACTTCGCTCGTCGCACCCTGGCCCAGGCGCGCGCGCACCCGGTACTTGCCGATCTGCGCCGGCAGCGCTTCGGTGTCCGGCCCGCGGTCATGGAGGTCGACCATGGCCCCGTTGTAGTGCAACTGGGGCCGAGTGCCAATCAAGGCTTTCAACTCTTACCCTGGCGGGCGTGGGGCTAGGGCGTGCCGCCTAGCATCGTCCGATGACTGCCGCTGCTGCAACACGCCGTGCCGCCCTGGCGCTGCTGGCCTGGCCGCTGGCCGTGCGCGCCACCGACGACGCCGCGGCCGCCCGGCTGGCCCAGGGGCAGGCTTTCGCGCTGTTCCGCCATGCCCAGGCGCCCGGCACCTTCGACCCGCCGGGCATGACGCTCGCCGACTGCAGCACCCAGCGCAACCTGGACGACGAGGGCCGGGCCCAGGCGAAACGCCTGGGCGAGTGGTTCCTCCGCCACGGCCTGCAGCCGGCCGCCGTGCGCTCCAGCCCCTGGTGTCGCTGCCTGGACACCGCCCGCGGCGCCTTCGGCCGCGCAGAGCCCTGGGCCGCCCTGGGTTCGCCCAGCGGCCGTGCCGCCGCCGAACGCCAGGCCATGCTGGCCGAACTGCGGCGCGCACTGGCGCAGCCCATGCCAGGGCGCTTCGAGGTCTGGGTGACGCACCAGTTCGTCATCAACGACCTGGTGGGTGAAGCCACCGCGTCGGGCGCCGGCGTGCTGCTCGAAGCCGGCACCGGCAAGCTGCTGGCGCGTTTGCCCGCCAGCTGAGACTACGATGCAAAAAGTAGAGAACGGCGCGCAGACCGCATGAATGCTTAGCGCGCGGCCTTCTCGCACCGAGCTTGGACCCAAACTTGGACCCGATTCACGCTTGTGTGTCGGGTGGTCACCTGGCCGGGACGCACAAGGTCACGAAACGGTGAGTCCTCGCGCCACCATCGCACGGACCACCGCCTGGGCCACATCGTCGGCCACGCCAGCCCGGCCGGCGCCAGGGTTGGCCAAGTCTTTGATGATCTCTCCCTGCCGCCGGGTGGACACGGTCCCATAGCTGTAAAACGTCGTCAGCACGCCCTCGTGGCTCAGGTTCTGACTCCAGGCCTTGAACTCCTCGGGCGTCTGACAGACCGTCTGGCCGAACTGCACCAGCGTGCTGCGAAAGCTGTGCGGGTGGTAGTAAGGTAGCCCCGCCGCCTCGAAGGCAGCCTTGAAGATGGCCCGGATGGGCGCCGCCGTCGCCCAGGCCTTGCGCTCGATGCCCACCGCCTCGAACTGCAGCTTGGTGCCCAGCGCAACCCGCGTGGCCGGGAACAGCGGGTCGTCGTGACCCCATAACAGTTTCCGACGAAGGCGCAACACCCAGTCGTCCACGATCTGCCGAATCTCGGCACCCACCGGGAAGAAGAAGGTCGTGAAGGTCTTGCTGAACTTCGTTTTCACATCGCGTGCGTCCTGAAACACGCTGCCGGCCACCAGGTCCACATGCTTCAGCTTCATGCTGGCCAGGGCGCTGTCGCGTGCGCCGGTCAGTAGCGCGAAGGCCAGCAACGCGCGGTTGCGCTGCTCGATCTCGCTGCCAGCCGCCATGTTGGCAATGACGTGCTTGATCTGCTCAAGGGTCGGCACCGGCCGCTGGCGCCTTGCCTGGGCCACACGAGAGTCCTTGTCGGAGAAGCTGAAATACTCTGCATCCGAGTACCGCAGCTTCGAGCGGTAGCCCGGCTGCAGCGCCATCGAGTCATTCGAGCGCACCAAGGGCGTGGTGGCCGTAGTCACCGGCGACGGCGCCAGCAAGAGCAAGGAACTGGCCGAGGCGCTGTCGGCGGGCAAGAAGATCGTGGTATGCACGATCCAGACCTTTCCGTTCGCGCTGGACGAGGTGCGCAAGCTGGCGGCGACCAAAGGCAAGCGCTTCGCGGTGATCGCCGACGAGGCGCATTCGTCTCAGACCAACGAGACGGCCGCGAAGCTGAAGCTGGTGCTCAGCGCCGCCGAACTGGCCGAGCTGCAGGACGGCGGCGACGTGACGGCCGAAGATGTGCTGGCCGCGCAGATGGCGGCCAAGGCCGGCGGCGATGCGGACGCCGGCATCACTTACGTGGCCTTCACCGCCACGCCGAAGGACAAGACGCTGCAGCTCTTCGGCACCCGGCCCGACCCCGCGCGCAAGCCGGCGGCCGACAACGTGCCGGCGCCATTCCACGTCTATTCGATGCGACAGGCCATCGAAGAAGGCTTCATCCTTGACGTGCTGAAGACCTACACGTCCTACAAGGTGGCGTTCTCGCTGGCGCACAACGGCAAGGCCATCGACTCGAAGGAGGTGGACCGCTCCGAGGCCATGAAAGGGATCATGGGCTGGGTGCGTCTGCACGAGTACAACATCGCGCAGCGCGTGCAGGTCGTGGAGGAGCACTTCCGCAAGCATGTGGCCGGGCTGCTGGGCGGCCAGGCCCGCGCGATGGTGGTGACGGGCAGCCGCAAGGAGGCGGTGCGCTGGCAGATCGCCACGCGAAAGTACATCGCCGACCACGGCTACAAAATGGACGCGCTGGTGGCGTTCTCGGGCGAAGTGATTGACCCGGAAAGCGGGCCGGACCCGTTCACCGAGCACAGCAAGGTGCTCAACCCCAAGCTGGGCGGGCAGGACATCCGCACCGCCTTCAAGGGTGGCGACTACCAGTTGCTGCTGGTAGCCAACAAGTTCCAGACCGGCTTTGACGAGCCGCTGCTGTGCGCGATGTACGTGGACAAGCGCCTGGGTGGCATCCAGGCCGTGCAGACCTTGTCGCGGCTGAACCGCTGCTTCCCGGGCAAGGATCAGACCTACGTGGTGGACTTCGTCAACGACACCGGCGACATCCTCGCGGCGTTCAAGCCCTACTTTGAGACGGCCGAACTGTCGGGCGTGACGGACCCGTACATCGTCAACGAGCTGAAGGCCAAGCTGGACGGGCAGGCGCTGTACGACACCTACGAAGTGGACCGCGTGGTGAACGTGGCGGTGAAGGGGACGAAGGCCAAACAGTCGGAGCTGGACGCGGCCATCATGCCGGTGGCCAGCCGCATGCTGACGGCCTACGCGCATGCCAAGAAGGACCGCGAGGCGGCAGGCGACGACGAGAAGAAGGCCAAGGACGCCAAGGACCGCATGGACGCGCTGCTGCTGTTCAAGGCCGACATCGGCGCTTACGTGCGTATCTACGGCTTCCTGTCGCAGATCTTCGACTACGGCAACACCGACATCGAGAAGCGGTCGATCTTCTTCCGGCTGCTGATGCCGCTGCTGAACTTCGGCCGCGAACGCGAGGGCGTGGACTTGTCGGCGTTGAAGCTGACCGCGTACACGATCAAGAGCCTGGGCGACCCGAAGCTGACCTTGGGCGCGGGTGACACCGTCAAGATCGATCCGACCGACGAAAGCGGTTCGGGCCAGGTGCAGGACAAGACCAAGATCGCACTGGCGGAGCTAATCGCCAAGGTGAACGATCTCTTCCAAGGCGACCTGACGCCCGGAGACAAGTTGGTCTACGTCAACGACGTGATCAAGGGCAAGCTGATGGAGTCCGAGAAACTGGCTGAGCAGGCGCTGCACAACACCAAGGAACAGTTCGCCAACTCGCCCGATCTGGCCAAGGAGATCCTGGGCGCGGTGATGGATGCGCTGTCGGCGCACAGTGCGATGAGTAGGCAGGCGTTGGAATCGGAGGCGCTGCGCAACGACATGAAGGACGTGTTGTTGGGCGCAGGCAAGCTCTGGGAAGGGTTGCGCGAGAGGGCGACCACATCGGGCTTGGCCCCGTAAGCGTCGATGCCGGTCGGTCGTTAGGCGGCTCGGATTGCGGCGACGACTTCGGAGCGCAACTGTTCCAGCTCGATGACAAAGGCGAACGCCATCTGCCCATCACGCATGCGCTCCACGGTGTCTTCACCATTGCGAAGGTAAAGGTCTACCCCGTCCGTCACGATGTACTTGGCCGGCAGGCTGGTTAGGGTGATTTCCTGGTGGTACTGCTTGAGGCGCTGCAGCGCGGCCTTGATTCGCAAGGGCCGCACACCTGTCTCCGACAGCCTCTTGATGAGGCGCAGCGCAATCACGTCGCCAAAGGAGTAGTGGCGTGTTGATCCGTGGCCGCGTTTGCAGGAGCAGCTAGGCTCAACGAGGTGGGTGCGGCACAGGTAGTTGATCATGGCGGAGGTCAGATCGGACAGCCGCGCCGCTTGGCCGACCCCGTACCAACCCTCACCGTGAACTGGTTTCCTTGCCATATTTGGAGTATGGCGCGAAACTATAAACATTCGGAAGGCAAATCCCTCCCGGGGTAAAGAGCGCTCCGGAGTTGCCGACCTTCTGTAGATTCAAGCAATGGAGAGACGCATGCCTCACCGGCCCACCTCCACCACCACCACCACCAACACCACCACCAACACCACCACCACCACCAGCATCGCGATGCAGGGCTCTAACAACCCCGCGACAGGTGGCGCGTGGTCGCATGCCGATCCTGAGCTTCAGGAGCGTTTGCAGAGGCTCAAGAACCAGTTGAAGGACAACCCCGCGGAAGCGCGAAAGTTCCTGACGCGCGCCGGCATCACGACGGCCGCAGGAAAGCTGTCGAAGCAGTACGGGGGCTGATGCGGCTGTATGTGGCAGGTCTACCAAGACCTTCCCGGGTTGGTATTTGGCTTCCATGGCTGTGACAAGGCCACAGGCGAGCGAGTCTTAGCCACTCAGAACGAACACCTTGCAGCCAGCCAGAACGCGCACGACTGGCTCGGAGAAGGCATCTACTTCTGGGAGTGGAGCCCTCAGCGTGCCGAGGAGTTCGCCGAACAAGCGGTGCGTGACCCACGGCTGACCAAGGGAAAGATCATTGACCCGTTTGTGCTCGGCGCTGTGATCGACCTCGGCAGGTGCTGCAACTTGCTAGACGTGGCTGCCCTTAAGGAAGTGAAAGAGGCACACAACTTTTTGGTCGTCACGCAGAAGGCCGCTGCCGCACCGATGCCGCAGAACAAAGGAACCGACCGCGCTGCACGGTTTCTAGATCAGGCAGTCATCACGACGATGCACCAGGTTCGCGACGTATGCCAGCTGGCTCCATACGACACGGTGCGAGGGGCCTTCTGGGAAGGCGCTGACCTCTATGAAGGGTCATCGTTCGCGGCCAAGAACCACGTCCAGATTGCCGTGCGCAACCGGCAGTGCATCAAAGCCTACTTCCGCCCCTTCCGCGACTAACTGGTCAATTCTGCGAATCCCTCCAGCCATCAGAGGTGAAGGCGCCCTGGCAGGCCGCCTGGCTCAAGCAAGCTGTTTGAACCGCCCCAGGATCACCTTGCCGCTAGCCATCAGTTGCTCGATGTAGTCGGCCCAGAACTGCAGCATTTCCTGCCGCTGTGGCGCGTACTCGGCGCGGTTGTAGACGCCACGCACCCCGCCGATGGTGTGATTCAGGGCCTTCTCCACCACGTCGGACGCCCAGCCATTTTCATGAAGCAGGGTAGACGCAGTGCGCCGCAGGTCATGTACGGTGAAGGCAGGGATGGCCTGCCCGGCCAGTGCAACCTTCAGGGCCGAGTTGATCGCGTTGTGAGCGAAGGGCTTGGTCAAGCTGCCCCGGCCCGGCATCACCAGGTCACTGCCACCTGCCAGCGCCTGCAGCTCCTTGAACAGGGCAATGGCTTGCTTGGACAGGAACACGATGTGCGGCCTGCCGGTCTTGCTGTGTTCGGCGGGGATGTGCCACTCCGCCAGCTCAAGGTCCACATGGTCCCAACGTGCCAGCAGCAGCTCCGACTTGCGCACCATGGTCAGCAGGATCAGGTGCAGCCCGATCTTGAATTGGCGCCGCATGTTGGACTCGAAGGCCGCCTTCAGGAAGACGCGAATCTCGTCTGGAGCTAGCGCACGCTCTCTTGATTTGGCCTTGTGCACATGGCGCATGGGCAAGGCCAGTACAGGGTTCACGCTGAGCAGGCCGGCCGTCAGCGCGTAGTCGAAGAGACGCTTCAACACGCCGCGGATGTTGCCCGCCGCCGCGTCGAATCCTTCGTCCTTCTTCTTCCAGATGATGGCGCGCACGTCCTCGGTGGTCACATCCCGCACTGGCTTTGTGCCGATGGCGGGCACGATGGCCTTGTCGAAGTAGCGGCGCGGGATGGTCACGTCCTGCCGGTCTTTGGCCACGATCTGGCGGAAGAAGCGCTCGCCAAACTCGGCCACGGTCGTGGTGTCGGCCGCGGCGGACTTGGCCAGTTGCTTCTGCTGGGCGGGTGACTTGTCCATCGCCGCGGCCTGGGCCGCCTCGTCACGCTTGGCCCGGGCGTTCTTCAGGGTCAGGGCCGGGTACTTCCCCAGAGTCAGCTTTTCTCGCCGGCCAGCGATACGGTAGCGGTAGCGCCAGACGATGCCGCCTGTGGGGAAGACCTCCACGTACAGGCCGCGGTCATCCGCGACGGTGTAGGGCTTGTCCTTGGACTTCAGTGCCTTCAAAGCGGTGTCGGTCAGGGCCATTTGTTCCTCGCTGGGTCCAAGTTGACTCGGCGCCTGGGTCCAAGTGAGCGGTTGGACCCAAACTTGGACCTGGCAGCCGTCGGCTCTTGCTGGGTCCAAGTGGACATTCTAGGAACAACTCACCCTTGATTGACAGTCACTTAGACGCGATCTTCGAATTCCGATAGATCGCCTGGGAACTGGAACTATTTCCCGATGCAGAAGCGCATGAAGATCTCGCCCAGCAGGTCTTCATTGCTGAACTCGCCGGTGATCTCGCCCAAAGCGCGGTGCGCCAGGCGCAGTTCTTCGGCCAGCAGGTCCAGCGCCCCGTCGCGCATGGCCGCCAGCGCCTGAGCCTGCAGCAGGTGGCCACGCGCCCGCTGCAGCGCGTGCACATGCCGCGTGCGGGCGATCACCAGGCCTTCCGGCGCGGCCACCCAGCCGGCCTGTTCCAGCAGCGCGTGGCGCAGCGTATCCAGGCCCTGGCCGGTGCGCGCCGACAGCACGATGCCCGCGGCCGGCACGGCCCCTTCCACCAGGTCGGCCTTGTTGTAGACGTGCAGCACCGGCACGCCCGCCGGCAGCTGCGCGGCGATGTCGCCTTCGGCCGCGTCGTAGCCCGTCTCGCCGGCGCGCGCCAGGTCGTGCAGGAACACCACCGCATCGGCCTGGCCGATGGCCTGCCAGCTGCGGCCGATGCCGATGCGCTCCACCTCGTCGGCGGCGTCGTGTTCGGCACGCAGGCCGGCGGTGTCGGTGACGTGCAGCGGCACGCCTTCGATCTGGATCGTTTCGCTCACGCGGTCGCGCGTGGTGCCCGGAATGGGCGTGACGATGGCCAGCTCGGCCCCCGCCAGCGCGTTCAGCAGCGAACTCTTGCCCACGTTGGGCTGGCCGGCCAGCACCACGCGCAGGCCTTCGCGCAGCAGCGCACCCTGGCGCGCGCGGGCCAACGCGGCGTCCAGCGTGGCCAGCAGGCCGTCGAGCTGGGCGCGGGCGCCGGCGGCTTCGAGGAAGTCGATTTCCTCCTCGGGGAAGTCGAGCGTCGCTTCCACCAGCATGCGCAGCTTCACCGTTCGAGCTGCCAGCGCGGATATCTCGTGCGAGAAAGCGCCGCTGAGTGAACGCGCGGCCGAGCGCGCGGCGGCCTCGGTGCTGGCGTCGATGAGGTCGGCCACAGCCTCGGCCTGTGCCAGGTCGAGCTTGTCGTTGAGGAAGGCGCGTTCGGTGAACTCGCCCGGCCGCGCCAGCCGCAGCCCGGGCATGGCCTGCAGGCAGCGCGCCAGCAGCAGCTGCAGCAGCACCGGGCCGCCATGCGCCTGCAGCTCGAGCACGTCTTCGCCGGTGTAGGAATGCGGGGCCGGGAAGTGCAGCGCCAGGCCGCGGTCCAGCACCTCGCCCTGTTCGCCGCGGAAGGGCAGCAGCGTGGCCAGCCGCGGCGCCAGCGCGTGGCCGCAGACGGCCTGGATCAGCGGCGCCAGGTCAGGCCCCGAGGCCCGCACGATGCCCACCGCGCCGCGGCCGGGGGCCGAGGCGATGGCAACGATGGGTTCGGCGCTGGGTGCGGAACGGGCGCGCATCTTGTTCTGATTCTGGCGCGCCGCCGTGGCGGTATGGCGCGGGTGGAGCGGCGTCCGGCTTTTCAGGGCCTCGCGTCGGGCCTCCTGAGCCGCCTCTCTTCGAGGCGGGTCGCCCGCATGTTTGCATGGTCGGCCAGGGCGCCTTTGCGCTCAACCCCTGTTCGGGGGTACGGCCGCCCCCCAACGTGCGCTATTTCCCGTTCACGCCCAGCTGCTTGTTGATGAACCACTGCTGCGCGATCGACAGCAGGTTGTTCGTCAGCCAGTACAGCACCAGGCCGGCGGGGAAGAAGAAGAACATGAAGCCGAAGATCAGCGGCATCAGCCACATCATCTTGGCCTGGATGGGGTCGGGCGGGGCCGGGTTCAGCCACACCTGGAACAGCGAGGACAGCGTCATCAGGATGGGCAGCAGGCCCACCGGCAGGTTGATGCCGGGGATCACGCCGAACAGCGTGTCCGGGGCCGCCAGGTCGGTGATCCAGCCCAGCCACGGCGCGCCGCGCATCTCCACGCTGGACAGCAGCACCCAGTACAACGCGATGAAGAAGGGCATCTGCACGAAGATCGGCAGGCAGCCGCCCAGCGGGTTGACCTTCTCCTCGCGGTAGATGCGCATCATCTCCTGCTGCATCTGCTGCGGCTTGTCCTTCAGGCGCTCGCGCAGCTCCGTCACCTTGGGCGCCACGGCCTTCATCTTGGCCATGCTGCGGTAGGCGCTGGCGTTGAGCCAGTAGAAGGCGATCTTCAGCAGCACCACCAGGCCCACGATGGCCCAGCCCCAGTTGCCGATGAACTTGTGCAGCTCGGTCAGCAGCCAGAACAGCGGCTTGGACAGCACCTTCAGCATGCCGTAGTCCTTCACCAGTTCCAGCCCCGGCGCCAGGGCCTCGAGCTTGTATTCCTCTTGCGGGCCGGCGAAGAGCACGGCCTCGTGCGCCTTGCTGGCGCCCGGCGCCACCTCGCCCAGCGGCAGCAGCATGGTGATGCGGTAGAGGTTGTCCTCGACCTTGGCCGTCTCGAAGCTGCGCGGCCCGGGCTGGGCCACCAGCCACGCCGAGGCGAAGTAGTGCTGCACCATGCCGATCCAGCCGCTGTCACCCTTCTTGTCGTGGATGTCGCCGCCCTTGGCGATGTCCTTGAAGTCGATCTTCTTGAACTTGCTGGCCTCGGTGTACATGGCCGGGCCGGTGAAGGTGAAGTAGAAGCTGCTCTCGCCTTCGGGCGGGTTGCCGTCGCGCGTGAGTTGCAGGTAGACCTGCGGCGACACCGGCGTGCTGCCGCCGTTGGTGAACTCGTGCTTCACCGCCACCGTATATTCGCCGCGCTTGAAGGTGTAGGTCTTGGCCAGCTTGCGGCCGTCGATGGACGGCGATTCGAAGCGGATCGACAACTCCTTGGCCCCGGCCGCCAGGCTGCGTTCACCCGGCACCACCGTCATCGGCGTGGCCTGGTTGGGCAGTTCGATGCCGGCCTGCGTGGCCAGGCCAGACTGCGCCACATAACGGCGCTTGCCGGGCACGACGTCGAACAGCACGACGTTGTTCTTGGGGTTCACCGCATCGCGATAAGCCAGCAGTTCCAGGCGCACGAGCGAGCCGCCCACGCTGTCGAAGGTGGCCTTGACCACGTCGGTGGTCACGCTCACCTGTTCGCCGGCAGGCACAGCCGCCGAGGTGGGCAGCACGGCGGGTGCACCCGGTGCTGCCGCCGTGGGCGCGGCGCCCGGCACCCCCGCGGTGGCGGCCGCGGAAGCCGGCCGCCCGCCCGATGCCGCGCTGGCAGCGGCCTGCGGCGCCGGGCCGAACATCGACGGGTGGCCGTTGTGCTTCTGCCAGGCGTCCCAGAGCAGGAACACGGACATCATGAAGACCACCCACAGCAGGGTGCGACGGAAATCGGTCATGGGAGCTTTCGGGACGGCTCACCCGGTTCTTCGGGCGGCGTATCGGGATTCGTGGTCAGGCGCGTGAACAGGCCTGCGCCCAGGCGGGGCGGATTGTGTGGCACCGGGTCGCAGCCCCCTTCGCACCAGGGCTGGCAGCGCAGGATGCGCCAGCCGGCCAGCGCACTGCCGCGCAGCGCACCGTGGCGCTGCAGCGCTTCCAGCGCATAGGCCGAGCAGGTGGGCTCGAAACGGCAGGCGTTGCCGAGCCAGGGCTTCAGGAAGTAGCGGTAGCCGCGCACCAGGCCGGCCAGGCCACGGCGCGGCACATGATGAAGGCGCTGGCGCCAGGCGGACATGGCGATGCGGCCCTCAGCGCGCCGGCCGGGCCAGCAACCCGTCGAGTTCGCTGCGTGCGGCGCTGGCCAGTGCGGCCGAGCGGGCCGAGGGGAAGTCGGCCACGGCAAACGGCTGCCGCAGCCGCACCAGCCACAAACCGGCCGGCAGGCCGGCCGCATGGCGCTCGAAAGCACCACGCACCTGGCGCTTGAGCAGGCTGCGCGTCACGGCACGCTTGGCGTGGCGCTTGGGCACGACACAACCGATCCACTGCCCTTCCAGCAACTTATCCACAGACTGGGGAACAAGCGGTGCAGGCTCTGTGGACAATGTGCCGGATTGAACTTCGGCGGGCCGCCACACGGGGCGTGTGGGTGGCGCAGGCACGTGGTGCACGGCGAAGTGAGCGCTTCGCGCCCAATGCCGCGCGCCCAGCAGGCGCTCGAAGTCCGCCTTGTTGACAAGGCGCTGCGGCACGGTCGCCTTGTGGTGGGTGGCAGTGGCTGGCGCCAGTGTCGGCCGCCGCGGGGCTCAGACGGCCAGGCGCTTGCGGCCCTTGGCGCGGCGGGCGTTGATGACGGCACGGCCGCCGCGGGTCTTCATGCGAACCAGGAAGCCATGCGTGCGGGCGCGGCGGATCTTGGACGGTTGGTAGGTGCGCTTCATGGCGGCTCCGGCGGCAAAAAAGTGATGGGGCTCACTCGAAAGGCGCACAGCGCCGCCCTTTGAAGCCCCTGGTAATGAATTCGGGAAACCCACGATTACAGCAAAAAACCCCTTCCCGGTCAAACACTTGCACCACAGGCCGCCTCATCCGGCGGGGGTTGACGCCGGCTTCGAATGTGTGGATAACCGCGGTCCGCTGGTCGTGAGGGACCCCTGAACCGGCGGCTCACGAGAAAACTTGTCCACATGAGCTCTGACCTGTGGCAGCGCGGTTGCGAACGTCTCGCCGCCGAACTGCCTGAACAACAATTCAACACCTGGATCCGTCCGCTGGCCCCGGCCGCGGCCGATCCATCGCGCCCGGAAGGGGCCGGCGACGTGGTCGCCGTGCAGGTGCCCAACCGCTTCAAGCTGGACTGGATACGCTCGCAGTACGCCGGCCGCATCGAGTCGGCCCTGGCCGAGATCGCCGGCCACCCGGTGAAGCTGGAACTGACGCTGGCCCCGCGCTCCGAGCCCGCCGGCGCCGGCACCGAGCGCAGCCACAACGGCGCCCCCGCCAGCGCAGCCGCGCTGGCGGCCCATGCCCTGGAACGCGCCGCTGCCGGCCGCACCGGCCCGCCGGCGTTGCACATGGCGCCGGCGCCCGCTTCCAGCCCGCACCGGCTGAACGCCGCGCTCACCTTCGACACCCTGGTGGCCGGCCGCGCCAACCAGATGGCCCGCACCGCCGCGCTGCACGTGGCCGGCGCGCCGGGCGCCATGTACAACCCACTCTTCATCTACGGCGGCGTGGGCCTGGGCAAGACGCACCTGGTGCACGCCGTCGGCAACGCGCTGCTGAAGGACAACCCGAACGCCCGCGTGCTGTACCTGCACGCCGAGCAGTTCATCAGCGACGTCGTCAAGAACTACCAGCGCAAGA
>CAYREA010000120.1:0-13376 GCA_964423075.1 uncultured Rubrivivax sp. | reverse complement strand
CCAGCGTGCCGCCGTCGCCATGGTCCTTGGCTTCCTTGCGGTGGTAGGCATAGGGCCGGTTGTGGCCGCGGCGTGCCAGCTCGACGGCCAAGGCCGCGGCCAGGGTGATGCCCTTGTAGGCGGGGCCGAAGATCATGTCGAAATCCAGGCCCTGGGCCAGCAGGCGCCGTGCATAGAATTCCGCCAGCTTGCCGAGCTTGGCGCCGTCGTCGAACAGACCGGCATTGAAGAAGTACGGGGAAAGCCGGCCGGCCTTGGTCTTGAATTCGCCGAAGCGCAGCACGCCGGATTGCACCGCGAACTGCACGAACTCCTGCGCCAGCTTGGGGTCGGCAACGGTGCTCATGTGTTCTGGAAGAGGTGTCCTGTGGCTTTCCGATTGATCACGCTGAACGTCAACGGCATCCGTTCGGCGGCCAAGAAGGGCTTCGTCGAATGGGCACAGAGCGCCGGTGCGGATTGTATGGGTGTGCAGGAGGTCAAGGCACAGACCGAAGACGTGGGGGGCACGCTCGACACGGTAGGGGGTTTGAACGGCCATTTTCACTTTGCTGAAAAGAAGGGCTACTCGGGTGTCGGCCTGTTCGTGAAGAAGGCGCCCAGCGAGGTGATCACCGGCTTCGGCAGCCAGGAGTTCGACGCCGAAGGCCGCTGGGTGGAAGCCCGCTACGACACCGCCAAGCGCAAGCTCAGCCTCATCAGCTGCTACTTCCCCAGCGGCTCCAGCAGTGAGGAACGCCAGGCCGCGAAGTTCCGCTTCCTGGCCCGGATGTACCCGCACCTGATGAAGCTCAAGGCCGAGCGCGAGTTCATCCTGGTGGGCGACGTCAACATCGCGCACCACGAGATCGACCTGAAGAACTGGAAGGGCAACCAGAAGAACAGCGGCTTCCTGCCCGAGGAGCGGGCCTGGATGACGAAGCTGCTCACCGAAGGCGGACTGGTGGACGTGTTCCGCACGCTCAACCCGAAGCCCGAGCAGTACACCTGGTGGAGCAACCGCGGCCAGGCCTGGGCCAACAACGTGGGTTGGCGCATCGACTACCACCTGGCCACGCCCGCCCTGGCCGCCACCGCCAAGGCCGAGCACATCTACCTGAAGCAGCGTTTCTCGGACCACGCGCCGCTGGTCATCGACTACGACTTCAAGCTTTGATCGAGGAGACCACCATGATCGGCTACGTGACCCTGGGCACCAACGACCTGCCGCGCGCCGCGGCCTTCTACGACGCGCTGCTGGAAGAGATCGGCGCCAGGCGCCTGATGGACTTCGGCCGCGGTTACGCCTGGGGTGTGTCATGGGACAAGCCCTGCCTGGGCATCATGCAGCCCTACGACAAGCAGTCCGCCACACGCGGCAACGGCACCATGGTGGCGCTGGTTGTGCAGACGCCGGCCCAGGTGGACAGTCTGTACAAGAAGGCGCTGGCGCTCGGCGCCACCGACGAAGGCCCGGCCGGCCCGCGCGGCGAGGGCTTCTACGCCGGCTACTTCCGCGACCTCGACGGCAACAAGCTCAACGTCTTCTGCACGCCCAAGGCCAGCTGATGCGCGCGTGCGTGTCCTGATGGAGGCCCTGGTCGCGCGCGACGGCACGGCACTGCGCCTGCGGCGCTGGCCGACCACGGGTGCGGCCCGCGGCACCTTGCACCTGGTGCACGGCCTGGGTGAACACAGCGGCCGCTACGAAGACCTGGCTCAGGTGCTCAACGGCGCCGGCTGGCACGTGGCCGGCCTGGACCTGCGCGGCCATGGCGAAAGTGCCGGCGCGCGCGGCGGCATCCCCGACGCACAGGCGCTGCTGTCGGACCTGGCCGTCGCCATCGACCACCTGCGCGGCAGCGGCGCACCCAGTCCGCAGATGCTGCTGGGCCACAGCATGGGCGGCCTGATCGCCGCGCGCTTCGTGGCCGCCGAGCTGCTCGGCCCGGCGCCGGCCTGGTTCCGGCGGGTCGACGGCCTGGTGCTGTCGTCACCCGCGCTCGACCCCGGCCTGAACACCTTCCAGCGCGCCCTGCTGAAGACCCTGGCGCCGGTGGCCCCGCGCCTGGCCGTGGGGAACGGCCTGAAGCCCGAGTGGATCTGCCGCGACCCCGAAGTGGTGCGGCGCTACGCCCAAGACCCGCTGGTGCACGACCGCGTCACGCCACGCCTCGTGCGCTTCATCGTCGAGGCCGGCCGGCAGGTGACGGGCTGCGCGCCGCGCTGGAAGCTGCCCACGCTGCTGATGTGGGCCGAGGCCGACCGCTGCGTGTCGCCCGCCGGCAGCGCGGCTTTCGCCGCAGCGGCCCCGCCCGACATCGTGGCGCGCAAACCCTGGCCCGGCCTCTTCCACGAGCTCTTCAACGAGCCCGAGCGCGAGCAGGTCACCACGCAGCTGTTGCAGTGGCTGGGCCGGTACTAGACTGCCCGGCTGCTGCTGCCCTGCGGAGACACGCCATGAACGCACCCACCCGCCCCGCCGAGGCCACCGCGCTTTCCGCGGTTGCCAACTACTGCAACCGCGCCTGGGACGAGCGCATCGTGCCCGCGCTCACCGAGTACATCGCGGTGCCGGCCAAGAGCCCGATGTTCGACGCCGACTGGGCCAGGAACGGCTATGTCGATCGCGTGGTGCGCGACGCGGCCGCCTGGGTTGAATCACGCAAGCTGCCGGGGCTGAAACTGGAGGTGGTGCGCCTGGAAGGCCGCACGCCGGTGATCTTCTTCGAGATCCCGGCCAGCGGCAGCGCGTCCACCGACACCGTGCTGCTCTACGGCCATCTCGACAAGCAGCCCGAGTTCAACGGCTGGCGCAAGGATCTGGGCCCGTGGACGCCCAAGTACGAAGACGGGCTGCTCTACGGCCGCGGCGGCGCCGACGACGGTTATGCGGTCTACGCCGCCGTCACCGCGCTCGAGGCGCTGAAAGACCAGGGACTGCCGCACCCGCGCTGCGTGGGCCTGATCGAAAGCTGCGAGGAAAGCGGCTCGTCCGACCTGCCGGCCTACATCGACGCGCTCAAACCGCGCCTGGGCCAGGTGGGCCTCGTGGTGTGCCTGGACAGCGGCGCCGGCAACTACGAGCAGCTGTGGCTCACCACCAGCCTGCGCGGCATGGTCAGCGGCGTGCTGAAGGTGGAGATCCTCAGCGAGGGCATCCATTCCGGCGACGCCTCGGGCCTGGTGCCCAGCAGCTTCCGAATCCTGCGCCATGTGCTCGACCGGCTGGAAGACAGCGCCACCGGCCGCCTCTTGCCCGAGAGCTTCCACTGCGCCGTGCCCGCTGCGCGCATCGAACAGGCGCGTGCCACGGCGGCCATCCTCAAGGACGAAGTGTGGAAGCGCATGCCCTGGGCCTGCGGTGCCGATGGCGGGCCCACGCTGCCCACCACCACCGACCCCGTCGAAGGACTGCTCAACCGCACCTGGCGGCCCACGCTGTCGGTGACCGGGGTCGACGGCTTCCCCGAGCTGAAGAACGCCGGCAACGTGTTGCGGCCGTACACGGCCTTCAAGCTCAGCCTGCGCCTGCCGCCGCTGGTGGACGGCAACCAGGCCAGCATCGCGCTCAAGCAGCTGCTGGAGGACAACGCGCCCTACAACGCCAAGGTCACCTTCCACCCCGACGGCCGTGCCGGCGCGCTGGGCGCCACGGGCTGGAACGCGCCGGAACTCGCGCCCTGGCTCGAGGGCGTGATGAACGATGCGTCGGCCCGCCACTTCGGCGCACCGCTGGGCTACATCGGCCAGGGCGGCACGATTCCGCTGATGAGCATGCTGGGCAAGGGCTTCCCGAAGGCACAGATGATGGTGTGCGGCGTGCTAGGCCCGAAGAGCAACGCGCACGGCCCCAACGAATTCCTGCACGTGCCCTACGGCAAGAAGCTCACCGCCGCGGTGGCCCAGGTCATCTCGGCCTGCCCCTGAAGACGAGTGACGGCCCAGGGCCACCCCCACGCATCGGGGGTTGGTGCGCCGATCACACAGCTGGGGTCTTGCCCGGCTGACATCCGCCTGTCAGATTCAAGGGGCATTGCGGCCAGGGGGCCGCAACAACCCTAAACACAGGAGTTACTGGATGTCGAGCTCGAATTGGTCCTTGCGCGCCCTGGCCGGCGCAGCCGCCCTCGCCCTGATGGCGGCCGCCGTTCCCGCGCATGCGGCCGGTGGCACCTTCCGTGCCGTCAACGGCGGTGCCGTCGACATGGTCAGCACCGGCCCGCAACTGCTGGCGTCCGATCTGGTGGTCAACGTCGCCGGCATCCAGAGCTTCGACGCCCAGGATGAGCCGATCAACACCATCCTGACGGTGGACGCCCTGGCCGGTGGCACCGTCGACAACATCTCGTGGAACGTCTCGCTCACCACCAACGGCGCCAGCTGGCTGTCCGAAGCGACGATCCTGATCCTGAACTCGGCCGGCGACGGCGTTGTCTTCAGCCCCGGCTTCGGTGACGACTTCTCGGGCTCGGGCACCTACGCCGACAGCGCCAGCCTGGTGGCTCTGGCCCTGTCCTTCGACGTGCTGGCCGACGGCAAGCTGACCTTCCAGTTCTTCGAGGGCTTCGACGACATCACCGGTGCCGCCGATGCCACCTTCACGGCCGGCAACGTCACGTTTGGCGGCATCGGCGTCTCGGCCGTGCCGGAACCCGGCACCTACGGCCTAATGGCCCTGGGCCTGCTGGCCGTGGCCGGCGCCGCGCGCCGCCGCAAGGCCGACTGAGCGAACAGCGCTCGCAGCAAGGCCTCGCCGGCGTCAGCAGGCGAGGCCTTGTCGCTTCTGGCGCCCGCTCTTCCAGGCGCCGAACAGCACCAGCACGCCGGGGATCAGAATCATGGCCCAGATGATGTGCGACAGATGCTGCTTCACGAGCGGGATGTTGCCGAACAGGTAGCCCGCCAGCGTGATGCTGCACACCCACAGCGCGCCGCCGCTCACGTCGTAGAAGGTGAATTTGCGGCGCGTCATCTGCGCCACGCCCGCCACGAAGGGTGCGAAGGTGCGCAGGAAGGGCATGAAGCGCGCCGCCACGATGGTGATGCCGCCGTGCTTCTCGTAGAAGGCGTGCATGCGGTCGAAGGCATCGCGGTTGAACCAGCGCGACTTGGGCCAGGCGAACACCCGCGGGCCGACATGGCGGCCGATGGCGTAGTTGGTCTGGTTGCCCAGCACGGCGGCGGCCGTCAGCAGGGCCATCGACAGGGGCAGGCTCATCAGCCCTACGCCGCACAAGGCGCCCACGACGAAGAGCAATGAGTCGCCCGGCAGGAAGGGCATCACCACCAGGCCCGTCTCGACGAAGATGATGGCGAACAGCAGCGCGTAGACCCAGCCGCCATAGGCCTGCACGAACTCGGTGAGGTGGCGGTCCACGTGCAGGATGAAGTCGATCAGGAAGGCGGCATATTCCATGGGCCGCGATTGTCGCGGCAGTTCGAGACAACACCAGGAGCCGTGGGGATGGACCAGCTGCGTGCGATGCGCGTCTTTGCGAAGGTGGTTGACGAAGGCGGCTTCGCCAAGGCGGCGCGGGCGCTGGACCTGGCGCCGCCGGTGGTGACGCGGCTGGTCGCCGAGCTGGAAGACCACCTCGGCGCGCGGCTGCTCAACCGCAGCACGCGCAGCCTGTCGCTCACCGAGGTGGGCGAGTCGTACCTGGAGAAGGTACGCGCCATCCTGGTGGAGGTGGACGAGGCCGTGGCCGAGGCCGGTGCCGCCACACGCGAGCCGCGCGGCAACCTGCGCCTGCTGTGCCCCCCGGCCATCGCCGTGCACCAGCTGGCGGGGCAGCTGCCGCGCTTTCGCGCCCGCTACCCGCAGGTGACTCTGGAGATCAGCGCGCCCGGGCCGGTGGACGGGGTGGATGAGTCCTTCGACATCAGCCTGTTCGCGCGCCGCGCACAACCCGACGGCGACTTCATCGCGCGCCGGCTGGCGCGCACCGAGGTCGTGGCCTGTGCATCACCCGCCTACCTGGACCGGCGCGGCCGCCCCGGCCACCCCAGCGACCTGGCCGGGCACGACACCATCATCCCGCCGATGACGGCGATGCAAGGCGGCGTCACCTTCTACCGCGGCGCGCTCGACGCGGAGGGCGGCCACAGCTACACGCTGCAGCGCCGCCAGCACCCGACGCTGGCCACCACCCACATCGACACCAGCTACGCCGCCGCGCTGGCCGGGGTGGGCATCACCGGGCTGCCTTCGTACGTGATCGCCGGCGCGCTGCTCGACCGGCGCCTGGAACGTGTGCTGCCCGAGTGGCGCCTGTTCGACCTGACGCTGTGGGCCGGCATGCCGACGCGGCGCCACCTGCCGGCACGCACGCGTGCGTTCCTGGACTTCCTGCTCGAACTGTTCGGCGGCGAAGACTGCGACCCCTGGCTGGCCGCTGCCGGCTGTTCGACGCAGGCCTGATGATCGCGAGCATTCATACCAAATGGTTACAACATGACCGTACAGTTTTCAATGTGAACTGAATAGTTCACACTCCGGCGAACGCGGTCGCAATTGGGCGATCGCGATGGCGGCATGCAGCCGCCCAACCACCGGAGAGAGGCGATGTTGTTGTTCAAGACATGGAGCCACCTGTTGCTGGCGGCGCTGGCCGCCGCGTTCATGACAGCCTGCGGCAGCGACGACGATGACCCGCCGCCGCCCACACCGACCATCGTTGGCGTCGCCCAGTCAGACGCCCGCTTCAGCGTTCTGGTCGAGGCCGTCACGGCGGCTGGCCTGGGCACCGAACTCTCGGCCCCCGGCGCGCTGACGGTCTTTGCGCCGACCAACGACGCCTTCACGGCGCTGCTCGCCGAACTGGGCGTGACGAAGGCCCAGCTGCTGGCCGACCGGCCACTGCTCACCGCGGTGCTGCGCTACCACGTGCTGGGCAGCAAGGTGCTGAAGGCGCAGATCCAGCCCGGCAAGGCCATCACCGCCAGCGCCGGCGGCATCTTCAAGGTCGACCCGGTGGGCAGCGACCTGGTGATCACCGACGGGCGCAACCGCAAGGCCAAGATCACGGCCACGGACATCGCGGCTTCCAACGGCGTGGTTCACGTCATCGACAAGGTCATCCTGCCGGCCGACAAGAACATCGTGCAGACGGCGCAGGCGCTGGCTGCCGGCACGCCGGCCGAGTTCGGCATCCTGGTCGAAGCGGTGGTGGCCGCGGACCTCGCGGGCACCCTGTCGGGCACCGGGCCGTTCACGGTTTTTGCGCCCACCGACGCCGCGTTCGCGGCCGCACTGGCCGAACTCGGCGTGACCAAGGCGCAGCTGCTGGCCGACAAGCCGCTGCTGACCAAGATCCTCACCTACCACGTGGTGGCAGGCCGGGTGCTGAAGGCCGATGTGCCCGTCGGCACGGCCATCACCACCGTGCAGGGCGAGACCTTCACCGTCGACGCCACGCTGGGCATCACCGACCGCCGCGGCCGCAGGGCCGTCATCGCGGCCACCGACACGCTGGCCAGCAACGGCGTCATTCACGTCATCGACAAGGTGATCCTGCCGGCACCTTGACCCTGCCCGGCACCCGTTTCCCACAACCCCTAGAGGACTCACCCATGAAGCAGTACCTGATCGCCGCCACGCTGAGCGCGGCCTGCCTGGCCGCCCAGGCCAAGGACATCGTCGACACCGCCGTGTCGGCGGGCAACTTCAAGACCCTGGCGACAGCGCTGCAGGCTGCGGGCCTGGTGGACACGCTCAAGGGCAAGGGCCCGTTCACCGTGTTTGCGCCCACCGACGAAGCCTTTGCCAAGGTTCCCAAGGCCGACCTGGACGCCCTGCTGAAAGACAAGGCCAAGCTCACTGCCGTGCTCACCTACCACGTGGTGGCCGGCAAGGTGATGGCCAAGGACGTGAAGGCCGGCAAGGCCAAGACCGTGCAGGGCAGCGAGCTCACACTGTCCACCATGGGCGGCGTGCAGGTCGACGGTGCCAAGGTGACCGCTGCCGACATCGTGGCCGACAACGGCGTCATCCACGTCATCGACACGGTGCTGATCCCGAAGTAAGGCCGGGTTGTTGCCGCCCGGGGCGGGTGCGCGTCAGAACGTGAACCCGGCCCCGGGGGCGGCGCCACCGAGCGGGTGCAGCAGTTGCGCCAGGCACTTCAGAGACCCATAGCGCAAGGCCACCTGGGAAGCCCGCTCAAGCAGGCTGCCTTCGGTGGCCTTTTCGCTTCCTGGCGAGTTCGCCAGCAGCATCAGCTGCTGCACCAGTGCAGTCCACTCCAGGGTGCGCCAGGTCTCGCCGAAGTCGGCGTCCACGGGCAGGCCGGCAGAGCGCGCCAGCTGCCACCAGCGCACGGCCAGGTCAAGCTCCAGGTCGTCATCCAGCCGCTGGTGGCGCAGCAGGCAGGCAATGTCCTGCGAGAGCGGCCCGGCCCGACCGCCACCAAGCTGTGGGTGCAAGGCCACCACCGCTTGAGCTGCGTGAGCATCCGCAAGCAGACCCAAGGCGCGCTCGAACGCCAGCCGCTGGCGGTCAGAAAAGGGCTGTGCAGCCGCTGCGACAGCCCGGGCCTGGAACGTGGCCAGCCCCGACAGGACCTGCTGGCGCGTGCGCACCGGTCCGCTGGGCGGCGTGTCCTTCTGGAAGCTCACCAGCGCCTGCAGCACGGCGCGGTCGGCCACCGCATCGTGGCCCGTGAGCAAGAGATGGGTCATGGATAATGGATTTTACGAATCCGGCCGTGCCCGCCGTCAGTGCCTTCCCTCTCGCCCACCCCGCTGGCCCTGGCTGCGGCCCTGTTCGCCGCTGCTGCTGCGGCGCAGGCCCAGCCGGCGCCCAAAGACGCGCTACAACCCAGCCCCACGCTGCAACCCCTGCCGCGTGGTGATGCGGCGCGCCAGCTGCCCATCGTGCTGCAGGCCGACAGCCTGCGCGGGCGCCCCGATCTGGAGACCGTGGCCGAAGGCAAGGTGGAGTTCCGCCGCGGTGGCCTGGTCATCCGCGCCGACCGCCTGGGCTACGACATGCCGCAGGACCTGGCCAGCGCCACCGGCCATGTACGCATCAGCCGCAACGGCGCCATCTACAGCGGCCCCGAGTTGCAACTGCGCGTGCAGCGTTTCGAAGGCTTCTTCCTGCAGCCCGAGTTCGAGTTCACCACGCTGGGCGCCGGCGGGCGCGCCGAGCGCATCGACTTCCTCGATGCCTCGCGTTCGCGCGCCCTGAAGGCCGAGTACACCAGCTGCCCGCGCGACACGCCCGAGGAACCGGCCTGGCTGCTGCGCACCGACCGCATCACGCTGGACCTGGACAAGAACGAGGGCATCGCCGAAGGCGCGGTGCTGCGCTTCCAGGGCGTGCCCATCCTGGCGCTGCCGGTGTTGAGCTTCCCCTTGTCGGACGAGCGCAAGTCGGGCTGGCTGCCGCCGTCCATCAACACCGACAACCGCAGCGGCGTGGAGCTGTCGGTGCCCTACTACTGGAACATCGCGCCCAACCGCGATGCCACGCTGACGCCGCGCGTCATCACGCGGCGCGGCCTGGGCCTGAACACCGAGTTCCGCTATCTGGAGCCGCAGTTCGAGGGCAACGTGCTGCTGGACTGGCTGCCCAACGACCGCCTCACCGGCACACCTCGCAAAGGGCTGCAGTGGCAGCACGAAGGCGGCCTGTTCGACAGCGGTTGGCGCTACGGCACCGACCTGATCCGCGTGTCCGACGACGAGTGGTGGAAGGACTTCCCCGGCTCCACCCGCAGCCTCACCACGCGGCTGCTGCCGGCGCGCACCTTCCTCGAACGCCCCTTCACGGTCGCCGGCGGCGAAGGGCTGCTGTACGCGCGCACGCTGCGCTGGCAGGTGCTGCAGGCCAGCGACGCCGCCGTGGTGGCGCCTTACGAACGCCTGCCGCAGGTGGGCCTGCGTTACAGCGGCGCTGGCGCTGGTTTGCGCTTCGGCGCCGAGGCCGAATACAACCGCTTCGCCCTGCCCGGCGGCGACGCAGCCCGCGCCGGGCGCGCACCGGGCGAACGGGTGCACGTGCTGGCGCATGTCAGCCGGCCCTGGCGACAGCCGGGCTGGTGGGTCGTGCCGCGCCTGTCGGTCAATGCCGCGGCCTACGGTGGCCTGGCGCCGGAGGTGGACACGAACGGCCGTGCCGGCCGCGTCATCCCCACGCTGTCGGTCGACGCAGGCCTGGAGTTCGAACGCAGCACGGTGGCCTTCGGGCGCGCGGTGCAGCAGACGCTGGAGCCGCGCCTGCTCTACGTGCGCACGCCTTTCCGGGCCCAGAGCCAGCTGCCGAACTACGACGCCGCGGCCAAGGACTTCAACTTCGTCTCGATCTACAGCGATAACCAGTTCGGCGGAGTCGACCGCGTCAACGACGCGCACCAGCTCACCGCCGGCGTCACCACCCGCTTCGTCGACAGCGCCACCGGCGCCGAGGCCTTGCGCCTGGGCCTGGTACAGCGCGTGCTGTTCCGCACCCAGCGGGTGACGGCCCAGGCCGACGGCACGCCCGACGGCCAGCCGGTGGACCAGCGCTTTTCCGATGCCCTGGTGCTGGGCAGCACCAGCGTGCTGCCGGGCTGGAACCTGGACGGGGCGGTTCAGTACAGCCCCGACATCGAGAGGTCGGTGCGCTCCATCGTCGGCGTGCGGTACTCGCCCGGCCCGCTGCGCACCATCAGCACCGCCTACCGCCTGACGCGCGGCCTGAGCGAGCAGATGGAACTCGGCTGGCAGTGGCCGGTCTACGGCAGCGGCAACAGCAAGGGCGCGGCAGGCCAGTCCTGCAGCGGCACCTGGTACTCCGTCGGACGCATGAACTACAGCATGAAGGACAGCCGCATCACCGACTCCGTGCTCGGCGTGGAGTACGACGCCGGCTGCTGGATCGGCCGCTTCGTCGCCGAACGCCTGTCCACCGGCCGCAGCGAAGCGACCACGCGGCTGATGCTGCAACTGGAGCTGGTCGGCCTGTCGCGCATCGGGTCCAACCCTCTGAAGGTCTTGAAGGACAATATCCCTGGTTACCGGCTGCTGCGCGAAGAGCGCCGCACAACGTCGCCGTCCGACGACCGGTCCTCTGCCGCCTTCTATGACTGACTCTTATCTTCGCCTGCCGCGGCTCACCTTGCTGGCTGTGACGTTGGGCCTGGCCGCCGGCTGGGCCCAGGCCCAGACCGTCGCCGCGGCGCGCGTGCGCAGCGGCGACTACATCGCCGTCATCGTCAACCAGGAACTCGTCACCGCCGGCGAGGTGGAGCGCCGCCTCGAGCGCGCGATGGCCGAGGCGGGCCGTGGCACCCGGCTGCCGCCCGAACCCGAGTTGCGCAAGCTGGCGCTGGACGCACTGATCGAGGAGCGCGTGATGATCAGCAACGCGCGTGAGATGGGCATGCGCGTGGAAGACGGTGACGTCGATCGCGCGGTGCAGAACATCGCGGCCCAGAACCAGATCACGATTCCCGTGCTGCGCGAACGGCTGCGCGCCGAGGGGCTGGACTACGCGCGTTTCCGCGCCAACGTGCGCGACCAGATGCTAATCGAACGCCTGCGCGAGCGCGAGGTCTACCAGCGCATCAAGATCAGCGACGAGGACATCGACCGACAGCTCGAACAGCAGCGCGCCGCCGCGATGGCCGATGCCGAGACGAACCTGGCGCAGATCCTGGTCACGGTGCCCGACGGTGCCGACGCCGCCACCACGGCCGCGCGCCGCGCCGTGGCCGAACTGGCGCTGGCCCGTGTGCGCAAGGGCGAGGCCTTCGACGCCGTGGCCAAGCAGGTGTCGGAGGACAGCAACCGCGAGAAGGGTGGTGTCATCGGCATGCGGCCGGCGTCGCGCCTGCCCGATGTCTTCGTCGAGGCCACGCGCTCGCTCAAGGTTGGTGAGGTGACGCCCGAACTGCTGAAGACCGGCGCGGGCTTCCACATCCTGAAGGTGGTGGAACGCAAGGAGGCGGCCATCGGCCGCGTCACGCAGACCAAGGCGCGGCACGTGCTGCTGCGCACCTCGCCCCAGCTGACGGCCGAGGTGGCCACGCGCCGCCTGGGCGAGTACCGGGCGCAGATCGAAAGCGGCAGGAAGACCTTCGAGGAGATCGCTCGCCAGTACAGCGAAGACGGCTCCGCCCAGGCCGGGGGCGACCTCGGCTGGGCCGCCCCCGGCGTGATGGTGCCCGAGTTCGAGCAGGCGATGAACGAGCTGCCGATCAACGGCCTGTCGGCACCGGTGACCTCGCGCTTCGGCGTGCACCTGATTCAGGTGATGGAGCGCCGGGAAGTGAACGTCGAGCCCAAGCAGCTGCGCGAGCAGGCGCGCAGCGTGCTGCGCGAACAGCGCTTCGAGCAGGCCTACACCGACTGGACGAAGGAGCTGCGCGCCAAGGCCTACGTGGAGTACCGCGAGCCGCCGCAATGAGCCATGTGGCGCGCAAGCGCTTCGGGCAGCATTTCCTGGTCGATGAAGGTGTTATCGGCGGCATCGTCCGGGCCATTGCGCCGCGGCCCGGCGATGCGCTGATCGAAATCGGCCCCGGACTGGGCGCCATCACCCAGCCCCTGGTGGAACGCTGCGGCGCGCTGACCGTGATCGAGCTGGACCGCGACCTGGCCGTGCGGCTGCGCCGCAACCCGCTGCTCACGGTGATCGAGGCGGACGTGTTGACGGTCGACTTCGCCGCGCTGGCCGCATCCGCCGGCAAGCCCGTGCGCGTGGTGGGCAACCTGCCCTACAACATCTCCACGCCCATCCTCTTCCACCTGCTCGAGGCGGCCGCCCACGTGCAGGACCAGCACTTCATGCTGCAGAAGGAAGTGGTCGACCGCATGGCCGCCGAACCCGGCAACAAGGACTACGGCCGGCTAACGGTGATGCTGCAGTGGCGCTACGCCATCGAGTGTGTGCTGGACGTGCCGCCCGATGCCTTCGACCCGCCGCCGCGCGTGGACTCGGCAGTGGTGCGCATGGAGCCGCTGCCGGCCGATCCGGGCATCGATGCCGCGCGGCTGCGCGAGCTGGTCACCGTGGCGTTCTCGCAGCGCCGCAAGCTGCTGCGCCATACGCTGGGCCGCTGGCTCGAAGCGCAAGGGCTCGACACCTCCTTCGACCTGCAGCGCCGCGCCGAGGAAGTGCCCGTGGCGGAGTACCTGGCGCTCGCGCGCCGGGCATGAAAAAGCCCCCGCGTGCGGGGGCTTCCTGGTTGGCTCGGATCGCGGCCCTCAGGCTGCGCTGAGCCAAGCGGCGGTGTCGAACGCGCTGCTCATCATCGGCATGTTCATGCCGAAGTTGGGGTTGGTGCCGTTCTTGGGCACCACCTTCACGGCCGGCTTCACAGCGCTTGCCGTCGTCGTCGTCGGGGCCACTTCAGTAGCCCGCTCCCATGACCCGTTTTCCTGGGAGCGGGCTACTGAAAAGAATAGAA
>CAYREA010000119.1:0-13899 GCA_964423075.1 uncultured Rubrivivax sp. | reverse complement strand
TGCGCAGCGACCTGCAGTACGGCCGCATCGACGAGATCCTGGCCACCGGCCTGCACGCCTACCTCACCGAGTTCCTCAACCGGGTGAACGACCTGGGCGTGGGCATCAGCCGCGACTTCCTGGTGCCGATGGCGGCCTGAGCCTTCGCTTCGGGCATGAAAAAAGGGCTGGATCACTCCAGCCCTTTTTCTTCGTCGCGGCTCAGGCCGCGATGCCCAGCTCTCAGGCCGCAGCCTTCTTGGCCTTCTTGGTCGACTTCTTGGCGACCTTCTTGGGGGCCTTCTTCTCCGGCGCGGCCGCGGCGGGCTTGGCTTCGGCAGCGGGGGCGGCCGCGGCGGCGGGGGCAGCAGCCGGGGCCGGCGCGGCGGCGGGCTTGGCCGGGGCTTGCGCGAAGCTGAGGGTGGCAGCGGTGGACAGCAGGGCGGCGAGGAGCAGGTTCTTGGTCATGTCTATCTCTGGTTTGGGAAGGGGATGCAAGCCGGAATCGATGAACTCCGAATCCGCCGAGCGGCCCGGCAGTCACCGGGCCAGGGCACAGAACGCGGCGCCGGCTCCGCGGGTTGACGGAGAGCCGGCCTGAATCACCGCACCTATGATCCGGCGCATGCGTCGCCGTGATTTCTCCGCACTGGCAGCCGCCTGGCCCCTGCTGGGCTGCGGGAGCGGGGGCGGCGGCGATGCAGGGGCCGGCCCGACGCCCGCCGCCACGCGGCGCTGGAAGATGGGCTTCTCGCCCAACCCGCCGCGCCTGAGTGTGCAGGCCGTGCTGCAAGGCATCGACATCTGGAGCCGGCGCGCCGAACTCGTCATCATCCACGAGGAACTGCCCTGGGCCGACCTGCTGGCCGGCCAGACGCCCGACGCGATCCTCGACCGCGACAAGGTGCCGCTGGTGCAGTACCTGCGCGGCAAGGGCCTGCAGCTGGTCTTCATGGGCGATCTCAACGACGGCCTGGCGCGCGAGCAGGAAGCGCCGCAGCTGCGCGCCGCCGGGCGCAGCATCACCGAAGCGGCGGTGCAGCGCCTGTACCGCGACTACATGCTGGCGGTGGACCGCAAGCTGGCTCCGGTCATGCTGGGCCTGGTGGCCGAAAGCAACCTGATCCGCGTGGCCGCACCCGGCCTCTACCCCGCGGTGCGCCAGGCCGCCAACGACACCGCCGCCGCACTGCGCGGTGCCGGCAGCAGCACGCCGCTGATGGCCAGCGTGCAGGTGGAAACGGCCTGGGGCCGGCTGGGCGGCACGGGTGCCTATGCGGGCATCGAAGCCGACTTCAGCGACTTCCCGTTCCTGCAGACGCTGGGCCTGTCGTCCTACCCTTACTTCGGCTGGACGCAGCCCCAGGACCTGCCGCTCGACTACTACCAGCGCCTGCTGAACGGCCGTGCCACGCCGACGATGGTGGTGGAAGGCGGCTGGGCCAGCGCCGGTGCCGGCAGCATCGCATCCAGCCCCGAACGCCAGGCCTTGTACGTGACGCGCCACGCCGAGCTGCTGGACCGTGTGGGCGCCAGCGCCTGGCTGCAGCTGCAGTTCGCCGATGTCGACCTGGCCTCGCTGCCGCCGCCGGTGCCGGCCAACCTGCCGCTCTTTGCCAGCATCGGCCTGGCCGACAGCAACTTCGTCGCCAAGCCCTCGCTCGCCGCCTGGGACGCGCTGTTCGCGCGCCGGCTGGTGGCCTGAACCCGTTCAGGCGCCGCGCTGCCGCTTCAGCGCCTGCGCCAGTTCGATGACGGCCATCGCGTAGTAGCTGCTCCAGTTGTAGCGCGTCACGGCGTAGAAGTTCTGCGTGCCGGCCACGTAGCTGGGCTCGCGTTCGCCGTTGTGCAGCTCCACCAGCGCCAGCAGGCCGTCGTGCGCGCGCCCGGGCGCGGCCAGTTCGGCGCCACGCTCGGCGAACTGCAGCGCGCTGAAGGTGGGCACGATGTCGGGCGCCAGCAATGCGGCGCGCTCGGCGGTGTCCGAGGGCACCGCCACGTCGTAGTGCGTGGCCATGCCGCGCTGCCAGCCCCAGGCGGCCAGGTAGTGGGCCACGCTGCCCACCACGTCGGCGCCGCTCTTGTGCAGGTCGACGTGGCCGTCCTGGTCGAAGTCCACCGCGAAGCGGTTCACGCTTCCGGGCATGAACTGCGGCAGGCCCATCGCGCCGGCGTAGCTGCCTTTCACGGCCTGCGGATCGGCGCGTTCGCGCGCGCACAGCACCAGGAATTCCTCCAGCTCGCTGCGGAAGAAGGCGCTGCGGTCGCGCCGGCCGGGCGGGAAGTCGAAGGCCAGCGTGGCCAGCGCGTCCAGCAGGCGGAAGTTGCCGGTGATGCGGCCGTAGAAGGTCTCCACGCCGACGATGGCCACCACCACCTCGGGCGGCACGCCCCAGCGCTGTTCGGCCTGGTCCAGCCAGTGCGCGTGGGTGTCCCAGAACGCGGCACCGGCGGCGATGCGCTGCGGCTCGATGAAACGCGCGCGGTAGGCGGCCCAGTTCTTGGCCACGCCCACCGGCGGCGGCATCACGAGCTTGCGCACGGCCTCGATGCGCTGGGCCTGGTCGAGCTGGCGCTGCACCCAGGGCAGCGGCAGCTGGCGCGTCTGGGCCAGGTGCTCGGCGAAGGCGGCGGCGGCCGCGTGCCCGGCGTAGCTGGTGCCGGCGCGCCGCGCGCGGGCGGCCTGGGCCGGCGCCGGCAGCACGGCCGCCAGCGCCGTGCAGGCCAGCAGGCGCCGGCGTGCGGGCAGGGTCGGAGAGGAAGCAGGGGGCCGGGAGGGCATGGACCGATTATCGGGACCGGGCCAGCGCACCATCGAAGCGCCGCCACCAGCGCGCGTGTTCGGCCCAGTGCGTGGCGCCGCCGCCGTAGCGCTGGCGGTCCAGCGCATCGAGTTCGGCCGCCGCCGCTTCGCCCGCCGGCCCGAGCGCCGCGCGCAGGCGGGCGGCGCGTTCGCGCGGCGCGTGGTGCGGCAGCACATCCACGCCCAGCTTCTGCAGGCGCCGCAGCACGCGCTGCTGCAGGCGCTGCCAGGGGTCCTGCCGATGCCGGTCCCACCAGGCCCAGCCGGCGCCCGCCAGTGCCGCACCGCAAAGCACCAGGATCAGCGTGGACAGCAGGTCGTGCCAGTTCGGCGCGTCGAAGCCCAGGTTGCGCAGCAGGTCGAACTGCTGGCCGCGGCCGTAGTTCAGCACCCACTGGTTCCAGCGGTTGTTGACGTTCTCCCAGCTGCGCCGCAGCCGGTCCATCAGCGCCGGCGCCACGCTGTTCACGGCCCCGGCCACCAGGCCCGGCGTCGGGGCCAGGCGGCGGCCGCGCTGCACACGTTCCGGGGCCACGGCGGCGGTGGGGTCCACGCGCTGCCAGCCGTGGCCTTCGACCCAGATCTCGGCCCAGGCGTGGGCGTTGCGCTGGCGGATGATCCAGTAGCCGTCTTCCGGCTCGGCGTCGGCGCCCTGGTAGCCGGTGACGATGCGCGCCGGCACGTCCAGCGCGCGCATCACCACCACGTAGGCGCTGGCGAAGTGTTCGCAGAAGCCCAGCTTGCGGTCGAGCCAGAACTCGTCGATGGCGTCCTTCTCGTAGGGCCCGGGCTCCAGCGTGTAGGTGTAGCCGCCGCCGCGGATGTGCGCCAGCACCGCGTCGGACAGCCCGCGTGCGTCGGCCGCGGGCAGGCGGCGGCGCAGTTCGGCGGCCCACTGCAGCGTGCGCGGGTTGGCGCCGGGTGGCAGCTCCACCAGGTCGCGCAGGCCCACCACGGAGCGCGGCGGGCCGTGGCGGTGGTCGAGCCAGGCGCTGGTGCTGACGCGCACGCGCTCGCCCAGCGGGCGGTCGAGCTGCCATTGCGCGTCGGGGCGCAGGGTCAGCAGCATGCCGTTGATGCGCGGCGCGGTGTCTTCGCGGTCGGGCGTGAGTTCCAGCGTCGGCAGCAGCGCCAGGCGGCTGGGCTCCAGCGTCATCTCGTAGCGCAGCGGCGTGCCACGCAGTTCGGCGTCCAGGCGCGGGCGCAGCCGGGCCGGGAAGGTGGGCACCAGGCGCGTCCACTCGCGGCCGTCGAAGGTGGACAGCACCGGGCCGCGGAAGTACAGCTGGTCAGGCCGCGGCATGGGGCCGAAGAAGCGCACGCGCAGGGCGATGGAGTCGTCCTCGGCCAGCGAGGCCACGCCGCCCAGGCGCATGCTGCCCGACAGGCCGGTGCGGCCCTGCGCGTCCTGCGGCAGGCCCCACAGCGGCCCGATGCGCGGGAACAGCACGAAGGTGACCACCATCACCGGGATGCCCAGCAGCGCCGCGCGCAGCGCCACGCCGGCGGCACGTTTCAGCGGCGGCCGGCCCACCGGCATGTGGGCCAGGGCCAGGGCCGTCAACAGGCCCCACACCGCGGCCAGCAGCCACAGGCCCGTGCCCAGGCTCTGCGAGTAGAGGAAGTGCGTCAGCAGCAGGAAGAAGCCGAGGAAGAACACCACCAGCGCGTCGCGCCGCGCCCGCAGCTCCAGCGTCTTCATCGCCACCAGCACCACCAGCATCGTGATGCCCGCCTGTTTGCCCAGCAGCGTGCGTTCGCTCCAGAAGGTGGCCAGCGCCGCGGCCACCAGCAGGGCGCTGATCACCCAGCGGTTGGGCAGGGCGCCCGAGCGCAGCGCCAGTTGCCCGCGCCACAGCAGCAGGGCCAGCGACATCACGGCGCACCAAACCGGCACGTGCAGCAGGTGCGGGGTGATGGTCCAGGCGATCACCGCCAGCTGGAACAGCGTGTCGCGCGTTTCGCGCGGCAGGTGGTGGGCGCGCTCGGTCAGGGTTGCGATCATGGCTGCTGCGCCAGCAGGTCGAGCGCGGCGCGGCGGTGCGCGTCGCCCTGGCCGGGTGCGAGCTCGCCGCCGGGCAGGCGCAGGCCAAAGTCGATGCCTTCGCGCTCGGCCAGCAGCACCCACGTGGCCAGGCGCGAAAGGCGCTGTTCGGTGTCGCCCGCGCCGGCGCTGTCGGCCCAGGCCAGCCACAGTTCGCGCTGCGCGCCGCCGCTGGTTTCGCGGCTCACCAGTTCACCGCTGCGCGCCACCTTCTTCCACACCACCTGGCGCATGGTGTCGCCGCGGCGCCAGGGGCGCACGCCGTCGAGTTCACTGCCGCTGCTGCCGTGCACCGGCCGTTCGTCACCGGGCGACGAAGGTGCGGCGGGCAGTGGTGGCGCCGGCTGTTCAGGGCGTGGCCAGGCCAGCACGCGCGCGGCCGGCCGCCACACCGTCCAGGCGCGGAACAGGCCGAAGGGGAACACGGTGGACAGCACCAGCGTCGGTGCCGCAAACCAGCCGCGTTTGTGCGGCACCAGGCTGATGTGCAGCACGGCCTGGCCGCCGGCGGGTGCATCAGCCCAGCTGAGGGCCTCGCCCAGGGCGCGCCGGTCTTCGAACTGCAGCGCCAGGCCGGCGCGGTCACGGCCGGGGTTGGTGATCACCACCTCCAGCAGCGCCGCATCGCCCGCGAACACCGGTGTGGCGGGGCGCAGGTGCAGCGTCAGGCCACGCAGGTTGCCGTGCGTGAGGTGCATGGACACCAACCCCGCGCCGGCCAGCAGGAAGGTGAGCGCAAAACCCAGGTTGAGCTGGTAATTGATGCTGGCCAGCAGCATCGCCAGCAAGGTGGCGGCGAAGGTGAAGCCGGCGCGGGTGGGCAGGATGTAGATGTTGCCTTGCGTCAGCGTCCAGCTGTCGGTGAAGGGCAGGCGGTTCTGCCACCACTGGCGGAACCAGGCCTGGGGCGTGAGGGCGAGCGTGGCCACGGCCGTTCAGGGAATGGGAACCGCCTCGACCATCGCCCGCACCTGCTCGATAGGCCCGCGCCCGGCGCCCGACACCGGCTGCAGCCGGTGCGCGATGGCCTGCGGCAGGATCGCCTGCACGTCGTCGGGCGCCACGTAGTCGCGCCCGGCCATCAGCGCATGGGCGCGTGCCACGCGCAGCACGGCGATGCCGGCGCGCGGCGACAGCCCCTGCACGAACCAGGTGCCCGAGCGCGTGGCGGCGATCAGCGCCTGCACGTAGTCCAGCAGCGGCTCGGACACGCGCACCTTCAGCACCTCCTGCTGCGCCGCCTGCAGCTCGCCCGGCCGTATCACGGCCTTCAGCGCCATGGCGGCGCTGCGGCGGTCGCCGCCCGAGAGCAGTTCGCGCTCGGCCTTGCGGTCGGGGTAGCCGAGCGTGATGCGCAGCAGGAAACGGTCGAGCTGGCTCTCGGGCAGCGGGTAGGTGCCGATCTGGTCGCTCGGGTTCTGGGTGGCGATCACGAAGAAGGGCTCGGGCAGCGGCCGGGTCTCGTTTTCCACCGAGACCTGGTGCTCTTCCATCGCCTCCAGCAGCGCGCTCTGCGTCTTCGGGCCGGCGCGGTTGATCTCATCGGCCAGCAGCACCTGGGCGAACACCGGCCCGGGGTGGAAGACGAAGGCGTCCTTGGCGCGTTCGAAGACGCTGACGCCGATCAGGTCCGAAGGCATCAGGTCGGCGGTGAACTGCACGCGCCGGAACTCGAGCCCCAGCGACACCGCCAGCGCGTGCGCCAGGGTGGTCTTGCCGACGCCGGGCACGTCTTCGATGAGCAGGTGCCCGCCGGCCAGCAGGCAGGCCACGCCGTCCTCGATCTGCTGCCTTTTGCCGACAACGATCGTGCTAATCTGATCGACCAGCCGCGAGAGCTGGCGCGCAAGGTTCACATCCATGCGCGGGACCATACCCGAATTGCGGAGACTGGATTTCCCGATGAGCACTGCGTTCTACAGCCACCCGGACTGCCGCCTGCACGACATGGGCGCCGGCCACCCCGAATGCCCGGGCCGGCTGGATGCCATCTCCGACCACCTGCTGGCCACCGGCCTGGACATCGCGCTCGACTACAAGGAAGCGCCGCAGGCCACGGTCGAGCAGATCGAGCGCGCCCACACGGCGCACTACGTCACCGAGATCGCCGACGTGCTGGAACGCGTGAAGTCCGAAGGCACCCGGCGTGCGCTCGACCCCGACACCATCGCCTGCCCCGACACCCTGGCCGCCGCCCTGCGCGCCGCCGGCGCCGCGGTGGCCGCCACCGACGACGTGCTGGCCGGCCGCGCCAAGACCGCCTTCTGCGCCGTGCGCCCGCCCGGCCACCACGCCACGCGCGACGAAGCCATGGGCTTCTGCTTCTTCAACAACGTGGCCATCGGCGCGCGCCATGCACTCGACGTGCACGGCCTGGCGCGCGTGGCCATCATCGACTTCGACGTGCACCACGGCAACGGCACCGAGGACATCATCGCCGGCGACGAACGCGTGCTGATGTGCAGCTTCTTCCAGCACCCGCTCTACCCCTACAGCGGCGCCGTGCCCAAGGGCACCAACATGGTCAACGTGCCGATCGCGCCCTACACGCGCGGCCCGGCGGTGCGCGAGACCATCGAGGCGATGTGGCTGCCGGCGCTGGAAGCGTTCAAGCCGCAGATGATCTTCATCAGCGCCGGCTTCGACGCCCACCGCGAGGACGACCTGGGCCAGATGGGCCTGGTGGAAGCCGACTACGAGTGGATCACCAAGCGCCTGGTCGACGTGGCGCGGCGCCATGCCCAGGGCCGCATCGTCAGCTGCCTGGAAGGCGGCTACAACCTCAGCGCGCTGGCGCGCAGTGTGGCCGCTCACGTGCGTGTGCTGGCCGACATGGTTTGAACACCGGGGTGGGGGGCCCGCTGACGCCGGGCGAGTTGTCGCAACTGCTGAGCTCGCTGCTGTCGCGCACCGCCCTCATCGAGGCGGCGCTGGTGCTGGGCTGCCTGCTGGCGGCCTGGCTCGTGGTGCGGCTGCTGCGCGGCGCCACCGTGCAACCGGGTTCCACCTGGTTCGGCGACCGCATCGTCGACGGCGCCCTGTTCCCGCTGCTGGCACTGCTGCTGGCGCTGGCCGCGCGCTGGGCGCTGCAGCACTTCTGGCAGGGCGTGGTGCCGCTGGCGGTGTTCCGCCTGGTGGTGCCCATCCTGCTGTCGCTGGCCATCATCCGGCTGACGGTGCGCGTGCTGCGCATCACCTTCCCCGATTCGCAGCTGATGCGCGTGTTCGAACGCAGCGTGTCGTGGGTGGCCTGGATCGCGGTCGTGCTGTGGATCACCGGCGTGCTGCCGCTGGTGATGCAGGAACTGGACGACATCAAGTGGAAGGTGGGCGGCACGCCGATCTCGGTGCGCAACATCATCGAAGGCCTGGTCACGGCCCTGCTGGTGCTGACCCTGGCGCTGTGGGTCAGCTCGCTGCTGGAAGCGCGCCTGCTGCGCGGCGCCACCGACAACCTGAGCATCCGCAAGATGGCGGCGAACGCGCTGCGCGCCATCCTGCTCTTCGTGGGCCTGATGTTCGCGCTGAGCGCGGCCGGCATCGACCTCACGGCCCTGGGCGTGCTGGGCGGCGCTTTAGGTGTGGGCATCGGTTTCGGCCTGCAGAAGCTGGCGGCCAACTACATCAGCGGTTTTGTGATCCTGGCCGAGCGCAGCATGCGCATCGGCGACCTGGTGAAGGTGGACGGCTTCGAGGGCCGCATCACCGACATCACCACGCGCTACACCGTGATCCGCGCGCTCAACGGGCGCGAGTCCATCGTGCCCAACGAGATGCTGATCACGCAGCGGGTGGAGAACAGCTCGCTGGCCGACCCGCGCGTGGCCATGAGCACCCTGGTGCAGGTGGCCTATGGCAGCGACCTGGCCACGCTGATGCCGCGCCTGGCGCAGGCCGTGGCCGCCGTGCCGCGTGTGCTGGCCGATCCGGCGCCGGCGGTGCAGCTGAGCCAGTTCGCGGCCGACGGCCTGGAGCTGACCATCGCGTTCTGGATCGCCGACCCCGAGAAGGGCGGCGGCGGGGTGCGCTCCGACGTCAACCTGGCCATCCTGGCCGAGCTGGAGGCGGCCGGGGTGGAGATTCCGTTCCCGCAGCGCGTGATGCGGCACATCACCGACGCGCCGGCTGATACGCTGCGCACCGCACCATGAACCGCCGCCGCCTCGCGCCCACCCTGCTGCAAGCCTGGCTGCTGGCCGGCCTGTTGCTGGCCGCGCAGGCGCTGGGGCTGGCGCACCGGGTCGCGCACGGTGGCGGCAGCGCCACGGTGGTCTCGGCCACCAGCTTCACCGCCAACCACGAGGCCGGCAGTGCCGACTGCCGCCTGGTCGACCAGCTCACGCAGGCCGACCTGCTGTGCGCCAGCCCGCCGGCCGGCGCACCCACGCTGCCGGCCTATGTCGAGCGCACGCTCTTCACGCTGCCGGCCTGGGCTGCACAGCCCGCCGCGGCCTATCTCGCCAGGGCGCCGCCCCGGGGCTGACACACCTGTCAGCGCGCCCGTTCGCGGGCGCAAACCCCATTTCCCATCGCGCTGCGCGGCCCGCCACGGGCCGGCGCGCGCGAGCCTTTGCGAGCACCCATTCCATGAAGATCAAGCCTTCCAGGCTTCCCCTGCTGGCCGCCCTGGGCTGCAGCGCCGCGCTGGCGCAGACCCAGACCGTGGTCATCACCGGCAACCCGCTGGGTCGCGACAGTGCCACCCAGCCCGCCACCGTGCTTTCAGGCGAGGGCCTGGCCCTGCGCCGCGGCGGCACGCTGGGCGAGACGCTTGACGGCCTGCCCGGCGTGTCGGCCACCGGCTTCGGGCCCAACGCCAGCCGGCCCGTGATCCGCGGGCTCGACGGCGACCGCCTGCGCCTGCTGGACAACGGCGGCGCGTCCATCGACGCCTCCAACCTCAGCTTCGACCACGCCAGCGCCACCGACCCGCTGGTCACCGAGCGCATCGAGGTGCTGCGTGGCCCGGCGGCGCTGCTCTACGGCGGCAATGCCACCGGCGGCGTGGTCAACAGCATCGACAACCGAATTCCAAAGCTGGTGGCCGCCGGCCTGACGGGCCGGGCCGAGGTGCGCCTGGGTGGCGCAGCGTCCGAGAAGGCCGGCGCCGCCGTGCTGGAAGGCGGCGCCGGCTCCTGGGCCTGGCATGCCGACGCCAGCGGCCGCAGCAGCAGCGACTTGCGGGTGCCGCGCTACACGCCCATCGAAGACGGCGTGGCGCTCGACCCCGCCACGCGCGTGCGCAACTCGGCCGCGCGCAGCGAGGGCGGCGCGGTGGGCGGGGGCTATGTCTCGGCCAACGCCTACCTGGGCGCTTCGCTCGAAACCTCGCGCAACCGCTATGGCGTCACCGTGGAGCCCGATGTCTTCATCCGCATGCAGCGCGACCGCGCTGCGCTGGCCGGCGAATGGCGGGCGCTTTCGGGCCTGTTCACGCAAGTGACCGCCAACGCCAGCCACACGCGCTACCGGCACGAGGAAGTGGAACGCAGCGGCGATGTCGGCACCACCTTCAAGAGCCGCGGGGATGAGATGCGCCTGGCGGCGCACCACGCGCCGCTCGGGCCTTTGCGCGGCGTGCTCGGCCTGTCGGCCGAGACCCTGAGCTTCTCGGCGCTCGGCGAAGAAGCCTTCGTGCCCGGCACGCGCACGCGCCAGCAGGCCGCCTTCGTGCTGGAGGAATGGGACACCGGGACGTGGCAGCTATCGGCGGGCTTGCGGGCGGAGCAGGTGCGTGTCTCGTCCGAGGGCGACGCCGCCGACACCGCCGAGCCGCGTTTCGGCAGCGCGACGGAGCGGCGCTTCTCGCCCACCAGCCTGTCGTTCGCGGCGCGGCTCGGGCGTGGTGAAGGCTGGCAGGGCAGTTTCACGCTCGGCCGCACCGAGCGAGCACCCGCCTACTACGAGCTCTACGCCAACGGTGTGCACGTGGCGACGGCGGCCTACGAGCGTGGCGACACCACGCTGGGCGTCGAGCAGAGCCGCCACGCCGAACTGGGGCTGGCCTGGACGAGCGGCCCGCACCAGCTGAAGGCCAGCGTCTTCCAGACCCGCTTCGCGCGCTTCATCGCGCTCGACGCCACCGGCGCCGAAGTCGAAGGCGTGCCCGAATACGCCTTCCGCGCCGTGCGCGCGCGCCTGCAAGGTTTCGAGCTCGAAGGCCGAACGCGCGTGATGAGTGGCGCGCCCTGGGCGCTGGACCTCACGGGCAGCCTCGACCAGGTGCGCGGCGACAACCTGGACAGCGGCGAGCCTCTGCCGCGCCTGGCGCCGCTGCGGCTGCGCGTCGGATTGGCTGCCAGCGGCGAAGGCTGGCGTGGCGGTATCGGCGTACGCCACAACGCGCGCCAGAGCCGCGTGCCGGCCACCGACAGCGCCACGACCGGCGCCACCATGCTGGACGTCTGGGCCGGCGGCGATATCAGCTTCGCCGATGCGACCAGCTGGTTCGCCAAGCTCGACAACGTGACGAACCGCCTGGGCACCAACGCAGCCAGCATCGCCACGGTGCGCGGCCTCTCGCCGCTGCCGGGGCGGGCGCTGACCGTGGGGCTGCGGACGCGCTTCTAGGGCGCCAGCCGCTCGCGCACCCAGGCGCTGCCGTCAAGTCGGTAGCGCAGGCGGTCGTGCAGGCGGCTCTTGCGGCCCTGCCAGAACTCGAAGCCGTCGGGCACCAGGCGATAGCCGCCCCAGTGCGGCGGCCGCGGCGGGTTCATCAGGTGGCGCGCTGCGGCGGCGGCCGCGCCGGTGACGAGCACGGCGCGCGAGCTGATCACCTGGCTCTGCGGCGAGGCCCAGGCGCCCAGGCGCGAGTCGAGCGGACGGGTGGCGTAGTAGGCGTCGGACTCTTCCGCGCTGGTCTTTTCCACCCGACCTTCGATGCGGACGACGCGCTCCAGCTCGACCCAGTGGAACTGCAGCGCCGCCACCGGATGGGCCGCCAGTTCATGGCCCTTGCGGCTCTCGTAGTTGGTGTACCAGACGAAGCCGCGCGCGTCGAAACCCTTGATCAGCACGATGCGCGTGCTGGGGCGCCCCCCTTCACCCACCGTGGCCAGCGTCATCGCGTTGGGTTCGGGCACCTGCGAGGACACGGCCTCGTCGAACCAACGCTGAAACTGCTGCAGCGGGTCGGCGGCCGAGGCCGATTCGTCGAGCTCGGCCTTCTCATAGCTCTTGCGCAGGCTGGCGATGTCCATGGTGTGCAGTATAGGAACGGCGCCGATCACAACTGCGCTGAAACCACGTGAAATCGCCGCAGGCCCTGGGCTGGCCCGTAGGTAGAACGCCGTAAGTGATCGTCCCACTTTCTGCGGCGGTGTCTGACCTCCATTCTTGGTGGCAAGGAGGAGGCTTCCGCCTCGGTCAGATGCGTTTCCGTCCCACCATCATCGTGCCCGCCGCCGGCCGCGGCAGCCGCTTCGGCGGCCCACTGCACAAGCTGGCGCAGCCCTTCGACGGCAGCACGGTGCTGGGCACCACCGTGCGCCGCGCCATCGAAACCCAGCTGCCGGTGGTGGTGGTGACCACGGCCGAACTGGCGCCGCTGGTGTCGGGCCTGCTGGCCATGCGCGACATCGTCGTGCTCACCCCGGCCGAGGCCGCGCGCGGCATGGGCGCCACCATCGCCACGGGCGTGGCCGAACGTTCGGGCGCGCCGGGCTGGCTGGTGCTGCCGGGCGACATGCCGCTGGTGCAGCCCGACACCCTGCTGGCCGTGGCCGGCGCGCTGGAACAGCACCCGGTGGCCTACGCCCAGTACCGCGGCCGGCGCGGGCATCCGGTGGCCTTCGCGGCCGAGCTCTATTCCGAGCTGATCCAGCTCAGCGGCGACGACGGCGCACGGCGGGTGCTGCTGCGCTACCCGGCCCATGGCCAGGACGTCGACGACCCCGGTGTGGCGCAGGACGTGGACACGCAGTCCGACCTGGACAGCGCCCGCGGCGCCGTCGCCCGCGAACAGCCGGCGCAGTAGCCTCCTAGCCGCCTTCCAGCCCGTGGTGGCGCGCCAGCGCCATCAGCCTTTCGATCTCGCGGTCGCGCAGGCCGCGTTCACGCAGCGCGTGCGCGGTGCGGGCCAGGTAGTCCATCGTGGTGCCGTAGCGTCCGCGCGCGTGGCGCAGGATGTGCAGCATCTCGGGGTCGGGCAGCTGCGGCAGGCAGGCTTCGCTGCGCCGGCTGAGTGTGAAAGCCAGGGCCGGCACCAGGCCCTGCGGCGTGCGGCAGGGCAAGAGGCGCGCGTCGTACACGCCGGTGGGCATCTCGCGCGCCCACAGGCGTTCGATCTCGTCGTCGGCGCTCTCGGGCCGCAGCCGGTACACCAGGCCGCGGCAGGCGCCGCCGGGCAGCAGCGCGAACACCAGCCCCGGCTGCTGCGGCGTGCCGCGGTTCACGCGCGAACGCATGCGCAGCGCGCGGTGCCAGCCGTGCACCAGCGCGTTGCGGTGCTCGGCGGCGTCGAACTCGGGCCGCCAGATCAGCGAGGCGTAGCCGAAGACCCAGCGTTCCTTGAAGGGTTGCCAGCGCTGGCGCAGTTCGTGCAACGCCGCTTGCGGGTCGCGCACCACCAGGGCGGGGGCGATGGGTTCTTGCATGGCTGGCAAGCATCGCATGACGCTGTCGGGGTGGTGCGCGACTGATTTGACGCTGTAACTCGGTTACCGAATAATCCGGCGCATGGTTACGTCTCCTTCCAAGCCGCCCGCGCTGCACCCGGTGCTGGCCCAGGTCACCCGCCGCATTGCCGAGCGCAGCCAGGCCCTGCGCAGCGCCTATCTGGCGCGCATCGACAGGCTGGTGAGTCGCCCACCCGGCCCCTCGCGCATGGGCTGCGCCAATGTGGCGCACGCCTTTGCCGCCTTGCCGGCCAAGGACAAGTTCAGCATCGTGGCCCAGAAGGCGCCCAACCTCGCCATCGTCACGGCCTACAACGACATGCTGTCGGCGCACCAGCCGTACGAAACCTGGCCGCAACTGATCCGCGAGCAGGCCCGAGCGCGCGGCGCCACGGCCCAGGTGGCCGGCGGCGTGCCGGCCATGTGCGACGGCGTCACGCAGGGCCTGCCCGGCATGG
>CAYREA010000118.1:0-14392 GCA_964423075.1 uncultured Rubrivivax sp. | reverse complement strand
CAAGACCATCAACTTCGGCCTCATCTACGGCATGGGCGCCTTCGGCCTGGCCAGCAGCCTGGGCATCGAGCAGAAGGCGGCCAAGGACTACATCGAGCGTTACTTCGCGCGCTTCGCGGGTGTGAAGCGCTACATGGACGAGACCCGGCTCAGCGCCGCCCAGCGCGGTTATGTCTCGACCCTGTTCGGACGCCGCATCTACCTGCCCGAGATCCTGGGCGGCAACGGCCCGCGCAAGGCCGGTGCCGAGCGCCAGGCCATCAACGCGCCCATGCAGGGCACGGCGGCCGACCTCATCAAGCTGGCCATGATCGCGGTGCAGAAGGCGCTGGACGACGAACAACGCGCCACGCGCATGGTGATGCAGGTGCACGACGAACTGGTGCTGGAAGTGCCCGCGGCCGAACTCGACTGGGCCAAGGAAGCCATCCCGCGCCTGATGGCCGGCGTGGCGCAGTTGAAGGTGCCGCTGCTGGCCGAGGTGGGCGTGGGCGCGAACTGGGACGAGGCGCACTGAGCCGGGGCGCCGCCCGACTTGCAAAAAAGTTCACCCGCCCGCCGCCGTTGATAAGCCTGTGCACAACCGGCGGGCAAGTTCTGGGTGCCCCGAGGGCATGCCCACCCTTCGTGCACTGCCCGCATTTTCAGCAGCCACTCATGTTGCGTCACCAGGAGGCCGGGGCGCCACTTTCCGGCGCCGCATCGAGCCGCTAAGCTGAGCGGATGACGCCGGATCACGACGCTTCCTCCAAAGGCCGGGTCCTGGCCGTCGACGACTGCGCCACCACGCGCGAGATCCTGCGGGCGTCGATCGAATCCTTCGGCCACAGTGTGCAGACCGTCGACAGCGGCTGGGCCGCCCTCGAGGCTGTGAGCCAGGCCTCGTTCGACGCCGTGGTACTGGACGTCGAGATGCCCGGCCTGGATGGCATGGCCGTCGGGCGTGCACTGCGCAGCGACCCCAAGACCGCGTCGGCCATGATCGCCATGCACAGCAGCGTGGACGAAGCGGCCGTGCGGGCTGGCTTCAGCCAGTACGACGCCTTCGTCCCCAAGCCCTGCAGCCCGCGCGCGCTAGGCGAGCGTGTGGACGGCCTGATTCGCAGCAGGCGGCGCTGAGTGCTTCAAGCCGGCCGCCTGCAAGCCGGCGAACAGCAGCACGGCCGTCGCCTGGAACAGCAGCCAGGCCAAGCCCCAGGCATTGGGCGAGACGGCGGCCAGCGTGCCCAGGCAGCCCAGCGCCCACAGGCCGTTCCCGACGACGATGAAAACCACCAGTGCGCGCCACAGCCGCTGGGCACGCATCAGCCCCAGCAGCAGTGCGGCATAGGCCGCCATGAACACACCACTTTCCAGCAGCAGCGCCTGCGGCAGGTTCAGCAGCGCGCTCATGCGCTCGAGCGCGGCCAGTTGAACGGCGGCCACGGCCGCGGTGCCGGCGGCGTCCAGGCCGAAGGCGAAGCGGAGCAGGCGGGAGGGTTCGATCGATCGCATCGTGCAGTCCTTTCGTGTTGACGGACGGCAGTCTGGGCAGCGGCGCGCTGGCGGTCGATGACCTCCCAGGTCAGCGCGTCACTTCGAAGGGCGCGCGCCGCAGGTCCAGCGCCGGGTTGCGGTCGAAGAAGTTCGAGGGCTTGAGCTCGAAGGCCAGCTTGCTGCGCGACATCACCGGCCAGTCTTCGGCCTGCGTCACATGGTGGTGGCCGAGTGTCAGCCACAGCACGATGTCGCGGTTCACCAGGCTGCGGTTGTCGCGCACGTACTGCGGCAGGCCGGGCGTGCCGGGGTTCTGGTTGGGCGTGTCGCCGGCGGCGTAGCGCTGTTCGGCGTCGTAGGCCGTGACCCACAAGTTGTGGCCGATGAAGCCGGCGCGGCGGTAGTCGTCGGGGTCGAGCAGCGGCTCCACCGCGTCGTGCGTTTCCAGCAGGTACGACGTGGGCTGGCCCCAGGCGTTGCGGCGGTTCGGGTTCACCACGCGCCACTGCGTGTGGCCGTGGTCGAGCTTGCCGTCGCGTTCGTGGGTGATGAGCTGCTCTTCCAGCCGCCAGCCGCTGCGCCGCGGGCCGGCCACGCGCTGGGTCTCGAGGTGGCCCAGCACGAAGGAATTGGCTGGGCCGTCGACGTCGACATCGAGCCTGAAGTTGAAGAAGTGGCTGTGGAAGGGCGCCAGCAGCTGCGGCGCCACCGGGGTGGCTGTAGCGCTCTCGTCGGGCCCGCCGTGCAGCGGCACGGCCTTGGGCGCGACGATGCCGGTGAGCCCGATCTCGGCGCGGATGCTGCCGTTCTGCGTGAACACCCAGTCGAGCAGGTAGTCGTAGTTGCCCACCTGGGCGATGCTGCGCACCACCAGTTCCACCTCGGCGCGGCCTTCGTAGGCGCCGCCGCTGAGCTGTTCGAAGTGGCGCCATTGCGGGCTGCCGGTGAGCCTTTCGAACACGCCCATCACGCGCGACAGCGGCAGCGGCACCACGGGTACGGACGGGTCGGGCAGGGCGGCGGAGACCACGGCGTCCAGCAGCACGGCGTTCTCGGGCACGTCCAGTCCCGGCGTCAGCGGCGACGACAAGAGGCCGAAGCCGAACTCGCCCACGTCCATGAAGGTGCGGTAGTACCAGTGGGTGCTGGTGTCCTGGTAGGGCACGAAGATCTCGGACAGCGAGCCCTGGTACAGCACCGGCCGGCCGGTGTAGGTGACGAGCGAGACCACGGGCCCGGTGCGGCGGTCGAAGCGGGCGTGGAAGCGCCACTTCTGCCATTCGATGAACTGGCCCTGGATGCTGAAGTTCACGCCTGCCGGTTGCGTGATGCGGATCGGCTTGAGCGGCGGCCTCAGCCCGAAGCGCGAGCCCACCGTGGCCTCGTCGAACTCGTGGGAAGCGGATGGCACCGGCACCGCGCCGGTATCGATGACGCGGATCACGCGGCGTGTGTCCAGGTCCATGATGGCCTGCATGCCTTCGAGCGGCTTGGCGTAGAGGTTGATGCCGGTGCCTTCGGTGACGTACATCTGCGCCTTCACGATGCGCTTGTTTTCTTCCGGCAAGCCGAAGGTGCCCGCGGTGAGCGGCGTCACCAGCACCTTAGCCAGCTGCGCCGGCGTGCGCACGCCGCGGCGTGACAGGGCAGCCAGGAAGGCCGGGTCCTGGAAGGCGAAGGAGAAGTCCAGCACCTCCTGGATGGTCAGGCCCAGCTGGCCATCACTGATGGGAATCAGCACGGGCGGCGTGTACGAGCCGGCCGTGAGGTTGACCGTGCTCTTGTAGCTCTGCCGGTTCTGCCGGTAGTACACCGTGGCCTGGCGCGGCGGGTTGCCGCTGCCGGCCAGCACCAGGGCCTTGGCCGGCTCGCGCAGTTCCACGCTCTGGAAGATGGCGCCCGGTTGTGCCGCGCCGCCCTGCAGCAGGATGCTGGCGGCCTGGATGATCTCGTCGGGGCCCAGCGGGTCCAGCGGGTGGGCCTGCAGGGCACCGGCACTCAGGGCCAGCAGCAGCGCGCTGCGGCGCATCCAGGACATCGGCTTCATGCTCATCCTCCGGCCCCAAGCGGGGGGCGGAGCTTACGGCCGGCTCACTCGTGCCGCAAGGCCTCGATCGGGTCGAGCCGCGCCGCGCGCCGCGCCGGGAAGTAGCCGAAGACCACACCGATCAGCGCCGAGAAGGCAAACGACACGCCGTTGATCACGGGGTCGAAGCTGATCTCCAGCGACATCAAGGCCGCCAGGCCGATGGACGCTGCGTTCGCCAGCGCGATGCCGATCAGCCCGCCGATGCTGGCCAGCACCACGGCCTCGATCAGGAACTGCAGCAGCACCTCGTGCTCCAGCGCGCCGATGGCCAGGCGCACGCCGATCTCGCGCGTGCGCTCGGTGACGCTGACCAGCATGATGTTCATGATGCCGATGCCGCCCACCAGCAGGCTCACGGCGGCCACCGCGCCCAAGAGGCCCGTCATCACGCGCGTGGTGCCCGACAGCGCTTCGGCGATCTGCTTGGTGTCGAGCACGTTGAAGTTGTTCTCGTCGGCGTCGCTGAGCTTGCGGCGCTCGCGCAGCAGCTGTTCGATGCGGCGCATCACCTGCGTGGTGTCGGCGTCTTCGGCCACCGACACCAGCAGCGTGCTGACATTGTTGTTGCCGGTGAGCCGCCGCTGCACCGTGTGCAGCGGCAGGATCACGGTGTCGTCCTGGTCCTGGCCCATCGCGGCCTGGCCCTTGCTGGCCAAGAGGCCCACCACCTGGCAGCTGAACTGCGACACGCGCAACTGCGCGCCCAGCGGGTCTTCACTGCCGAAGAGCTCGCGCCGCACGGTGGCGCCGATCACGCAGACGCTGGCGCCGGCGAGCGTCTCGGCCTCGTTGAAGAGGCGGCCCGAGGCCAGCGTCCAGTTGTTGGTGGTGAAGTAGGCCGGTGTGCTGCCGGCCACCACGGTGGACCAGTTGCGCCCGCCGTACACCACCGTGGCGCCGCGGTTCACCGAAGGCGCCACCGCGCGCACGCCGCCCACCTGGGCGGCCACGGCCTCGGCATCGGTCTCCTTGAAAGGTGGCGCGCCGGCGGCATCGCGCACCGGGCCCAGGCGCTGGCCGGGGCGCACCATCAGCAGGTTGCTGCCCAGGCTGCTGATCTGGCTGGACACCGCGCGCGTGGCGCCGTTGCCCAGAGTGACCATGGTGATCACCGCGGCCACGCCGATGACGATGCCCAGCATGGTCAGGAACGAGCGCAGCAGGTTGCGCCGGATCTCGCGCAGCGACAGCAGCAGGGTGTTCCACCACATCAGGCGTGCTCCACCGCGTCGTGCGCGTTGAGATGGTCGCTCTCGACACGCCCGTCGACGAAGCGCACCACGCGGCGCGCGAAGGCGGACATGTCGGCCTCGTGCGTGACCATCACGATGGTGATGCCGCGTTCCTGGTTCAGCGCCACCAGCAGGTCCATGATCTCGCGGCTGCGCTGGCTGTCCAGGTTGCCGGTGGGCTCGTCGGCCAGCAGCACGGCCGGCTGGGTGACGAGCGCGCGTGCGATGGCCACACGCTGCTGCTGGCCGCCGGACAGCTCGGCCGGCGTGTGGCCCTCGCGGCCCTGCAGGCCCACCAGCGCCAGCGCCTCAAGCGCGGACTGGCGGCGCGCCGAAGCACTCTCGCCGCGGTACAGCAGCGGCAGCTCCACGTTCTCTTGCGCCGTGGTGCGCGGCAGCAGGTTGAAGCCCTGGAACACGAAACCCAGCTGGCGCCGCCGCAGCAGCGCGCGCTGGTCGCGCGACAGGCTCTGCACCGGCACGCCGCGGAACAGGTACTCGCCGCCGCTGGGGGTGTCCAGGCAGCCGATGATGTTCATCGCCGTGCTCTTGCCCGAGCCGCTCGGCCCCATGATGGCGACGAAGTCACCGGCTTCGATGTCCAGGTCGACCCCCGCCAGCGCGCGCACCATGGCATCGCCCTGGCCGTAGGTGCGCGTCACGCCGCGCAGGCGGATGAGCGGCTCGTCCTTCACTTCGCCGCCCCGCGCCCCTGGCTCACGATCACGGCCATGCCGGCCTTCAGGCCCTCGCTGCTGACTTCGGTGAAGCGGCCGTCGGTGGCGCCGGGTGTCACCGCTATGGCGACGGGCTGGCCTTCCTGCAGCACCCACACCTGCTTGGCGTCGCCGGCGCGCCCGCCGGCCCGCTTCTGGCCCTGGCTCGGCAAACGCGGCAGCAGCTGCGACACGATGCCGCCGCCCGACGCCGCACCGCCGCTGGCGGGGCTGAACAGCAGCGCGGCGTTGGGCACCAGCAGCACGTCGTTGCGTTCGGCCGAGGTGATGACGGCGGTGGCCGTCATGCCCGGGCGCAGCGTCAGGTCGTCGTTCTTCACCTGCAGCTCGGCCACGTAGGTGACGACGTTGTCCTTGATCGTGCTGCCGAAGTTCACCCGCGTCACCGTGGCCGGGTAGGGCCGGTTGGCGTAGGCGCTGACGGTGAACTGCGCTTTCTGGCCCAGTGCCACGCGGCCCACGTCGGCTTCGTCGACGTTGACCTGCAGCTTCATCTGCTTCAGGTCTTCGGCCAGCGTGAACAGCGTGACGGCCTGAAGCGACGCGGCCACCGCGTTGCCGGGGTCGACCGAACGCGCCAGCACCACGCCGTCGATGGGCGAACGGATCGAGGCCTTGCGCAGGTTGGTCTCGTCCACCGAGAGCGCGGCGCGCGCGTCGGTCACGCTGGCGTTGGCGCTGGCCAGGTCGGCCTCGGCGCGCGCCAGCGTGGCTTCGGCGGTGGCCAGCTCGGCCTGCGAAGGCACCTTGCCGCCGGACAGGCGCGCCACCTCCTGCAGCCGCGCCAGCGAGGCGCGGGCGTCGGTGCGCGTGGCCTCGACCTGGCGCACCTTGGCCTGCGTCACCTGCAGGTTGGCGCTGGAGCGCGCCACCTGGTCGGTGAGCTTGGCGGTGTCGAGTTCGGCCAGCACCTGGCCGCGGCGCACGCGGTCGTTCACGTCCACCAGCACCTTGGCCACGGTGCCCGACAGTTCACTGCCGATGTCGGCCTTGTTGGTGGGCTGCAGCGTGCCGGTGGCGGTGACGGTGACGGCCAGACGGCCGCGCGCGAGGGTCTCGGTGACGTAGCGCGGCACGGCCGCTGCGGCCTGGCTGCTGCGCCACCAGGCGTAGGCGCCGGCGGCGCCGGCCACCAGCACCAGCAGGATCCACGGCGTGGGCCGCTTCCACCACGGGCGCTGGGCAGCGGTGCCCAGCAGGGCGTCGAGTTCGGCGGGGGAAGACTTCAAGACTTGTTCTCCTCGGCCGGGGCGATGCCCAGGGCCTTCAGCACGCGCACATGGCCGCTCACCCAGTCGGTCTGGGCCGTGGCGGCGCTGTCCTGCACGTTCAGCAGGGTGCGCTGGGTGTCCAGCACGATCTGGAAGTCGACGATGCCGCTGGCATAGCGCTGCGTGGCCAGCAGCGCGGCGTCGCGCGCGGCCTGCTCGGCGATGCGCAGGGCGTCCAGGCGTTGCCGGGCGGCGGCAAGCTGGGCCAGGCTGTCTTCCACGTCCTGCAGCGCGGCCAGCACGCTGGCGGCGTAGCTGGCGCGTGCGGCGTCGAAGCTGGCTTCCTGCTGGCGCAGGGCGGCATCGCGTGCGCCACCGTCGAAGAGCGGCTGCGACAGCGCGGCCAACAGGCTGGCGGCGGCCGCGCTGCTGCCCAGGCTGCCGAGCGTCAGCGCCGACCAGGCCAGCGAGCCTTGCAGCGAAATCTGCGGCCGCTTCTCGGCCTGCTTCTGCGCCACGCGTTCGGCCGCGGCCTGCAACTGGCGTTCGCTGGCCATCACGTCGGGGCGGCGGCGCAGGGTGGAAGCCGGCAGGTCCAGGCTCAGCCCGGTGGGGGGCGCAGGCAGCGCCGCGGACAGCGTGAGCTGGCTGTCCAGCGCGGCGGGCGGGCGGCCGGTGAGCACCGCCAGCGCGTGGCGGCTCTGCGCGGCGCTGGATTGCAGCGTCGGCAGCTGGGCGCGCGTCTGTTCGACGGCGCTCTGGGCCTGCGCCACGTCCAGCGCGGTGGCCAGGCCGGCCTGGCTGCGCCAGCGCGCGATCTGCAGCGTCTCTTCCTGCGCCGCCAGGTTGGCCTGGGCCAGCGCCAGGCGCGCCTGCGTGCCGCGCAGTTGCAGGTAACCCAGCGCCACCTCGCCGGCCACCGCCAGCCGGGTGGCGGCCAGGCTGGCGGCGCTGGCTTCGGCGTCGGCCGCGGCGGCGGCATCGGCGTGGGCGTTGGCGCCGAAGAGGTCGGGCTCCCAGCTGGCGTCGAAGCCGGCCCGCAGGCTGTTCTGCGTGGTCTGCGGCGGCGTGCGGCTGCGGCCGGCCGAGGCGCTGGCGTTCAGCGTGGGCAGCAGGGCGGCGGCGGCCGCGTCTCGCGCCGCGCGCGCCCGGCGCAGTTGTGCCTGGGCGCCCAGCACGTCGGTGTTGGCGGCCAGGGCGTCGGCCACCAGGCTTTGCAGCAGGGCGTCGCCAAACTCGCGCCAGGGGTCGCCGGCGCTGGCGGGCGCCGCCTGCAGCGTGCCTGCCCAGCCCGCCGGCACCGCCACGCCGGCGGCGGGTGGGCTCTGCGGGGCCACGGTGGCGCAGCCTGCCAGCAGGGCGGTGGCCACCGACGCGGCCAGAAGGCGCTGCAGCGGGGAACGGGAAGGGCGGGTGCGGGTCATCACGATGCCCCTATCGTGCACCCGCCGTGCAACGGCAGCATGCCGCTGCGGTAAAGCTGAGTGACTCGGCGTCACTTCGCGCCGCGCGCGCGACTTCAACTGGGCGTGTAGGCCAGGCGCACGTAGATGGGCGCGAAGGCCTCGGCCTGCGTCACTTCCAGCAGGCGTTCGCGGCTCAGCTCGAGCATGGCGATGAAGGTGACCACGAGCACCGGCGTGCCGCGCGAGGTGTCGAAGAGATCGTGGAACTCGACGAAACGCCGCCCCTGCAGCCGGCGCAGCACGATGCTCATGTGCTCGCGCACGGAAAGCTGTTCGCGGCTGATGGTGTGGTGCTGGTTGAGCCGGGCGCGCTGCAGGATGTCCTTCCAGGCCTGGCGCAGGTCGTCGGTGTTCACGTCGGGCCAGCGCGGGGCCAGGCTCTGCTCGATGTGCACCTGCGCGCGCTGGAAGTCGCGGCCCAGCTGCGGCAGGGCATCGATCTTCGCCGCGCCGAGCTTGATCTGTTCGTACTCCACCAGGCGGCGCACGAGTTCGGCGCGCGGGTCTTCGGGTTCCGCCCCGTCGGCCGTCTTCTTGGGCGGCAGCAGCATGCGGCTCTTGATCTCGATCAGCATCGCCGCCATCAGCAGGTATTCGCTGGCGAGCTCGAGGTTGTGGCTGCGGATCTGGTCGACGTAGTCCAGGTACTGGCGCGTCACGCTGGCCAGCGGGATGTCGAGGATGTTGAAGTTCTGCTTGCGGATCAGGTAGAGCAGCAGATCCAGTGGGCCTTCGAAGGCCTCGAGGAAGACCTCCAGTGCATCCGGCGGGATGTACAGGTCCTGCGGCATGCGGAACAGCGGCTCGCCATAGAGGCGGGCGACGGCCACTTCATCCACCACGGCGGGCACGGGCGGGGCCGCGTCCTCGGTGTCGAGCACGGGCGCCAGGTGTGGCGTGCCGCTCAAGTCTTGTTCGCGTAGACGTAGGGCTGCTGCGGCACCTTGGCACTGCGCCATTCGGCCTGCTCGGTGCGGTCGAGGCTCTTGTCCCACAGCAGGGCGCGGCCGGCGCGCTGCTCGGCTTCCAGCGTCGGCTTCTTCGCCTTCAGTTCCTCGATGAAGCTCGTGACTTCGGATTTGTAGGGTTTCCAGAACAGAGGCATGGCAGGCGATGCGCGGGTCAGGCGGCAGAATGAACCGGTTGATTTTAGCGGGGGTGCCGATGCGGGCCATCAGATTCTGGACAGGCTACACCCTGGCGGCGCTGCTGCTGGCCGGCTGCGACGCGCAGCGCGCGGAAAAGCTGGAGGAAGGTGTGTCCACCGAAGTGCAGGTGCGCCAGCAGTTCGGCGAGCCCGCCGCCGTGGCGGTGGCGGCAGACGGCACGCGCACGCTGGAGTACCCGCGCCAGCCCGAAGGCTGGACCAACTACGAGATCCGGATCGGTGCCGACGGCAGGATGAGCTCGCTGCGCCAGCTGCTCAACGAAGACAACTTCGCCCGCATCAAGCCCGGCCAGACCCAGCCGGAAGTGCGGCAGGCCCTGGGCCGGCCGGCGCAGATGCAGCGTTACGCGCTGAAGAACGAGGAGGTGTGGGACTGGCGCTTCAAGGTGGGCGGGCAGGGCTCGCGCCTGTTCAGCGTCACCTTCGACGGCGGCGGCAAGGTCGTGCGCAGCGCGGTGATCGACGATCCGCGCGACGCGGGCGGTGCGGCACGCTGAAGGCACCGGATGGTCGAGACCGAGCTCAAGTTCCGCGTGCCGCCCGAACGGCGGGATGCGCTGCACCGCGCCGTGGCCACGGCCGGGGTGTCGCGCACACGCCTGCAGGCGATCTACTTCGACACGCCCCAGCGCCACCTGGCCCAGGCCGGCATGGCGCTGCGCCTGCGCAAGGAAGGCCGGCGCTGGGTGCAGACGCTGAAGGGCCGCGTCGGCTTGATGGCACGCAGCGAACACGAAGTGCCGCTGCCGCTGCAGCGCGGCGAGCCGGTGCTGGACCTGCAGCGCCATGCCGACACCCCGGTGGGCCAGGCCCTGGCCGAGGTTCTGGCGCAGGCGGGGCTGTCGGCCGCCGACCTGCGCGTGCTCTACCGCACCGACGTGATGCGCCTGCACCGCCTGCTGCGGCAGCCCGGCGCGAGTTTCGAGCTCGCCTACGACCGCGGCCACCTGCTGGCCGGCGCGGGCGCGGCGTTGCGCAAGTACCCGGTCGACGAACTGGAGCTGGAACTCAAGAGCGGCCCGCCGCAGGCCCTGGCCACGCTGGCGCAGCGCTGGGTGGCGCGCTTCGGGCTGTGGTGGGACCCGCGCTCGAAATCCGAAATGGGCGTGCGCCTGGCGCTGGCGCAGACGGCCGTGCCCGCCACCAAGGCCCAGGCGCCCGACTGGCCGGCGAATCCTGCGCCTGCCGCCGTGTTCGCCGGCGCCTTGCAGGCGAGCCTGGTGCAGGCCCTGGCCAATGCCGCCGAGCTGGCGGATGGCCGGGGCGGCGCCGAGCACCTGCACCAGCTGCGCGTGGGTCTGCGCCGCCTGCGCGCCGTGCTGCGTGCCTTCGCGGCCTGGAGCCCCGACCCCGCCGCCGCCTTGGCGCTGGAAGCCGACTGGCGCGCGCCTTTCCGCACCTTCGGCAGCGCACGCGACGCCGACGTGCTGGCCCAGGGCCTGGGCCCGCGCCTGGCGGCCGCTGGCGCACCGGCCTTCGACTGGCCCGCGCCGGCCCACGCGCCCGACATCGCCGCCACCGTGCGCAGCGCCGAGGTGCAGGGCCTGCTGCTGCGCACGCTGGCGCTGTCGCTGGCACCGGGTGGTGCCACGGCCGCACTCGCGCCGGCCGCGCGCGAGCTGCTGCGCCCGGCCTGGCGTGCGCTGCGGCGCGACGCCAGCGCCTTTGCCGACGCCGACACGCCGGCCCGCCACCGCCTGCGCAAGCGGCTCAAGCGCCTGCGCTACGCGCTGGAATTCCTGCAGCCGCTGTACCCGCCCAAGGCGATGCGGGGCCTGCTGCGGCGCGTGGCCGCCGCGCTGCAGGCCCTGGGCGAGCTGAACGACATCGACATGGCGCTGGCCGCGCTGAAGCCGCACACCGAAGCGCAGCCGCAGGCCTGGTTCGCCATCGGCTGGCTGACGGCGGGCCACGAGGTGGTACTGGCACAGGCCGCATCGGCCCTGGCCCAGCTCGACGCAGCACCACGGCCCTGGCGCCGCGGCTGAAGCCGCATCAGGACGCGCGCTGCGCCGGGCCGTCTTCCAGCGCCGCCGACACCGTCGGCACGATGTTCTCGCCGCCCAGCACGGCCTCGAAGCCGGTGCTGCGCATCATCGTCAGCGGCTGCTCGTTGACGTTGGCCAGCACCAGGCCGATGCCGGTGCGCTGCAGGGTGCGGAACATCTGCTCCAGCGCGTCCAGGCCCGAGCTGTCCAGCAGCACCAGGCGCTGCATGTCCAGCACCACGGCGCGGGTGCCGGCGGGCAGGGTGTCGGGCAGTTCCTCGATCTTGCCGACGGCGCCAAAGAACAGCGAACCGTAGAGTTCAAAGACCACCACGCCGGGCGGCAGCTCGGTGCCCGGCGCCGGCACGTGGGCCTTCACGCTGAAGAGCGTGCCCATGCGCCAGATGAAGAACACGAAGCTCAGCACCAGGCCCACTTCCACCGCCACCGTCAGGTCGAACACGATGGTCAGCAGGAAGGTGCCCACCATCAGCAGGCGGTAACCGGGCGGGAACTGGCGCAGGCGCGCGAACTGGTGGCCTTCGAACATGTTCCAGGCCGTGAACAGCAGGATGCCGGCCAGCGCCGCCAGCGGCACCAGCGAAGCCAGCGGCGCGGCGGCCAGCAGGATGATCAGCAGCACGAACGCATGCACGATGCCGGCGATGGGGCTGGTGGCGCCGGCGCGCACGTTGGTGACGGTGCGCGCGATGGTGCCGGTGGCCGGGATGCCGCCGAAAAACGGCGTCACCACGTTGGCCACGCCCTGCGCCATCAGCTCCTGGTTGGGGTCGTGGCGCTTGTGATCGCTCATGCTGTCGGCCACGCGCGCGCACAGCAGGCTTTCGATGGAACCCAGCAGCGCGATGGTGATGGTGGGGATGATCACCTGCTGCGCGCTGGCCCAGCTGATGGGCGGCAGGTCGATGCTGGGCAGCCCGCGCGGCAGTTCGCCGAAGCGCGAGCCGATGGTTTCCACCGGCAGCTTGAACCACCAGGCCAGCAGCGTCAGCGAAACCAGCGCCACGATGGGCGCGGGCAGCTTGCCCGTCATGCGCACCACGCGCCGCTCGAGCACCAGAGCGGGCAGCAGCTTGCCGCGCGCGAAGAGGCGCGGCCACAGAGCCAGGCCGGCGACGCACAAACCGCCGACCAGGAAGGCCCAGGGGTTGAAGCTGCCGATGTGGGCCGACAGCGTGCCGATCTGCGCGAAGAACTCGCCCGGCATCTTGCTGATGGAAAGGCCGAACAGGTCACGCAGCTGCGACAGGGCAATGAGCACCGCGATGCCGTTGGTGAAGCCGATGACGATGCTCACCGGGATGTAGCGAATGAGCGCGCCCAGCTTGAACAGGCCCATCGCGAACATCAGCACGCCCGACAGCACCGTGGCCACCAGCAGGTTGGTGTAGCCGTAGCGTTCGATGATGCCGTAGACGATGACGATGAAGGCGCCGGCCGGCCCGCCGATCTGCACCTGGCTGCCGCCCAGGGCGCTGATGAGGAACCCAGCAATTACGGCCGTGATCAGCCCCTGCTCGGGCTTGACGCCCGAGGCGATGCCGAAGGCCAGCGCCAGCGGCAGCGCAACGATGCCCACCGTGATGCCGGCGCCCAGGTCGGTGATGAAACGCTGCTTGTTGTAGCCCTGCAGGGCGTCCAGCAGGCGCGGGCGGAAAGGGTGCAGATGGGTCGGCAGCATCGGGGGCGATCAGGGCCCTACCGCACGCGCATGCCCGGCTTCGCGCCGGGCCAGGGTTCGAGCACGAACACACCCGGCTCGGCCTTCTCGTCGGCATGGCTGGCGGCAAGCACCATGCCTTGCGAGACGCCGAACTTCATCTTGCGCGGCGCCAGGTTGGCCACCATCACGGTGAGCTTGCCGGTGAGCTGCTCGGGCGCGTAGTTGGCCGCGATGCCGCTGAAGACGTTGCGCGGTTGCGCCTCGCCCACGTCCAGCGTCAGGCGCAGCAGCTTGGTGCTGCCTTCCACGGCTTCGGCCTTCAGGATCTTCGCGATGCGCAGGTCGACCTGGGTGAAGTCGGCGATGCCGATCTCGGGCGCCAGCGCCTCGCCGCCGGGCGGCGCCATGGCGATCTGCGGCGGTTCGAGCAGGGCCTCCAGCTGCTTGGCGTCCACCCGCTGCAGCAGGTGCTGGTAGGTGCCGATGGTGTGCGCGCCCAGGGCACGCTGCGCGTCATGCCACAGCAGCGGCTCGATCTTCAGGAAGGCCTCCACCTGCGCCGCCAGCGCGGGCAGCACGGGCTTGAGGTACAGCGTGAGCACGCGGAAGGCCTCGATGCAGACGCTGCACACGTCGTGCAGCGCGGCGTCCATGCCGTCCTGCCTGGCCAGCTCCCAGGGCTTGTGCTGGTCGACGTATTCGTTCACGCGGTCGGCCAGCAGCATCACTTCGCGCAGTGCCTTGCCGAACTCGCGGTCTTCGTACAGCGTGGCGATGGTGGCGCTGTGGGCGCGCAGGCCGTCGAGCAGCACACGCCCTTCCACGCCCACGTCGGCCGACAGCCGGCCGGCGAAGCGCTTGCTGAGGAAACCCGCGGCTCGGCTGGCGATGTTGATGTACTTGCCCACCAGGTCGCTGTTGACCCGGGCCATGAAGTCCTCGGGGTTGAAGTCGAGGTCTTCCACGCGCCCATTCAGCTTGGCGGCGATGTAGTAGCGCAGCCACTCGGCGTTCAGGCCCAGCTCCAGGTACTTCAGCGGGCTGATGCCGGTGCCGCGGCTCTTGCTCATCTTCTCGTTGTGCACGGTGAGATGGCCGTGCACGTAGACGCGGTCAGGGATCTTGCGCCCGCTGAACTTCAGCATCGCGGGCCAGAACAGGGTGTGGAAGGTGACGATGTCCTTGCCGATGAAGTGAATCTGCTCCACCGCCGGATCGGCCAGGTAGGCCTCGAAGTCCAGGCCGAGTTTGTCGAAGCGGTTCTTCAGCGAGGCGAGGTAGCCCACCGGCGCGTCGAGCCAGACGTAGAAGTACTTGCCCGGCGCGTCGGGGATCTCGATG
>CAYREA010000117.1:0-14674 GCA_964423075.1 uncultured Rubrivivax sp. | reverse complement strand
TCGGCGGCGCCGTTGTTGCCGCCGGCGCCGGGTTTGTTGTCCACCACGAAGGGCTGGCCGAAGGCGCGTTGCAGCTCGGGTGCGATGGCCCGCGCCAGGATGTCGGTGGTGCCGCCGGCCGCGAAGGGCACGACGATGCGCACGGGCTTGTTGGGCCACGCGCCCTGGGCGCGGGCGATGGCGGGCAGCAGCGGCAGCGCGGCGGCAGCCAGCAGGTGGCGGCGGTGGATCATGGGTGGCGGTCCTCTCGATTCGGTTGAACCGAGTGTGCCGTGCGCACCACGCCGCGCAGGCCGGGGCCTTCCCCTACAGCTTCAGCTCCAGGCGCAGCTGCCAGTTGAGGTAGCTGGGCCCGCCACTGCGCGAGGTGCTGCGCTCGGTGGCACCGCCGGCCACCACGCTGTCATTGACGTTGGTGGTTTCGTAGTCGCGGGGGTTCAGGTTGTTGCCCAGCAGGCGCAGGCCCACCGTGGGGCTGAGGGTCCACAGCGCGTAGGCGTCCCACACCTGCTTGTTGCTGACGGTGCGCGTCTGGTCCGTGTCCAGGCGCGTGGTGTAACCCGGCACCCAGTTGACGTTGCCGCCCAGCGTCAGCGGCAGGCCGCGCATGCGGTAGTCGGCGCCCAGGTTGGCGGTGGCCTTGGCCTGTTCGTCCAGCCGGTTGTCGGGGCCGGGCACGCTCTTCACCCGCGAGGTGTAGGCGGCCAGGTTGCTGCGCAGCTCCACCGGCGTGGCGCCGCTGATCAGCTGGTCGAGCCTGAACTTGGCCTCGAGCTCCAGGCCCGTGGTGCTGGCGTTGCCGATGTTGCGCTGGCGGCGCACCCAGCGCGGGTAGTCGCTCCAGGACACGTCTTCGGCCGTGTCGCCCACCTGGCCGCGGATCAGGTTGGTGATGTTGCGGTGGAACAGGTTGGCGCTGAGCACGCCGCCGGCGTCGAGGTAGCGTTCCAGCGCGATGTCGATGCCGCGCGCCAGCTCGGGCTTGAGGTTCGGGTTGCCGGCGCTGTCGGGGTAGCGCTCGCTGTTGGGCCGGTCGATGGGGCTCACCGGGAACTGCCGGTTGATGCTGGGGCGCGCGATCAGCGAGCCCAGGCTCGGGCTGCGGTAGCTGCGTGTGAGGCTGACGCGCACCTGGTCGCGGCTCTTGGGGTCGGGCCGCCACACGGCGTGCAGCAGCGGCGTCCACACGCTGCTGCGGTTTGTGGGATGCTCGCCGTCGCCGCTGTCGCCGCGCGTGGTGATGCCCTCCCAGCGCAGCCCGGCGTGCAGGCCCCAGTTCGGGTTGAGCTGCCACTCGTCCTGCGCGAAGGCGGCCACCCGCAAGACGCTGGCGTCGAGGTTGTTCTCGAAGTCGGTGAGCTGGGCCACGCCGTCCTGCAGCGAGACCCGGGTCTCGCTGCGGCGCGAGGTGTCGAGTTCCACACCCGCCACCAGGCTGTGCTCGCCGCCGGCTGCGCTGCCGCCGGCCAGGCCCGAACCCTTGAGGTTGAGGTTGAACGAGTTCTCGCGCGAGTTGCTGGTGTCGTCGTAGCGGTGTGCGCCGCTGGGCGCGCCGTACTCGTTGCGCAGCGTGCGGTTGGTGGCGCGGAACTGGCCGATGCCGCTGTTCAGCTCCAGCCGCGTGGCGCCGAAACGCTGGCGCCACATCGCACCCAGGCGGCCGTTGGTGAAGCTGCTGTCGTTGTGGCTGTCGCCGTTCGTGTACAGGTCGGGCGTGCAGTTGTCGACCTGGCCCGGGGCGCAGGTGGGCCGCGCCAGGTCCTGCCGCAGCGTGAAGACGGAGCTGCTCTGCGCCTTGCTGTGGAAGACCGAAGGCATCAGCGCCAGCGAGTCGCCGCCTTCGGCCAGGCGCCATTGCAGGCGCGAGGTGAGGTTGGCGCCGACGCGGCTGTCGGTGCTGGTGCTGTGGCTGGTGCGGTCTTCCAGCAGCCTGCCGCTGGCCACGCCTTCCACCGTCGTGCGGGCCTCGGTGCTGCTGCGCCGGTGCGGGTTGAAGAGCGAGCCCGAGATGTTGTAGGTGAGGTCACCGGCGCTGTCGTTGTGGGTCCAGTTCACACCCGGGCTCACGCGCCCGTTCTCGACGCCGAAGCCCAGGCGCAGGTCGTTCAGGCGCTTCTTGAAACCTTCGCGCGTGATGATGTTGATGGTGCCGGCAATGGCGCGCGCGCCGGTTTCGGCGGTGGGCGCGCGCAGGATCTCGATGCGTTCCACCTGCTCGGGCGTCAGGCTCTCCAGGCTGAAGCCGGGCGGGACGCGCTGGCCGTCGATCAGCAACTGCGTGAAGCCGCCGCCCAGCCCGCGCATGCGCGGCGGGCCGCCGCGGCCGGGCGCGCCGGGGGTGGTGACACCGGGCAGGCGGCGCAGCACCTCACCCACGGTGGCATCGCCGAACTTGTCGATCTCTTCGCGGCCGATGACGATCTTCGACGCGGTGGACTGGCGCCGCGCCTCGGTGTCGCTGTCGCGGCCGCCGGTGATCTCGACCTGTTGCGCTGAGGGTGCCGAGGCAGCGCGCGCCGGTGCTGAAGCCGCGGCCGCGGCGGGCGGCGTCTGGGCCACGGCCGCCTGGGTGGTGAACAAGAGGGCAAAGGAAAGCGAAGGCGCCAGCGCGTGGCGCAAGGGGGTGGCTCGGGGCATGGCCGAATTGTGTCGCGGGCCCGGAAAGGTTTCGTGGCAGCCACGCTGCTTTGCCTTTCTTCACGGCCGCGCCGGAACGGGTACGCTCGCGGCCCTGGGTTTGTCCCATGCTCCCCCCATGCCCCTGCTTTCCATCGCCGACCTGCGCCAGCAACTGGCCCACCTGGGCGCGCTGCCGCTGCACCAGCAGCGCGTGCTGCGGCGCTGGGTGCGCGCCCAGCCGCAGGACGGCGGCAAGCGCCTGCTGCAGGACTTCCTGCCGCGCGCCCTGCGCGAGGCCCTGCCGGCGCTGGTGGATGGGCTGCACGCGCTGGTGCAGATCGAATCGCAGCACCCGGCGGCCGACGGTTCAGCGCGCCTGCTGCTGCGCCTGCACGACGGCCTGAGCATCGAAACCGTGATGCTGCCGCCCGAACGCCCGCAGCGCCACGGCCACACCGCGCCCGCCGGCCTGTGCGTCAGCACCCAGGTCGGCTGCGCCGTGGGCTGCCGCTTCTGCATGACGGGCGTGGGCGGCCTGCAGCGCCAGCTGGGCAGCGCCGAGATCGTGGCCCAGGTGGTGCTGGCGCGCACGCAGCGGCCGGTCGACAAGGTGGTGTTCATGGGCATGGGCGAGCCGGCCCACAACCTCGACGCGGTGCTGGAGGCCATCGAACTGCTGGGCACGGCCGGCAACATCGGGCACAAGAACCTGGTGCTGTCCAGCGTGGGCGACGAACGCCTCTTCACGCGCCTCCTGGCCCTGGCGCCGGGCCAGGTGCGGCCGGCGCTGGCGCTGTCGCTGCACAGCACGAATGCCGAACGCCGCGCCGAGCTGCTGCCGCGCGCCCCGCGCCTGACGCCCGAAGTGCTGGTGGCGCAAGGCGATGCCTACGCGCGTGCCAGCGGCCACCCGCTGCAGGTGCAGTGGACGCTGCTGCACGGCGTGAACGACGGCCCCGACGAGGTGGAAGGCCTGGTGCAGCTGCTGGCCGGCAGACGCGCGGTGCTGAACCTGATTCCCTTCAACCACGGCGAGGGCCTGCCCTACCGCCGCCCGCACGGCGAGCAGGCCGCCGAACTGGCGCGCACGCTGCACCGGCGCGGCATCCTCACCAAGCTGCGCCAGTCGGCCGGGCAGGACGTGGACGCCGGCTGCGGCCAGCTGCGCGCGCGCACGGCGGCGCCGCGGCGCGCCATCACCATCACCGCCGTGCCGCACGATGCCGCCGCCGGGCCCTGATCCAGGCGCGGCGCGGCTGCCGCATCCTCTGCAGCCCGGGCAGGTGGCACGCCTGCTGGCGCTGTTCCTCGCCGGCGTGGGCACCCTGCTGGTGCTGGTGGCGGCGGCCACCACGCTGGTGGGCAACCTCTCGGGCCTGGCCGGCCCGCGCCTGCGCTTCGGCCTGGCCTTGCTGCTGAGCGCCGCGCTGGGCGCCTTGCTGAACCGTTCGGGCCGGCCGCGCTGGGCCAGCAGCACGATGCTGCTGGCCGGGATCGTGTCGCTGCCGTTCTACGCCTGGGACAGCGGCCTGGGCTTGGGCGCCCAGGCGCTGTCGGCCGGGGTGCTGCTGGTGGCCGTGGCCGCGGCTGCGGCCGGTGTGCGCCTGGCCGCGGCCGTGGCGGCGGCCTATGCCGCCGGCGTGGCGCTGCTGGCCTGGGCCGAGGGCGGCGGCTGGCTGTCTACCCGCCCGGCCCCGCGGGCGCTGTACGACGTGGTCGTCGGGCACCTGGCACTGGCCTGCAGTGCCTTCCTCGGCGCACTGCTGCTGCACCATGTGCTGGGCCGCGCGCTGCGTTCGGCCGCGGCCGAACGCGAACGCCTGGCCGACCTGCTGCGCATCGGCAGCGACTGGACCTGGGAGATGGACGCGCAGGGCCGGCTGGTCTACATCTCGCCCTCCTTCGAGGTGCGCACCGGCCGCAGCGTGGCCGAGTTCCTGCGCACCGGCCAGCCCGGCGGGCCGCAGCTGGTGGACGACGAAGGCGCCGCGCTGCTGCGCCAGGACATTGCGGCCCAGCGCGCCTTCCGCGACCGCGAGATGAGCTTCGTCTGCGCCGACGGCACGCCGCTCAGCGTGCGCGGCACCGGCGAGCCGGCCCGCGACGCAGCGGGCCACTTCACCGGCTGGCGCGGCGTCAGCCGCAACGTCACGGCCGAGCTGGAGGCGCAGCGCGAGCAGCAGCGCAGCGAGGCCATGCTCGACCGCCTGGTGCGCATGAGCCCCGACCCCATCGCCGTGGCCCGCCTGGACAACGGCGCCATCCTGTTGGCCAACGCGGGCTTCGTGGCCTTCACAGGGCGGCCCGTGGCCGAGGTGCTGGGCGGCAACGGGGTGTCGCTGGGCCTGTGGCGCGACCCCGGCGAGCTGCTGCGCCTGCGCGACGCGCTGGAGCGCAACGGCCTTGTGCGCGACCTGCGCTCGGTGGTCTACGACGCCACCGGACAGGCGCACGACATGATGCTGGCCGCCGCCGCCTTCGACTGGCACGGCGACCGCGTAGCCGTGATCACGGCGCGCGACGTCACGCACATCGACCGCGCGCGGCGCGAGAGCGACGCCATCCTGGACAACGCCAGCGTGGGCATCGCACTCGTGCGCGAGCGCCGCTTCGAACGCGTGAACCCGAGCTGGGAAGCCATCTTCGGCCAGCCCGCCGGTTCGCTGGTGGGGCAGGGCACCGGGGTGATGTTCCCCGGCGAGGCTGACTACCAGGCCTTCATCCGCAAGAGCGACGAACGGCAGCAGCGCGGCGTGCCCATCGACATCGAACGCGAGATCACACGCCCCGACGGGCAGCGCATCGCGGTGCGGCTGCGCGCGCGGCCGGTGGACGCGGCGCGCCCGCGCGAGGGCGGCACCATCTGGGTGGCCGAAGACATCACCGAACGCCGCCGCGCCGCCACCGAGCTGGCCGAGGCCAAGCAGCAGGCCGAGGCCGCCAACCAGGCCAAGAGCGCCTTCCTGGCCACCATGAGCCACGAGATCCGCACGCCGCTCAACGGCGTGCTGGGCCTGGCGCGGCTGCTGCAGCCGGCGGGGCTGGACGAAACCAAGCGGCGCGAGTACCTCACGCACCTGATCGACGCCGCCGAGCTGCTGACGGGCATCGTCAGCGACGTGCTCGACCTGTCCAAGATCGAGGCCGGCCACCTGCAGGTGGAGCAGATCGAGTTCGACCTGCACGGCGTGGTGAGCAGCACCTTCCGCACCTTCGCGCCGCTGGGCCGCGAACGCGGGCTGCAGATGCACTGCACCATCGACGCCGCCGTGCCGCACGCGGTGGTGGGCGACCCGGTGCGGCTGCGCCAGATCCTGGCCAACTTCCTGACCAACGCGCTGAAGTTCACGCAGCGCGGCGGCATCACGGTGACGGTGGACCCCGCCGCCGGCGAGCGTGTGCGCATCTCGGTGCACGACAGCGGCCTGGGCATCAAGCCCGAAGCGCGCGAGCGCCTGTTCAAGCCCTTCGCGCAGGCCGACAGCAGCACCACGCGGCGCTTCGGCGGCACGGGCCTGGGCCTTTCCATCTGCCGCCTGCTGGCCGAACGCATGGGCGGCGAGGTGGGCGTGGACAGCGACGGCGCCCACGGCAGCAGCTTCTGGGCCGAGCTGCCGCTGCCCGCCGTGGCACCGCCGCTGGCCGGCGCCACGGCCGCCGACCCGGCCGCGCCGGCGCTGGCCGGGCGGCTGATCCTGGTGGCCGAGGACAACCCGGTGAACATGCTGATCGTCGGCGCCATGCTGCGCCGCCTGGGCGCCGAGGTGCTGGAGGCCGACGACGGCGAAAAGGCCGTGGCCCTGGCGCGCCAGCACGCGGCCGACCTGCACGCGGTGCTGATGGACCTGCACATGCCGGTGGTGGACGGCCTGGCCGCCACGCGCGCGCTGCGGGCCGACCCGCAGACCGCGGCCTTGCCGGTGTTCGCCTTCACGGCCGCGGTGCTGGAGCACGAACGTGAACAGGCCGGCGCCGCCGGCATGAACGGCTTCGTCACCAAGCCGGTGGTGGAAGTGGAACTGCTGCGCGCGCTGCTGGCGCGCTAAGAGCACGGCGCCGCATTGGCGCAAATCTGCAAGACCGCGCCGCGGGTGCTGCAGACACTGCGGGCCCTCGCTTCAGTCCGCACAACCCGCCATGACTTCCACGCCCACCTACGGCCGCCTTTGCCTGGCCGCCGCGACCGCCGCTGCCCTTGCCCTGCTCGCCGCCTGCGGGGGTGCCGATCCACCCGAGGCCGAAGCGCCCGCGCCCGATCAAAAGGCCCAGGCCGCGGCCGCCGCGCGCGGCCCCGTGGCCGACCTGCTGGAAGGCCGCCGCCTCTTCGAGCACGAGACCTTCGGTGGCAACGGCCGCACCTGCCGCACCTGCCATTCACGCGAAAGCGGCACCACCTCGCCCGAAGACGCCCAGAAGCGCCTGGCCGCCAACCCGGCCGACCCGCTCTTCATCGCCGACGGCAGCGACGACGGCCAGGGCCAGGGCACCACGCGCATGCTGCAACACGCCACGGTGCTGGTGCGCATACCGCTGCCAGACAACGTGAGCCTGGCCGCCGACCCCAAGGCGCGCAGCGTGGTGCTGCGGCGCGGCATCCCGTCGACGCTGAACACGCCGGCGCTAGACCCGGTGCTGATGCTCGACGGCCGCCAGCCCGACCTGCCGGCGCAGGCACGTGGCGCCATCGCCGACCACGCGCAGGGCACCCGCGAGCCCAGCGCGCGCGAGCTCGGCCTGCTGGCCGCTTTCCAGCGCACGCCGGCCTTCTTCAGCTCACTGCCGCTGCTGAAGTTCGCCCTCACCGGCAAGGCGCCCGAGCTGCCTGCCGGGCACACCGAGGCCGAACAGCGCGGCCGCCGCTTCTTCATCGACGCGCCGCCTGTGCCACCGCCTGCCGGCGACTTCAAGACCGGCCTGTGCGCCGGCTGCCACAGCGGCCCGCGTCTGGACGAAACCAACGAATTCATCCCGGCGCCGCCGTTCCGGCGCGGCGGGCGCTTCCAGTCGGTGGCCGTGTCCGAGTTCAACACGCTCGGCAACCCGGTGATCGACTTCCTGTTCCGCAACCCCGACGGCAGCGTCACCACCGTCTCCAGCCCCGACCCCGGCCGTGCGCTGATCACCGGCAACGCACAGGACCCCGAGAGCCTCAACGCCTTCAAGACGCCCACGCTGTGGGGCGTGGCGCGCACGGCCCCGTACTTCCACGACAACTCGGCCCAGACGCTGCACGACGTGGTGCGCCACTACGCGCGCTTCTTCGGCGCCATCTCGCCCATCGTGCTGACCCAGCAGGACCAGGACGACATGGTGGCCTACCTGCAGCTGCTGCGCTGACTCGTGAGGATCCCCATGAACACTCCAAAATCACTCACCCGCCGCGGCCTCGTCGCGGCGCTGGGCGCCGGCACCACCGTGCTGGGCTTCGACGCGCTGGCCGGCACCTGGGTCACTGCCGCAGGGCCGGGCTCGCAACGCGCCTTCCACGGCCTGCCGCCGCTGGACGGCAGCCTGCTGCTGGACAAGGCCACGCGCACCGAGTACGCGCAGGACTTCGGCCAGATCGTGCACGAGATGCCGCTGGCCGTGCTGAAGCCCGGCTCGGTGCAGGACGTGGTGCGCATGCTGGCCTACGCCAACCGGCACGGCATCCGCATGGTCGGCCGCGGGCGCGGGCACACGGCCTACGGCCAGTCGCAGCTGCAGGCCGGCATCGTGGTCGACCTGAGCACGCTGCAGACCATCCACACCATCGCACCCGACCGCATCGAGGTCGACGCCGGCCTGCGCTGGAACACGCTGCTGCAGGCCACGCTGGCGCAGGGCCTGATGCCGCCGGCGCTGACCGACTTCATCGGCCAGTCCGTCGGCGGCACGCTGTCGGTGGGTGGCATCGGCGGCATGACGCACCGCCAGGGCGCGCAGGTCGACCAGGTGCTGGCGCTGCAGGTGGTCACTGGCCAGGGCGAGCTGCTGGACTGTTCGCCGACCTTGCGCCCCGATCTGTTCGAGGCCGTGCTGGCTGGCCAGGGCCAGGTGGCGCTGATCGTGCGCGCCACGCTGCGACTGGTGCCGGCGCCGGCGCGCATCGCCACCGCCACGCTGGTCTACGCCAACCTGGCCGCGCTGACGGCCGACACGCTGCGTCTGACGGAGGAAGAGCGCTTCGACTTCATGGAAGCCTTTGCCGTACCACAAGCCAATGGAAGCTGGGTGCATGCCCTGCAGGTGGGCCGCTACTACAGCCCGCCGGCCGCTCCGCCCGACCCGGCCACGCTGCTGGCCGGCCTGCACGACCTGCGCAACTTCATCAGTTTCGAAGACCTGGGCTTCAGCGCCTTCGCCAACCGCGTGCCCAATTTCCCCACCCAGCCGCACCCCTGGATCGACCTCATCCTGCCGGTGCCGGCGATCGAAGCCTTCGTCGCCGAGGTCGAGCAGACGCTCAGGCCGCTGGTGCCCGGCGACAGCTTCCAGATCCTGCTGATCCCGCTGCGGCCCCACCGCTTCAAGCGGCCGCTGTTCCGCGCGCCGAAGTCGAAGTTCGCTTTTGCCTTCGGCATCCTGCGCTTCATGCCCGATTCGCCGGCCGCGGTGGCGCAGGCGGTGGACTACAACCGCGTGCTGTTCGACCGCTGCCGCGATCTGGGCGGCACGCACTACCCCATCAGCGCCGTGGAGCTGACGCGCGACGACTGGGCGGCGCACTACGGGCCGCAATTCAGCCGCCTGGTGGCGGCCAAGGCGCGCTATGACCCGCGCAACGTCCTGTCCGGGGGGCCGGACATCTTCTGAGCCGCGCCTTCGTTGCCGAACACCAGGGCCAGCAGCGCGCGGCCTTCGGGGTGTTGCGGCAACCAGGCCGCGTGGGCCGGGTCGCGCAGCACCAGCGCCAGCATGCCGCAGCGTTCGTCGGCGGCGCGCCGCAGCAGCGTGGCGGCGCGGTCGTGTTCACCCAGCGCCGCCAGCGATGCCGCGTAGAGCGTGGCCTCGCCGGCCGACGTGGCCGAACACAGCAGCGCGGTGTCGACGATGTCGAGCGCGGGCTCACGCAGGCCCAGCCGGGCCAGTACGAACGAGGACACGGTCCACACGAAGGGTGGTGCGTCGGCGCCCTGCGTCAGGCGCACGGCGGCGGTTTCCAGATCGGGCCGCGGCGCCACCAGGGCCTGCAGCGCCAGCGAGAAGGCCAGCACCACCAGTTGGCCGGGCTGCGCCTCCAGCGTGGCCTGCACCTCCGCCACGGCCTCGGCGCCGCGCCCGCTCTGCACCAGCGCGCGCGCCAGCGTCAGGCGCGGGTGCAGCGCGTGCGGCGCCAGCTGGCGCACGCGGCCCAGCACCTGCACCGCGCGTTCGGCCTGGTTGGTGTAGAGCAGGTGGCGGGCGTAACCGAGCAGGGTGTCGGGCTTGTCGCCGTCACTGGCCAGGGCACGCTCGAAGCACAGGGCGGCCTCGTCGAAGCGCCAGGCCATGTCGAGCAGGGCACCGCGCGCGGCGTGCAGGCCGGGTTCGGCATCGGCGCCGGGCAAGGCCAGCGCGGCCAGGCCTTCGTCGACGGCGGACGGCGTGGGCAGCAGGCCCCAGCCCACGGCCACCGACAGCGCGTCGGCCAGCGCCACGCGCGCGGCGGCGTAGCCGGGTTCGTCGCGCACCAGGCCGCGCATCAGCTCGATGGCCAGGCCCAGCGCCGCCGGCGTGCGCTGCAGCAGCAGCTGGCGCGCGTGGGCCAGGGCGTCCTGGCCCTGCGCGCTGGGCCCAGCCGCCTGCGCTGGCGGCGCGGCGGGCTCCTCCAGCCGGTAGCCCAGGCCGTACACAGCCTCCACCTTCAGCCCCAGCGGCGCCAGCGTGCGCCGCACGCGGCTGATGCAGCGCGCCAGGCTCTCGTCGGACATGGCCAAGCCGGCCCAGGCGGCTTCGGCAAACTGGTCCTTGCGCACCACGGCCGGGCGCTGGCGCCACAGCAGGCCCAGCGCCGCACGTTCCTTGGGCGGCAGCTTGAGCAGGCGGCCGCCGAGCCGCGGCAGGCCGGCCTCGTCGATGTCCAGCAGGGGAGCGGGTGGTGGGCGGCTCGGGTTCACGGGGCCGCAATGGTCAGGATTTCATCAAGCTTGTGCAGGACTGCACGCCTAGGATGGTTCGCATCTTCCACTCGTGCTGGACCCATTATGTTTCGCAAGACGCTGACCACCCTGGCCACCGGGCTGCTGCTGGCCGCCGGCACCGCCGCGGCCGACCCCGGCCATTCCTACACCGATTTCTCCAGCGGCGCCGGCGGCTGGGAAGGCATCAATCCCTCTGAGCCGGTGCCCGGCATGGGCACCTGGGTGGACGCCAGCCTGGGCAACGCCGCGCCGGCGCTGCACAGCGTGATCCCCGACAGCTGGATGGCCTACTGGAGCAACCAGAGCAGCGCCGTCACCGGCAACTACACCGTGGCGCCCAGCGCGACCATCAGCCTGGACATCGACGCGCGCTCGATCATCTACCTGTTCAGCGGCATGGAAGTGCAGCGCCAGCTGGTGGTGGAACTGCGCGACCACGACAACACCAGCGGCGGCCTGCCCTACACCAGCGTGTGGTACGAGCTGGGCACCATCGGCGCCGGCATGGGCTGGCAGCACTTCTCGGTGACCATCGCCGACACCGGCGCGGCGGCACTGCCCACCGGCTGGCGCGGTTATGGTGCCGAGACCGAACTCGGCGACCCCATCCTGCCCGCGGGCACCAGCTTCACCGACGTGCTGCGCGGCGTGGACGAGATCGTCTTCACCACGGCCGTGCCGGGCTGGTTCTACGGCTTCACGTATTTCGACGTGGCGCTGGACAACATCCAGGTCACGGCCGTGCCCGAGCCGGCGACCGTGGCGCTGCAGGCGCTGGGCCTGCTGGGCGTGGCCGCCGCCGTGCGCCGGCGCCGGCGCACGGCCTGAAGCCGCAGCCGCGCCGACGCGTCAGGCGGTGCGGAAGCGCGTCAGCAGTTCCACCAGGCGCGCGGCCTGCTGGCGCAACGACTCGGTGGCGGCGCTGGCCTGTTCCACCATCGCGGCGTTCTGCTGCGTCGAGCGGTCCATCTCGGAAACGGTCTGGTTGACCTGGGCGATGCCGCTGGCCTGCTCGGCGCTGGCGCGCGAGATGTCCTCAACGGTCTGCGTCACGCGCTCGATCGACTCGACGATGCGCCCCATGGCGAGGCCCGCGCTCTGCACCTTGCCCACACCGCCGTCGATCTGCTCGACCGACGAGCCGATCAGCGTGCGGATCTCGCGCGCCGCCTCGCTGCTGCGCTGCGCCAGGCTGCGCACCTCGCTGGCCACGACGGCGAAGCCGCGCCCCTGTTCGCCGGCGCGCGCCGCTTCCACCGCGGCGTTGAGCGCCAGGATGTTGGTCTGGAAGGCGATGCCGTCGATGGTGCCGATGATGTCGGCGATCTTCTTGGCCTGGCGGTTGATGGCGTCCATGGTGCTGACCACGTCGGCCACGATCACGCCGCCTTCGCGCGCCGCCACGGATGCGTCCTGCGCCAGCTGGTTGGCCGAGCGGGCGTTGTCGGCGCTGGTGCGCAGCGTGGCCGACAGTTCCTCGATCGAGGCTGCCGCCTGCTGCAGCGACGAGGCCGTGCTCTCGGTGCGTGCCGACAGGTCGCTGTTGCCGGTGGCGATCTCGCCCGAGGCGGTGCTGATCTCGTCGGCCGTGCGGCGCACGTCGCCGACGATGCCGTTCAGGTTGCCCGCCACCTCGGCCAGCGCCGCCAGCACACGGCCGGTGGCGTCGGCCGAAGCCGCTTCGGCCTGCGCGCTGAGGTCGCCCTGCGCCAGGCGGCCGGCGAGGCGCGCGGCCTGGTCGAGCGGCTGGCTGATGGCGCGCGCCAGCAGCCAGCTCAACAGGGTGGCCAGCAGCACGGCCGCCAGCGACACGCCGCCGATCACCAGGCTGTTGCGCGTGGCCATCGCGTGGGCGGCCTCGACGCTGGCGCCGGTGGTCTCGACTTCGGTCTTCACGAACTTCTGGATCAGGGCCAGGCTCGTGCGGTACTCGCCTTCCAGCGTTTCCACGTAGCTGGCGGCGGTGGCGACACCCGCGCTCTTGATGTCCACGGTGTCGACGGCGATCTTGGCGTACTTGCCGAAGCTGGCAGCGAAGGCCGCCATCGTGCTGCGCTGCTGTTCATTGAGGCTGGTGTCGTCGGCCGCCGACTTCACGGTCGACTGGAAGGCCTTCAGCTGCGCCAGCAGCGCCTCGTCGAAGCTCTTGATGCGGTCAGCGCGCTGGCCCACGGCCTCCCAGGTGAGGCTCTGGTAGACCGCCTGGTGCAGCTCGGTGAGCTGGCGGGCGTAGGCGTCGGCATCGACGATGCGGCTCATGCCGGTGCCGCCCACGGACTGGAGTTCAGCCGTGAGCGAACGGTTGGCCCACCAGCCCACGCCGGCCACGATGGCCAGGCACAGGATGGCAAACACCGGCGCCAGGCTCACCTTCAGGCCGATGGATGCGTTGCGCAGGAACTGCCGCATGGTGATGTCGCTCCGCTTCGTGCCGGATCAGCGGTAGACGCCGACGCCGACGAAGCCTTCGCCGTTGGGTTGTTTGCGGGCGAAGGTGCTCTTGGGTGCCAGCTTCTTGGTGATGGGATCGGGCCAGTCGTAGTCGAACCAGCCGCCGCCCTTGGCCGCCAGGCCGATCAGGCCGCCGACGATGGGCACGCCGTTGCCGTCCTTCATCGCGCTGAGGTCCTTGCCGACCAGCTTCTCGTTGGCGCCGTGGGCGAGATTCACGCCCTTGGAGTCGTAGACCATGACGTACAGGTCCTTCTTGGTCCAGGCGGCCTTGTCGGTGGTGAAGTCCTTGTAGGCCTTCTCGGCACCGACCTTCTTGATGTGCTCGAAGGCCGCATCGACCATGGCCTTGGCCTCTTCCTTGGTGCCACGGTCATCGGCGGCGAAAGCCAGGCCGCTGAAGCAGGCTGCCGCCAACAGCAGGGCGGCGCGACGGGGGTGGTGCATGAACTGAATCTCCGCAGGGTTGATGCCCGGGCGCACACCGCACCGGACGACGATCCCGTATCGGGCTCCTGTGGGGAAAACTTGAGCCCAAGGTCGGGGATTCCCGACACGGGACGGGAATTTGTTGGCGCGCCGGCCGTACACCCCGGCAACGGACCCCGCACCGCAGCGGGGCCGGCCCCGGAGACAGACCATGCCCCTGGCCAAGGTGAGCCCTGCCGCACCCATCCCGGGCAAGGCCGGCCTGCTGCAACGCAGCTGGGCCGCATGGCGCGAACGCCGCTATGTCGGCCGCCGCTGCCGTGAACTGCTGGCCCTGTGCCAAAGTCTGAAGCAGCAGCATCCGGAGATGACAGGCATCGGGCTGTACCGGCGCATCGTCGAGCTCACCCTGGGCGGCGACGCCGAGACCGTGGACCGCGTGCTGCTGCACGCCGAGGAGAACTTCGCCACCTGGCCGGTGAGCCGGCCGCTGAGCCTGCGCGACGTCGTGCATCACCTGGCGGTGGTGGAGTACTTCAGGCAGCACGCCGGCACGCAGCAGATGCGCGCCGACGACCTGAAGCGGCTGGTAGCCGGGACTATTCCCGGCGATCTCTAGCTAGGCCGCAGCCGCCGCGCGGTACCCGCGCGGAACGGCCGCCAGCAGCCGCTTCGTGTACTCCTGCTGCGGCGCCGCCAGGATCTGCACCGCGCTGGCCTGCTCCACCACCTGGCCGTCCTTCATCACCAGCACTTCGTCGCTGATGAAACGCACCACGGCCAGGTCGTGGCTGATGAAGACGTAGGAGAGGCCGAACTCGTCCTGCAGGTCGCGCAGCAGGTTCAGCACCTGGGCCTGCACGCTGACGTCGAGCGCGCTGACGGCCTCGTCGAGCACCAGCACCTCGGGGTTCAACGTGAGGCAGCGCGCGATGGCCACGCGCTGGCGCTGGCCGCCGCTGAATTCATGCGGGTACTTGCCGAAGGCGCGGCCGTCCAGGCCCACCTTCTCGAGCAGCGTGCGGGCACGCTGCTCGCGTTCGGCCAGGTCCTTGCCGATGCCGTGGATGGCC